>NZ_POTY01000136.1 GCF_003236315.1 Micromonospora craterilacus
GCCCGGCACCACCGTGCCCGCCGCCGGCAGATCGCCCACCAGGGCGTCCAACTCGGCGTAGGTGCGGGCCGCGTAGGCCCGCTGCAACCGGTCGTCGTACTCGTGCAGATCCAGCCGGCCCTCGTCCAGGGCGACCCGGAGCCGCTCGGCGACGGCCTGCCGGTCGGAGTCCGCTGCCCGCATGCCGTCCCGCCCGTTCATGCCGGCAAGCATGCCATCGTGCCGCCAGTCCGGGTAACCGGCCCGCGTCAGGCGGTCGGCGAGGTGCTCGGTTGGCGGCTGGTCACCAGATCGCCGAGGCGGGCCCGGCCGCCGTCCGGGGCGGTCAGCACCCAGACCCCGTCCGGAAGCAGGGCCATGGTGTGCTCGACGTGCGCGGCCCGCGACCCGTCCCGGGTGACCACCGTCCAGCCGTCGGCGAGTTCCGCGGTACGCGGCGAACCCAGGGTGATCATCGGCTCGATGG
This sequence comes from Micromonospora craterilacus, assembly GCF_003236315.1. GTDB lineage: Bacteria > Actinomycetota > Actinomycetes > Mycobacteriales > Micromonosporaceae > Micromonospora > Micromonospora craterilacus. The sequence continues at coordinate 467 of NZ_POTY01000136.1, forward strand.
CCAGCGCCATACCCGCCACCAGACGTGGCCCCTTGCCCGGCCGCCCATGGTTGAGCACGTGCGGATCCTGGTGCATCTCGGTGCCGATGCCGTGGCCGCCGTAGCCGTCGACGATGCCGTACCGGCCAGCCTTGCGTACCACCTGCTCCACGGCGTGGGAGATGTCCGTGAGTCGGCCCCTACCGCTGGCCGCGCCGCGGGCGGCCGCGGCGATGCCGGCCCACATCGCGTCCTCCGCGACCTTGGCCATTTGCAGCTGCGCCGGGTCGACCTCGCCCACGCCGACGGTGATCGCCGCGTCGCCGTGCCAGCCGTCGAGGATCGCGCCGCAGTCGATCGAGATCAGATCACCCTCGGCGAGCACCTGCTTCGGCGACGGAATGGCGTGCACGATCTGTTCGTTGACCGACGAACAGATCGACGCCGGGAAGCCGTGGTAGCCCTTGAACGACGGGACCGCCCCGGCCTCGCGGATGGTCGCCTCGGCGATCGCGTCGAGGTCGGCGGTACTCACCCCGGGGGCCACCGCCTCCCGCATCCGGCGGAGCGCCTCCGCGACCACCAGGCCGGCGGCGCGCATCTTCTCGATCTGCTCGGGGGTCTTCAGCTGGATGTCCAGCTGGGGACGACGCATGGAGGCGCTACCTTTCCTTGCCGAAACAGCGGGGCACGCTGGGCGTACCCCGCTGTTCGCACTCTATCCGGCCGGCGGCTGTGCCGACCTCAGCCCCCGTACGACCGCAGGGCGTCGATGGCGCGGACCGTGACGTCCTCCACCGGGCCCGTGGCGTCGATGCCGACCAGCTTCCCCTGGGCGCCGTAGTAGTCCACCAGGGGCGCGGTCTTCTCCGCGTACTCCCGCAGGCGGGCGGCGATGGTCTCGGGCTTGTCGTCGTCGCGCTGAAACAGCTCGGCGCCACAGCGGTCGCAGATGCTGTCCCGGTTGGTCGGGTCGAACTCGACGTGCCAGATCTTGCCGCAGCCCCGGCAGGTGCGCCGGCCGGACAGTCGCCGGATCACCTCGTCGTCGTCGACGACCAGTTCCAGCACGATGTCCAGCGCGGTCCCGAGGTCGGCGAGGAGCTTGTCCAGCGCCGCTGCCTGCGGGGTGGTCCGCGGAAAACCGTCGAGCAGGAAGCCCTCGGCCGCGTCCGGCTCGGCGAGCCGCTCCCGCACCATGTTGATGGTGACCTCGTCCGGGACCAGCTTACCGGCGTCCATGTACCGCTTGGCCTCGACCCCGAGCGGGGTTCCCTGGGACACGTTGGCCCGGAAGATGTCGCCGGTCGAGATCTTCGGCACGGAGAGGTGCGCGGCGATGAACTCTGCCTGAGTGCCCTTGCCCGCCCCCGGCGGGCCAACCAGAACCAGTCTCATCTACCGCAGGAACCCTTCGTAGTTCCGCTGCATCAGTTGGCTCTCGATCTGCTTGCTGGTCTCGAGAGCCACACCGACCATGATCAGAACAGCGGTGCCGCCGAACGGGAAGTTGAGGTACTGCTGCCGGTCCAGCCAGATGAAGAAGAAGTTCGGCAGGATCGAGATGGTCGCGAGGTAGAGCGCGCCCGGCAGGGTGATGCGGCTGAGGATGAAGTCCAGGTAGTCGGCGGTCGGCTTGCCGGGGCGGATGCCCGGCACGAAGCCGCCGTACTTCTTCATGTTGTCCGCGACCTCGGTCGGGTTGAACGTGATCGAGACGTAGAAGTACGTGAAGAAGATGATCAGCAGGAAGTAGACCGAGATGTAGATCGGGCTGGTCGGGTCGACCAGGTTGTTCTGGATCCACGCCTGGGTCTTGCCCGGGTTGTTCTGGTCGAAGAACTGGAGCGCCAGCTGCGGCAGGTAGAGCAGCGACGAGCCGAAGATGACCGGGATCACACCCGCCTGGTTGACCTTCAGCGGGATGTAGGTGGAGGTACCGCCGTACATCCGCCGGCCGATCATGCGCTTGGCGTACTGCACCGGGATGCGGCGCTGGGCCTGCTCGATGAAGGTGACCGCGGTGATGACCAGCAGCACCAGGGCGATGACCAGGAGGAAGCGGCCCCAGCCCTGGCTCTCCCGGATCCGCCAGCCCTCGCTGGGCAGCCGGGCGGCGATCGAGGTGAAGATCAGCACGGACATGCCGTTGCCGACGCCGCGGTCGGTGATCAGCTCACCGAGCCACATGACCACACCGGTGCCGGCGGTCATCGTCATCACCAGGACGGACAGCGTCAACCAGTCCGGGATGCCGGTGCCCGTGGGGATGATCGGGAACTCGTCGCACTGGTTGTTGAACAGCTGGCCGGAGCGGGCCAGCGCGACGAACGCCGAGGCCTGCAGGACACCCAGGCCCAGGGTCAGGTAGCGGGTGTACTGGGTGATCTTCGCCTGGCCGGCCTGGCCCTCCTTGCGGAGCTGCTCCAGCCGCGGGATGACCACCGTCAGCAGCTGCAGGATGATCGACGCGGTGATGTAGGGCATGATGCCCAGCGCGAAGACCGAGAGCTGCAGCAGCGCGCCGCCCGAGAAAAGGTCGAGCAGGTTCAGTACCCCGGTCGAGCCCTCGATGGTGTCGAGGCACTTCTGCACGTTGCGGTACGACACACCTGGGCTGGGTAGCGTCGCTCCGAGCCGGTAGATCGCGACAATGCCTACTGTGAACAGCAGCTTCTTGCGCAGGTCAGGCGTACGGAACGCACTGAGAAAGGCGGACAGCAACTTCTTCCTCCTGCGCGAGGCGGGCCGCCGGTCAATCCGGGCGGTTCGGGGTGGGTGCCGGGCAGGTGCCCGATATCCATGGCTGGGAAGGGACTCTAACAGCCCGATCCCGGTCCGGGCAGATGTGCCCGGCTACATAAACCGAATCCGATGTTACCGGGCGCACACGCCCGGCGTAGACCATGGCGCCCGCCAGCTGGGGTCAACTGGCGGGCGCCATGATCTCATGCAGCTTACAGCTCGGTGGCCGAACCGCCAGCGTTGGTGATCTTCTCCTTGGCCGACGCACTGAACGCGTGCGCCGTGACCTGGAGCGCCACCCCGCCGAGGTCCCCGGTGCCGAGGACCTTCACCGGCTGGCCCTTGCGGACCGCGCCGGCCTCGACCAGCTCGGCCGGGCCGACCTGGCCACCGTTGGGGAACAGTTCAGCCAGCCGGTCCAGGTTGACCACCTGGAAGACCACCTTGAACTTGTTCTTGAAGCCCTTCAGCTTCGGCAGGCGCATGTGGATGGGCATCTGCCCACCCTCAAAGGCCGGAGAGATGTTCTTCCGGGCCTTCGAACCCTTGGTACCGCGGCCGGCGGTCTTGCCCTTGGAACCCTCACCGCGACCCACACGGGTCTTCGCGGTCTTGGCCCCCGGCGCCGGACGCAGGTGATGGACCTTGATCGTCATTACTCGACCTCCTCGACCTTCACGAGGTGGTTCACCGCGAAGATCATGCCACGAATCTCGGGCCGGTCCTCCTTGACCACCACGTCGTTGATCCGCTTGAGACCGAGCGAACGCAGCGACTCACGCTGGTTGTGCTTGGTCCCGATCTCGGAGCGGACCTGGGTGACCTTGAGACGTGCCATCAGGAAGCCACCCCCGCCCGCGACGCGAGCATGGCGGCCGGCGCGACGTCCTCCACGGGCAGGCCACGGCGGGCCGCCACAGCCTCGGGGGACTCAAGCCCCTTCAGCGCGGCCACAGTGGCGTGCACGATGTTGATCGGGTTCGACGAGCCGAGGCTCTTGGAGAGCACGTCGTGGATGCCCGCGCACTCCAGCACGGCGCGGACCGGACCACCGGCGATGACACCCGTACCGGCCGAGGCCGGCTTGAGCAGCACCACGCCAGCGGCCTCTTCGCCCTGCACCGGGTGCGGAATCGAGGAACCGATCCGCGGCACCTTGAAGAAGTGCTTCTTGGCCTCCTCGACACCCTTGGCGATCGCCGCGGGCACCTCCTTGGCCTTTCCGTAGCCCACGCCCACGGTGCCGTCGCCGTCGCCCACGATCACCAGGGCGGTGAAGCTGAAGCGACGACCGCCCTTCACGACCTTGGCGACGCGGTTGATCGCGACGACCCGCTCGAGGTGCGGGGTCTTCTCGGCGGGCGCGTTTCCGCGACCGCCCTCACGGCGGTTGTCGCGGCGACCACCCTCGTTGCCACCGGACCCGCCGCCACGGCGCTGTTGACCTGGCATCAGCAGCCTTCCTTTTCTCTCGTGACGGGGATTGTCAGAACTCGAGCCCGGCTTCGCGGGCGGCGTCGGCAAGCGCGGCTACCCGCCCCGCGTACCGGTTGCCACCGCGGTCGAAGACGACCTTGGAGATGCCGGCGGCCTTCGCCCGCTCGGCGAGCAGGGCGCCCACCTTGCCGGCCAGGGCGCTCTTGTCGCCCTCCGTGCCGCGCACCGAGGCGTCCAGGGTCGAGGCCGACGCCAGGGTGTGACCCTTGGTGTCGTCCACGATCTGGGCCACGATGTGCCGCAGCGAGCGGGTGACGACCAGGCGGGGACGCTCGGCGGTGCCGCTGATGTGCTTGCGGACCCGGAAGTGCCGACGCGCACGCCCGACGGCACGCTTGGCGGCGACGCCGCGGCGGCGCTTGAGCAGCGTGGCGCTCACTTCTTACCTGCCTTTCTCACGGCCTCGCGGCCGGCGGATGACCTCGCCCTGGTACCAACGAACGCGGTCACTTCTTGCCCGCCTTACCGGCCTTACGGCGGATGACCTCGCCCTGGTACTTCACACCCTTGCCCTTGTAGGGCTCCGGCGGACGGATCCTCCGGATGTTGGCGGCGACCTCACCGACGAGTTGCTTGTCGATGCCGGCCACGTGGAACAGCGTCGGCTTCTCCACCGTGAAGGTGATGCCGTTCGGCGCCGGAACCAGCACCGGGTGCGAGAACCCGAGCGCGAACTCCAGGTCCTTGCCCTTGGCGGTGACCCGGTAACCGGTACCGGCGATCTCCAGGCTCTTGCGGTAGCCCTCGGTGACCCCGACGATCATGTTGGCGACCAGGGTACGGCTCAGGCCGTGCAGTTCCTTGGCCTTGCGCTCGTCGTTCGGGCGGTTGACGCTCAGCTGCCCGTCCTCGGCCCGCTCGATGGTGATCGGCTCGGCCAGGGTGTGCGACAGCTCGCCCTTGGGGCCCTTGACCTTGACGGTCTGGCCGTCGATCGTCACGTCGACGCCGGACGGCACCGGGATCGACTTACGTCCAATACGCGACATTTCTACCTGTCTCCCGTTACCAGACGAAGGCGAGGACTTCCCCGCCAACGCTCCGCTTGCGGGCCTGCCGGTCGGTCAGCAGCCCCTGGGACGTCGAAATGATCGCCACACCCAGCCCACCGAGCACCCGGGGGAGTTCGGCCGACTTGGCGTACACCCGGAGACCGGGCTTGGAGACGCGCTTGATGCCGGCCAGGCTCCGTTCCCGGTTCTGGCCGTACTTCAGCTCGACGACCAGTCGCTTGCCGACGGCACCCTCTTCGGGCTCCTCGACCGACCAGGTGGCGATGTAGCCCTCGGCCTTGAGGACCTCGGCGAGGTTCGCCTTGATCTTCGAGTAGGGCATCGTCACCCGGTCGTGGTACGCCTGGTTGGCGTTACGCAGACGCGTGAGCATATCTGCGATCGGGTCGGTCATCGTCATGAAAACTCGTCAACCTTTCTCGCCGGGGTTCCCGCGGCTTTCGCTCACAGGCCTACGGCGAAGAGACAGTCCAGCTAACGCGCGGAGCGCGCCGGGCTATTACCAGGAAGCCTTGGACACGCCGGGCAGCTCACCGCGGTGGGCCATCTCCCGGATGCACACCCGGCAGAGCCCGAACTTGCGGTAGACCGCCTTGGGACGCCCGCACCGCTGGCAGCGGGTGTACGCGCGAACCGAGAACTTCGGCTTCGCGGCCGCCTTGAGGATCAGCGCCTTCTTGGCCATCTCAGTTCTCCTTGAACGGGAAGCCCAGGAGCTTGAGCAGCGCCCGGCCCTCGTCGTCGGTCGTGGCGGTGGTGACCACCGTGATGTCCATGCCCCGCTGGCGATCGATCCTGTCCTGGTCGATCTCGTGGAACACCGACTGCTCGGTCAGACCGAACGTGTAGTTGCCGTGCCCGTCGAGCTTGCGCCCGTCGAGGCCGCGGAAGTCACGGATACGCGGCAGCGCGATGGACAGCAGCCGGTCCAGGAACTCCCACATCCGGTCGCCGCGCAGGGTCACCTTCGCCCCGATCGGCATACCCTCGCGGAGCTTGAACTGCGCGATGGACTTCGTCGCCCGCCGGACCTGCGGCTTCTGGCCGGTGATGGTGGCCAGGTCGCGGACCGCACCGTCGATGAGCTTGGCGTCCCGGGCAGCCTCGCCGACACCCATGTTCACGACGATCTTGACCAGTCGCGGCACCTGCATCGGGTTGCCGTAGTTGCCCTGCTCGCGCAGCTGCGCCACGATCTCGTTGCGGTACCGCTCCTTGAGGCGCGGCGTGGTCTTGGTTTCGGTAGCCGTGGTCATCACAGGTCCTTACCAGTGCTACGCGCGATGCGGACCTTCTGGCCATTCTCGTCGATCCGGTAGCCGACGCGAGTCGGCTTGCCGTCGGAGTCCACGACCATCACGTTCGAGACGTGGATGGCGGCTTCCTGGGTGACGATGCCACCGGTCTTGGCGCCACGCTGAGTGGTGCTGATGCGGGTGTGCTTCTTGACCCGGTTCACGCCCTCGACCAGGACCTTGTCCTGCCGCGGGTAGGCCGCGATGACCTTACCCTTGGCACCCTTGTCCTTGCCGGCGATGACGACGACCGTGTCGCCCTTCTTGACCTTCACGGTCACAACACCTCCGGCGCGAGGGAAATAATCTTCATGAACCGCTTGTCCCGCAGCTCACGACCGACCGGGCCGAAGATACGGGTACCGCGCGGGTCCCCACCGTCCTTGATGATGACGGCGGCGTTCTCGTCGAAGCGGATGTACGAACCGTCCGGGCGCCGCCGCTCCTTGGCGGTGCGGACGACTACCGCCTTGACGACGTCGCCCTTCTTCACACCGGCACCCGGGATCGCGTCCTTGACGGTGGCCACGATGACGTCGCCGATGCTCGCGTAGCGCCGACCGGAGCCACCGAGAACCCGGATGCACAGGATCTCCCGGGCACCCGTGTTGTCGGCGACGCGCAGTCGCGACTCCTGCTGAATCACGTCTATCTCCTATGTCTGCCGGTTCTCCGGCCGCCGGGGCGGCCGGAGCCTGGCGGAACCTGCGCCCGACCGATCTCGGCCGAGCTCGAGCCTTCGCTACTTGGCCTTCTCGAGGATCTCCACGAGCCGCCACCGCTTGGTGGCGGACAGCGGCCGGGTCTCCATGATCAGGACCCGGTCGCCGATGCCGGCGGAGTTCTGCTCGTCGTGGACCTTGAGCTTGCTGGTCCGGCGCATGATCTTGCCGTACAGCGCGTGCTTGACCCGGTCCTCGACCTCGACGACGACGGTCTTGTCCATCTTGTCGCTGACGACGAGGCCCTCACGCACCTTGCGGCGGCCCCGCTGCTGGGTGGCGGTCGTGTTCTCGCTCATGAAGCAGTCACCTCAGTCGGCGCGGCCGAGAGCCCCAGCTCACGCTCACGCATGATCGTGTAGATCCGGGCGATCTCCCGACGGATGACCTGCAGCCGCCGGTTGTTGTCCAGCTGCCCGGTTGCCGCCTGCACGCGGAGGTTGAACAGCTCCGCCTTGGCCTCGCGCAGCTTGGTGACCAACTCCTCCTCGGAGAGCTCACGCAGCTCGGAGGCCTTAACGCCCGCTGCCATCAGGATTCACCCACTTCGCGCGTCACAATGCGGCACTTCATCGGGAGCTTGTGGATCGCGCGACGCATCGCCTCTCGCGCAATCTGCTCGTTGGGGAAGGACATCTCGAAGAGCACCCGCCCCGGCTTGACGTTCGCGACCCACCACTCGGGCGAGCCCTTACCGGAACCCATCCGAGTTTCCGCCGGCTTCTTGGTGAGGGCCTGGTCCGGGAAGATGGTGATCCAGACCTTGCCGCCACGCTTGATGTGGCGGGTCATCGCGATACGCGCCGACTCGATCTGCCGGTTCGTCACGTACGCCGGCTCGAGAGCCTGGATCCCGAACTCGCCGAACACCACCCGGTTACCGCCCTTGGACGCGCCGCTGCGGTCCGGGTGGTGCGGCTTGCGGAAGCCCTTCGGGGGCTTGCGCGGCATCAGCATCTGTCAGCCCTCCTGCTGCGTTTCTGCCGCGGCGGCGACGGCGGAAGCATCCACCGGCTCGCCGCTCGGCGTCTCGGCCTGCTGCGCGACGGTCGTCGCGGCAGCCCGGCCGGCCTCGGTGCCACCGGAGGTCGTACCGGACGAACCGGAACGACCACGGCGCGGCCGCTCGGGGCGGTCGCCACGCTCCCGGCGCGGGCGCGACGGCGCCTCGGCCGGAGCCTCCCGGCCCGGCACCGCGTCGCCCTTGTAGATCCAGACCTTCACGCCGATGCGGCCGAAGGTGGTACGGGCCTCGAAGAAGCCGTACTCGATGTTGGCCCGCAGCGTGTGCAGCGGCACCCGACCCTCGCGGTAGAACTCCGTGCGGCTCATCTCGGCGCCGCCGAGGCGACCCGAGACCTGCACCCGGATGCCCTTGCACATCGGGTTCTTCATCGCCGACTGCATCGCCTTGCGCATCGCCCGACGGAAGCTGACCCGGCTGGAGAGCTGCTCGGCCACGCCCTGGGCGACCAGCTGCGCGTCCGACTCGGGGTTCTTCACCTCGATGATGTTCAGCTGCACCTGCTTGCCGGTGAGCTTCTCCAGCTCGCCGCGGATCCGGTCGGCCTCCGCACCCTTACGGCCGATGACGATGCCCGGCCGAGCGGTGTGGATGTCGACGCGGACCCGGTCGCGGGTGCGCTCGATGTCGACCTTGGAAATGCCGGCCCGCTCCAGACCCTTGGACATCATCCGGCGGATCTTGACATCCTCGCCGATGTAGTCCTTGTAGAGCTTGTCCGCGAACCAGCGGGACTTCCAGTCGGTCGAGATGCCGAGCCGGAACCCGTGCGGGTGAACCTTCTGACCCATTACTCGGCGCCCTCCGTGTTGCCCTGCGTCTCAGCCGGCGCGGTCTGCTCCGCCGGAGCTGCCTTCTTCGCCGACTTCTTCGGCGCGGCCGGCGCGACCGCCTCGACCGCCACGGTGATGTGGCAGGTGCGCTTGCGGATCCGGTACGCCCGGCCCTGAGCCCGCGGCTGGAACCGCTTCATGGTCGGGCCCTCGTCCACGAACGCCTCGCTGACAAGCAGCGCGTCGGGGTCCAGCCGCTCGTTGTTCTCCGCGTTGGCGATCGCGCTCGCGAGCACCTTGTACACCTGCTCGCTCGCCGCCTGCGGCGCGAACTGCAGCACCGTGAGCGCCTCCTTCGCGGGCAGGCCGCGGACGAGGTTGACCACCCGGCGCGCCTTCATCGGCGAGATGCGCACGTGCCGCGCAACCGCCCGCGCGCCCGGAAGCACCGGAGCGTCGCCCTTTCCTGGCATCGCTGTAACCCCTTGATCCTCTATCCGTATGCCCGCGGCGTCAGCGCCGGCGGCTCTTCCGGTCGTCCTTCTCGTGACCCTTGAACGTGCGGGTCAGCGCGAACTCGCCGAGCTTGTGCCCGACCATCGCCTCGGTCACGAACACCGGGACGTGCTTACGTCCGTCGTGCACCGCGATCGTGTGCCCGAGCATGTCCGGGATGATCGTCGAGCGGCGCGACCAGGTCTTGATGACGTTCTTCGAGCCCTTCTCGTTCTGCGTCTCCACCTTCTTGAGCAGGTGGTCGTCGATGAACGGGCCCTTCTTCAGGCTGCGAGGCATGTCTTATCTCCCTCAGCCGCGCTTACGCGTGGCGTAGCGACGGCGGACGATCAGCCGGTCACTCGGCTGGCCCTTACGACGGGTGCGGCCCTCGGGCTTACCCTGCGGGTTGACCGGGTGGCGACCACCGGAGGTCTTGCCCTCGCCACCACCGTGCGGGTGGTCGACCGGGTTCATGGCGACACCACGGACGGTCGGGCGCTTGCCCTTCCACCGCATCCGGCCGGCCTTGCCCCAGTTGATGTTTGACTGGTCGGCGTTGCCGATCTCGCCGATGCTGGCCCGGCAGCGCACGTCCACGCGCCGGATCTCACCCGACGGCATACGCAGGGTCGCGTACGCGCCCTCACGGCCGAGCAGCTGGATGCCGACGCCGGCCGAGCGGGCCAGCTTGGCCCCGCCACCCGGACGCAGCTCCACGTTGTGGATCGTGGTACCGACCGGGATGTTGCGCAGCGGCAGGTTGTTGCCCGGCTTGATGTCGGCGCCCGGGCCCGACTCGACGGCGTCGCCCTGCTTCAGGTCCTTCGGCGCGATGATGTAGCGCTTCTCGCCGTCGGCGTAGTGCAGCAGCGCGATCCGCGCGGTGCGGTTCGGGTCGTACTCGATGTGCGCGACCTTGGCCGGCACACCGTCCTTGTCGACCCGCTTGAAGTCGATCAGCCGGTACTGACGCTTGTGGCCGCCGCCCTGGTGCCGGGCGGTGATCCGGCCGTGGACGTTCCGACCGCCCTTCTTCGGCAGCGGAGCCAGCAGCGACTTCTCGGGCGTCGACCGGGTGATCTCGGCGAAGTCGGCAACGCTCGAGCCACGCCGGCCCGGCGTCGTCGGCTTGTACTTACGGATAGCCATTGTCTACACCCCTCAGCTGACCGGGCCGCCGAAGGCCTCGATGCGGTCGCCCTCAGCCAGCTTCACCATCGCGCGCTTGGTGTCCTTGCGCTTGCCGAACCCGGTGCGGGTCCGCTTGCGCTTGCCCTCGCGGTTGAGCGTGTTGACCGTCAGGACGCGGACGTTGAAGATCTGCTCGATAGCGATCTTGATCGCGGTCTTGTTCGCGTCCGGGTGCACCAGGAAGGTGTACCAGTTGCGGTTCAGCTCGCTGTAGCTCTTCTCCGAGACGACCGGCGCCACGATGATGTCGCGCGGGTCGGCGATCGTGCTCACTTGCCACCCTCCTCGGTGGTCTCGGCGGGAACGCCCAGGAACTCGTCCAGGGCCTCCTTGGTGAAGACCACGTCGTCGGCCACCAGCACGTCGTACGTGTTCAGCTGGCCGGCCTCGATCAGGTGCACCCGCGGCTCGTTGCGCAGCGACACCCAGTTCAGCTCGTCGGTGCTGCTCAGCACGACCAGCACCCGACGGGCCTCGGTCAGCTTGGCGAGCGTGGCCAGCGCGGCCTTGGTCGACGGCTTCTCGCCCGAGACGAACGCCTCGACGACGTGTACCTGGCCGGCGCGCGCCCGGTCGGAGAGGGCGCCACGCAGCGCGGCGGCCTTCATCTTCTTCGGGGTGCGCTGGCTGTAGTCGCGCGGCACCGGGCCGTGCACCACGCCACCGCCGGCGAACTGCGGCGCGCGGATCGAACCCTGCCGGGCCCGACCGGTGCCCTTCTGCTTGTACGGCTTCTTGCCGCCGCCGGCGACCTCGCCGCGGGTCTTCGTCTTGTGGGTGCCCTGCCGGGCCGCCGCGAGCTGTGCCACCACGACCTGGTGCATCAGCGGGACGTTGGCCTGCACGTCGAAGATGTCGGCCGGCAGCTCGACCGAGCCAGCCTTGGTGCCCTCGAAGTTGAGGACGTCAACGGTGGTCACTTGGCCGCACCGCCCTTCTTCACCTTGGTCTTGGCCGCGGTGCGGACCAGGACCAGCGCGCCCTTCGGGCCGGGGATGGCACCGCGGACGAGCAGGAGGTTGTTCTCGGTGTCGACCGCCTGAACGGTCAGGTTCTGCACGGTGTAGCGCACGCCACCCATGCGGCCGGCCATCCGGGTGCCCTTGAAGACGCGACCCGGGGTGGCGCAGGCGCCGATGGAGCCCGGCGAGCGGTGCTTGCGCTCGACACCGTGGCTGGCGCGCAGACCGTGGAAGCCGTGCCGCTTCATCGGGCCGGCGTAGCCCTTGCCCTTGGTCTTGCCGGTCACGTCGATCGAGACGCCGGCCGGGAACTCCTCGACCGTGATCTCCTGACCGAGCGAGTAGCCGGCGGCGTCGACGGTGCGCAGCTCGACGATGTGCCGGCGCGGCGCCACATCGGCCTTGGCGTAGTGCCCGCGGAGCGGCTTCTTGGCCTTACGCGGGTCGATCGTGCCGTACGCCAGCTGGACCGCGGAGTAACCGTCCTTGTCGGCGTCACGAACCTGGGTGATGACGCAGGGGCCGGCCTGAACCACGGTCACCGGGACAACCTTGTTGTTGTCCCAGACCTGGGTCATGCCGAGCTTCGCGCCCAGGATCCCCTTAACTTGCCTGTCCATGTGTCCGGTCCCTACAGCTTGATCTCGATGTCGACGCCAGCCGGCAGGTCGAGGCGCATGAGCGAGTCGACCGTCTTCGGGGTCGGGTCGATGATGTCGATCAGTCGCTTGTGCGTACGCATCTCGAAGTGCTCGCGCGAGTCCTTGTACTTGTGCGGCGAGCGGATGACGCAGAAACGGTTGATCTCCGTGGGCAGCGGCACCGGGCCAGCGACCTGCGCCCCGGTACGCGTCACCGTCTCGACGATCTTCCGAGCCGAGGAGTCGACGACCTCGTGGTCATAGGCCTTGAGCCGGATGCGGATCTTCTGTCCCGCCATGGTGGCTTCTGTTCCTTCTCTCGATGCCGCTGTGTTGCGGGTGCCTGTACCGGCTGGTACAGACCCTCTTCGCCCACCCCCGCGGTCGGGCGTGTCGCGCCCTGGGGCCAGGCTCCGCCCCGAGACTCCGGAGCGATCCTGACCGCGGGGGGTCCAGGCGTCGATCGCGCTACCGCGACCTGAACGCCGCGCGAGGGTGGTTGACGGACGGGCCGCCAACCACCCCACGCCCGACTGCTCTGCCAACCCGGAGGTTCAGCGGAAGCCGAACACGGGCGGCGAACTGTCGTTACGCAACCTGACTAGTATGCCGCACGACCGGCGGCGGGTCTAATCGGGGTTACCCAGCTCACTTGATGATCTTGGTGACGCGACCAGCGCCGACCGTACGGCCACCCTCCCGGATCGCGAACTTGAGGTTGTCCTCCATCGCGATGGGCTGGATCAGCTTCACGGTCATCGTGGTGTTGTCGCCCGGCATGACCATCTCGGTGCCCTCGGGCAGCGTGACGACGCCGGTGACGTCCGTGGTCCGGAAGTAGAACTGCGGACGGTAGTTCTGGAAGAACGGGGTGTGCCGGCCACCCTCCTCCTTGGAGAGGATGTAGACGGTCGCCTCGAACTCCGTGTGCGGGGTGCTGGTGCCCGGCTTGACGACCACCATGCCGCGCTCGACGTCCTCGCGCTTGATGCCGCGCAGCAGCAGACCGACGTTCTCACCCGCGCGGGCCTCGTCGAGCAGCTTGCGGAACATCTCGATGCCGGTGCAGGTGGTCTTCATCGACTTCTCGCGGATGCCGACGATCTCCACCTCCTCGTTCGGCTTGAGGATGCCGCGCTCCGCGCGACCGGTGACGACGGTGCCACGACCGGTGATCGTGAAGACGTCCTCGATCGGCATCAGGAACGGCTTCTCGGTCTCGCGCTCCGGCTGCGGAATCGCGGTGTCAACCGCGTTCATCAGCTCCAGGAGCCGGCCGGTCCACTCCGGGTCGCCCTCGAGCGCCTTCAGCGCCGAGACGCGAACGACCGGCAGGTCGTCGCCCGGGTACTCCTGAGCCGAGAGCAGCTCACGGACCTCGAGCTCGACGAGCTCCAGGAGCTCCTCGTCGTCGACCATGTCGCTCTTGTTCAGCGCCACGACGATGTACGGCACGCCGACCTGGCGGGCCAGCAGCACGTGCTCGCGGGTCTGCGGCATCGGGCCGTCGGTCGCCGCGACCACCAGGATCGCGCCGTCCATCTGGGCGGCACCGGTGATCATGTTCTTGATGTAGTCGGCGTGACCGGGGCAGTCGACGTGCGCGTAGTGCCGCGCCTCGGTCTGGTACTCGACGTGCGCGATCGAGATCGTGATGCCGCGGGCCTTCTCCTCCGGCGCCTTGTCGATCTCGTCGAACGGCGTGTACGGGTTCAGGTCCGGGTACTGGTCGTGCAGGACCTTGGTGATGGCCGCCGTCAGCGTCGTCTTACCGTGGTCGATGTGACCAATGGTGCCGATGTTGACGTGCGGCTTAGTCCGCTCGAACTTCGCCTTCGCCACTGGTGTCCTCCTGTGGACTTCTTGGTTCGTTCGCCCCGGTGCGCCGGGTCGGCGCTTAGGACTCTGTCGACAGCCTTTCCGGCCTGACGGCCGGAGAGCTTTGTGGGTTCTGCGGCGATGAAGCCTACAGGCCCGGAATTCACACATTCCGACCGAGGTGGTCGCGGTCGGGGAAATCCTCCCGCGACCACCAACGGATCAGCTCAGGCGAGCGTCACTCACCCGTCGCCTTGGCGATGATCTCCTTAGCCACCGAAGCCGGAACCTCGGCGTAGGAGTCGAACTGCATGCTGTAGCTAGCCCGGCCCTGGGTCTTCGACCGCAGGTCGCCGACGTAGCCGAACATCTCCGACAACGGCACCAGAGCCCGGACGATGCGGGCGCCGCTGCGCTCCTCCATCGCCTGGATGATGCCACGGCGGGAGTTGAGGTCGCCGATGACGTCACCCATGTTCTCCTCCGGAGTGGTGACTTCAACGGCCATCATCGGCTCGAGCAGTGCGGGGTCGGCCTTGCGGGCCGCCTCCTTCATCACCATCGAGCCGGCGATCTTGAATGCCATTTCGGACGAGTCGACCTCGTGGTACTGGCCGTCCAGCAGCGTCAGCTTGACACCCACCAGCGGGAAGCCGGCGAGAATGCCGTACTGCATGGCGTCCTGGGCGCCCGCGTCCACCGACGGGATGAACTCCCGGGGGATGCGACCACCGGTGACGGCGTTCGCGAACTCGTAGGTCGGCGAGTCGTTGTCCAGCGGCAGCGGCGCCAGGCTCACGATCACCCGGGCGTACTGGCCGGAACCACCGGTCTGCTTCTTGTGGGTGTACTCGATCTTCTCCACCGTACGGCGGATCGTCTCGCGGTACGCCACCTGCGGCTTACCGATGTTCGCCTCGACGTTGAACTCGCGGCGCATCCGGTCGACCAGGATGTCCAGGTGCAGCTCGCCCATGCCGGAGATGACCGTCTGACCGGTCTCCTCGTCCAGCTTGACGCGGAAGGTCGGGTCCTCCTCGGCCAGCCGCTGGATGGCGGTGCTGAGCTTCTCCTGGTCGGCCTTGGTCTTCGGCTCGATGGCGACCTCGATGACCGGCTCCGGGAAGGTCATCGACTCCAGGATGACCGGGTTCGCCGGGTCGCACAGGGTGTCACCGGTGGTGGTCTGCTTGAGACCCTGCACCGCGATGATGTCGCCAGCCTTGGCGGAGCTGCGCTCCTCCCGCTTGTTGGCGTGCATCTGGTAGATCTTGCCGATCCGCTCCTTGCGGTCCTTGGTGGAGTTGACCACCTGAGACCCGGACTCGACCACGCCGGAGTAGACCCGGACGTAGGTGAGCTTCCCGAGGTGCTTGTCGGTCTGGATCTTGAACGCCAGGCCGGAGAACGGCTCCGAGGTGGACGGCTTGCGCAGCAGCGGCGTCTCGCCGTCGGTCGCCGTACCCTCGATCGCCGGGATGTCCAGCGGCGACGGCAGGAAGTCGACGACGGCGTCGAGCATCGGCTGGACGCCCTTGTTCTTGAACGCCGAGCCGCAGAGCACCGGGTTGGCCTTGCTGGCGATGGTGGCCCGCCGGATGGCGGCCTTGATCTCCTCGACGGAGATCTCCTCGCCCTCCAGGTACTTCTCCATCACCGAGTCGTCGACGTCGGCGAGGGTCTCCATCAGCTTCTCGCGCCACTCGGCCGCGGAGTCGGCCAGGCCGGCCGGGATCTCCTCGATCGCGTAGTCATCACCCTTCTGGGTCTCCCCACGCCAGGTGAGGGCGCGCATGCCGATCAGGTCGACGACGCCGATGTGGTCGCCCTCGAGCCCGATCGGGATCTGGAGCACCAGCGGGGTGGCGTTCAGCCGGTCGATCATCATCTGCACGCAGCGGAAGAAGTCGGCACCGGTCCGGTCGAGCTTGTTGACGAAGCACATCCGGGGGACGTTGTACTTGTCCGCCTGGCGCCAGACGTTCTCCGTCTGCGGCTCCACGCCGGCCACGCCGTCGTAGACCGCGACCGCACCATCCAGCACCCGCAGCGACCGCTCCACCTCGACCGTGAAGTCGACGTGGCCGGGCGTGTCGATGATCTGGATCGTGTGGCCCTTCCACTCGCACTTCGTGGCGGCGGAAGTGATGGTGATACCGCGCTCCTGCTCCTGCTCCATCCAGTCCATGACGGCTGCGCCCTCGTGGACTTCACCGATCTTGTACGTGATACCGGTGTAGAACAGGATCCGCTCGGTGGTAGTGGTCTTACCGGCATCGATGTGCGCCATGATGCCGATGTTGCGTACGTTGGCGAGCGCGTCTGCGGCGGCCACTTCAATCCCTACTTATCGTCGTCCCGACACAACTGGTGGCGGCCCCGGCACCCGAAGGCGCCGGGACCAGGGTGTTACCAGCGGTAGTGCGCGAAGGCCTTGTTGGACTCGGCCATCTTGTGCGTGTCCTCGCGCCGCTTGACGGCGGCACCGAGGCCGTTGCTCGCGTCCAGCAGCTCGTTCATCAGCCGCTCGACCATCGTCTTCTCGCGACGAGCCTTGGAGTACGTCACCAGCCAGCGCAGACCGAGGGTGGTCGCCCGGGCCGGGCGGACCTCGACCGGCACCTGGTAGGTCGCGCCACCGACGCGGCGGCTGCGGACCTCGAGGGTCGGCTTGACGTTGTCCATCGCCCGCTTGAGCGTGACAACCGGGTCGGTGCCGGACTTCTCGCGGCAGCCCTCCAGGGCGGCGTACACGATGCGCTCGGCCAGCTGGCGCTTGCCGCGCAGCAGGATCTTGTTCACCAGCTGGGTGACCAACGGCGAGTTGTACACCGGGTCAGCGACCAGCGGCTTCCGCGGTGCGGGTCCCTTACGCGGCATGTCAGCTCTTCTCCTTCTTCGCGCCGTAGCGGCTGCGCGCCTGCTTACGGTTGCGGACACCCTGGGTGTCCAGCGAACCGCGAACGATCTTGTAACGCACGCCGGGGAGGTCCTTCACCCGGCCGCCGCGGACGAGCACGATCGAGTGCTCCTGCAGGTTGTGGCCGACGCCCGGGATGTAGGCGGTCACCTCGACCTGGCTGCTGAGCTTGACACGAGCGACCTTGCGCAGCGCCGAGTTCGGCTTCTTGGGGGTGGTGGTGTACACGCGGGTGCACACGCCACGCCGCTGAGGAGAGCCCTTCAGCGCCGGGGTCTTGGTCTTACTCGTCTTTGCCTGGCGGCCCTTTCGGACCAGCTGCTGGATCGTGGGCACCGGGTTTCTCCGCTCCCTTCGGCCGCTGTCGCGACCGCACCGTCTGCCGTAGCCGACCTGATGATCGGCTCTCCTACATTCCGACCAGAGCCACCTCGCGGCGGTCCCGGCACCCGCGGTCGGGCGTGTCGCCCAACTCACGGTCCCGGTTCCGACGCTCATGCGCAGGGCCGGGGTTTTGTCACCGGCGCACGGATCGCCGCACGCCGGGTCTTCTGGCTCAGTCGTGGCGCCGTCCGGAGACCGGATCGCCGGATCCAGCGCACGCACGAGTTGCCCGGGCACGCCCGGGCACAAGGGGAAAGAGTACCTACCACAGCCGCGCAGGTCAAAACGAGAGACCCGCCGGACTGCGCGCTGCTCGCCCGGCCAGGACCTGTCACACCACCCGCCCGTGATGGGCACCTACGGATACAAGTGTACCGGCTCCGGCGGAACCTGACCCGGTTGCCCCGGGCCGGGCTCACCAGCCCACTCCAGGTCGGGTCAGGTCAGGGCCAGCAGGAGCGCCATCCCCAGACCCAGCAGGCTGAGCACGAGCCCGGCCCCACCACCGCTGATCCCCGCGATCGCCAGACCACGGCCGGCGAACCGGACCGCCGGCGGAGGTGCCGGCCGCCGGATCTGCCGCATGCCGAGCAGGCCGGCCACCACGGCACCCGCCCCGGTCAGGCTGCCCAACATGGCGAACGCGCCGGCGGCCCAGGCGCCATTGGCCCCTCCCCCGACCGCGCCGAAGCAGAAGACCAGGATCGACACCAGGATCGAGGTGATACCGGCCACCAGCGAGCCGACCGCCAGGCCCGAGGTGACCGGTGGCACGTCGAGGTGCACCACCGCGAACGGGGTGCCGGGCACCGGCTCC
>NZ_POTY01000137.1 GCF_003236315.1 Micromonospora craterilacus
AGCCTGACCTCACCCCAACCCACCCCGTCGATCAAGGAGTTGACGAACGCGGCGGAGATCGAGAACGCCGCCAGCTTCATGATCGACGGGGTCGGGGGGCGGGTCGGCGCGGTGTTTGACCGATTCGGTCGCGGGTAGCTGAGGGCGTGACCGACGACGTACCCGTGACCGGGGCACCCACGGCACCCACCGAGCCCACTGGACCCACCACCGAGGCGCGGTTGCCCGACGCCATCCTGGCCGACGTGCCCGTGGTCGACACCGCCGCGATCGACCAGCCGACCACCGAGCTGCCCGGCACGGCCGCCGCCGTGCCGGACGAGGTGGTGACCGAGGAGGTGGACACCCGGCCGCTCGACGAGCTGCTCGACGACCTCTACCACGGTCAGGAGCGGATCAGCCAGGTGGACATCTACCGCCGCGCGGTCGCCGCCGAGCTGCCGGCCCAGTTGCTCTCCCGGCTCAACGCGCTGCCGCAGGGCGAGTACGCGGTTGACGAGGTGACCGACCTGCTGGGCGGTTCGGTGGGCTGACCCGCCGAACCGTGTGGCCGGCCCGGCCAGCACCGGCGACCAGGAGAGGACCGCGATGTCGCAGCCCGAGGAACACCAGCACGAGCGGATGCCCGCGCTCGCCGAGCCGCCGGAGGGCATGGACACCCTGCCCGAACCGGACTTCGCCGACGAGCACGACCGCACCGCGGTGGACCGGGACATCATCACCGGTGCGGACGAGGACGAGCGCGAGCCGGAGTCGCCGCAGGGCTGGTCCGGCATGCAGCGCTGACGGTTCGTTCGTGCCGGTCAGTCCCGGTGGTGGCCCTCCGCGCCCTGCTGGGCCATCGCGTACCCCATTTGAAGGAAGTCCGACGCGGCCACCGCGGTCAACGCGGTAGCGACCAGGCGGGTGAGCCGCGGGGCGAGCACCAGAGCGCCGGTGAACCCGGTGGCCACCCAGACCGCCAGGCAGAACGGGCAGCTGAGCAACTCGCCGATGGCGTGCCGGGTGGGGCTGCCCGAGTCGCGTACCTGCTCCATCACCTCGCCGCTGCCGATCGGCCGGTCGTAGCGGGTGAAGGGAGCGCGCAGCGGGCTGGTCACGGCGTCCTTGGACAGCAGCCGGCTGAGCTTGTGGGTGGCGATGGCGAGCA
The DNA here is from genome assembly GCF_003236315.1 of Micromonospora craterilacus. GTDB lineage: Bacteria > Actinomycetota > Actinomycetes > Mycobacteriales > Micromonosporaceae > Micromonospora > Micromonospora craterilacus. Next base: position 1,151 of record NZ_POTY01000137.1, read on the forward strand.
GCACCACGTCGGACGTGGCGGGTCGCTCCGGCACGGTGCGCCCGGTCATCCTGACCAGACCCGCGATCGCGCCGGCCACACCGGCGTAGGTGCCCATCGCGGCCAGGTAGCCGCCGAGCGGCCGATGCTCGTGTGGGGCGTACGCCTGGCGCAGCCGCGCCACCTTGTGCTTCAACTCGCTCACCCGGCCTCCTTCGGTCACGCCACGATCCGTCGCCCCGGCCCGGGGCGGACTCCGCCGGGTCAGCCGGCCTGCAGGTTGTCGGCCACCTCGCGGGCCAGGTTGACCAGGGCCTCGTCGGCCAGCCGGTCGGTCTCCTGACCGCCACCGGCCAGGTCCAGCCGGATCCGGGCGCCGCCGGCGTCGACCGGCTCCACCCGCAGTTCGGCCGACCAGTCGGTGCGCTGCGCGGCCCAGCGGGCCCGCATCTGCTCGGCGTCCTCGGCCCGGGTCGACTCCCCGGACAGCAGCGGCTCGGGCAGCCACGCGGAGACCCGGCGGGGGTCGGTCGCCGTGTTGAAGACGACCTCGGGCGGTGCGGACACGCCCCGTTCCGCGTACGCCATCACAGGTCCCGCAGTCGACTCGGGTCGACCTCCCGGCCGGGGTGCCGGGCGAGGTACTCGGTCTCCAGTTCGGCGGTCCGCCGCAGGTGGTTGGCCAGCGCCGAGTCGGTCGCGTGCCGCAGCGTGTCCAGCCGGGTGCGGTGCAGGCTCTGCATCTCCCGGATGAGGTCCCCGTCGGGCAACTCGGCCGGGTCGATGCCGGGCAGGTCGGCGTCGAACGCCGGGGCCGCCACCCGGTCGTCACCCCACTCGGGAATCCGCTGCTCGGGGCTCACCTCCGTGCCACCGGCGGGAAATCCGTCCTGTCGTCCCGATGCCGTCATCTCGCGCCCCCTCGTCCGTCGTGGGCTGGCGTCTGTACGGATGCCCACGCCAGATGCGGCCAAACCACCGCCGCCACTACGACACCGCGTCGGAGAGCGCCACGTGTCCCGGTACCCTCGTGGCATGAAGCGGCTCTGGACCCCGGCGTGGATCGCCCGCCACGTGGCCATGGTCGTGCTGGTGACGTCCTTCCTCGGGCTGGGCTGGTGGCAGGTCAGCCGGGCCGCCGCGGGCAACGCCATCAGCTGGGGCTACGCCGTGGAGTGGCCGATCTTCGCGGGGTTCGTGGTCTTCGTCTGGTGGCGCGAGGTCCGCCACACGCTGCGTGGCACGCCGCCGGCGACCACCGGCGAGGCCGAGTCGGCACCCGTCCCGGCGCTGGCATCGGCGCCGACCGGCGGGCCGGACGGCTCGGCCGACGCCGCCGGGGCGGACGGGCCACGGCCCGGCTTCCGCCGCCCGGTACGGGTCGCCCGGGTCGCGGTCGGCGACGGCGCGGACGACGCCGACCTGGTCGCCTACAACCGCTACCTGTCATGGTTGAACGCCAACCCGGGCGCGAAGCCCGGCGACTACCCCGGCTGAGCCGGGCCCGGAAGGACGGACGAGAAGTGCGCGCTGCCCTCACCCGCTACCGCGTGATCGCCTGGGTCGTCGGCGTGGTGCTGATCCTGCTGGTCGTGATCGGCATGCCGCTCAAGTACGGCTTCGACAACCCGATCGTGGTGGAGACCGTGGGCCAGGCGCACGGCTTCCTCTACATGGTCTACCTGGTCGCCGCGTTCGATCTGTCCCGGCGGGCCAACTGGCCGCTCAAGCGCATGATCCTGGTGATGCTGGCCGGCACCGTGCCGTTCGTCTCCTTCTGGGCCGAGCGTCGGGTGAGTTCCCTGGTCACCGCCGAGCAGCGGGAGCGGGAGCAGGCTCCGGAGCCGGTCGCCGGCTAGCGGTTCCAGCCGCTCATCGTCGCGGTCGCCACGGGTCCGCGGTGGCCAGCGGGTCCTCCCAGCCGCCGTAGCTGTTCATCTCCCGGGCCCGGCGCAACGCCCGGGTCACCTGGCCGAACTGGTGTTCGTCGTCGCTGCTGAACAGCAACTCGTCCACGCCGCCGCGACGGCCCCACAGTTCGTACGCCGGCGGACGCCACCGGTCACCCGCCGCCGCGAGCAGCACCGGCACCAGGAACACGGCGCCGAGCAGGAGGTACGCCCCGGCGGTGAGCCGTTGCAGGCCCCCGGTGAAGCCGAGCAGCAGGCCGATGCTCACGATCACCACGGCGGAGACCAGGACGGCCCGCGTGGCCACCCGGTCGTGCGGCCCCCGGGTGGTGTGCAGGTGGGTCAGCTCGGCGACCCGCCAGCTGGTCCGGCCGACGGTGAACCGGTCGACCGTGACGACGATCCCGGGTCGGGCGTAGAGCAGCGTCGACTCGTTGCCGGTGGCGCCGCGCGGTGACCGCGGCGGTCGCGTCGTCGCGCCATCAGTTTCCACGGTCCCTCCTCCCACGGCTGGTGTTGCCGGGTCGGCCTGCCGGCCTCTCACATCGATGCCGGTGGACGGGATTCCCGGCTGTGCGCTTCATTGTGTGCCGCGCCCGCCAGCCCGACCGGCCGTTTCGGGTGGTCATCCGCCCGTCCCCGGCACCGGTCACGCCGGAAAGAGACTCCCAAGTCGGTCTTGTCGGTTATAGCGCTCAGTCAACCGGCGGCATGTGCCGGGAGCGACTAGTCCGGCATGTGACCAGATTGCCGGGCAATCCCCACAAGGGGGAATCCGACCGACCCCAGCACCATCATTGGTCCCGGCTTTCTCTGCGGGTCACTCCTGTCCCGTACTAGGTTGGGCGGGTCGGCCACGGTCGGCCGCCGTCCACCGGGACGGCGCCGGGCCGATGCCGTCGCGGAGCGTCAGCAGCCCGCGCCGGCCCTGGGAGAGGAGCATTCAAGCTCTTGTCGTCCCTGACGCACACGCTGCGCGCCCTGACGGTCGCCGCCTTCTCGCTGGCGCTGGTCGCGCCGGCCACGGTGGCCCGGGCCGAACCTTCCCCGGCCGAACTGACCCGGCGGATCGAGAAGTCCTCCGCCGAGCTGGAACACGTGGTGGAGGCCCACAACGAGCTACGCGAGAAGATCAAGAAAAACCAGGCCGCCGTGGGGCGGCTGCGGGACCGGATCGGCCCACTGGAGCAGCAGGCCGAGCAGAGCCGGGCGGACGTCGGCCAGTTGGCCGCGACCGCCTACAAGACCGGCAACCTCGACGCGGTCGACGCGCTGTTGCACGGCGGCGACTCGGCGTCGGTGCTCGACCGGCTCGGCACGCTGGACCATCTGACCCGGCAACGCCAGGCGACCATCGCCAGCTACACCGCCGATCAACAGCGCCTGATCGACGAGAAGACCCGGCTGGACGTCACGCTCAGCCGGCAGGCGGCCCAGTCCCGGGAGCTGACTGCGGCGAAGAAGGGAATCGAGCGAGACCTGGCCAAGCTGTACGAGCTGCGCCGGCAGGCGTACGGCCGGGCCGCCGAGCGTCCCGCCAGCCGGTCGAACAGCGCCGACGACGCACCCTCGGTGTCCGGCAAGGCCGGTGTCGCCGTGCGGTACGCATACGGCGCGCTGGGCAAGCCGTACGCCTGGGGCGAGGACGGGCCGAACGGCTACGACTGCTCCGGGCTGACCTCGGCGGCCTGGCGGGCGGCGGGCAAGTCACTGCCGCACAACACCCGGATGCAGTGGGGCGTGGTGGCCCACATCAGCCGCAGCGAGCTGCGCCCCGGCGACCTCGTCTTCTACCGCAGCCTCGGGCACATGGCCATCTATGTCGGCGGCGGGCAGGTCATCCACGCACCGACCTTCGGCCGCAATGTGGAGAAGCGGAGCGTGGACCTGATGCCTCCGTACGGCTACGGCCGGGTCCGCTGACCCGGTCCACGTCCGGGCTGCACGCCCGAGCCGATGGCGACGAGGAACGGCCGGCGTCCTGTCGGACGCCGGCCGTTCCTCGTCATCACTACCAGCTCAGGCCGCTTGGAGGCCCTCCGCACGGGCCAGCTCACGGAGCCGGCCGAGCGCCTGGATCTCCAGCTGCCGGATCCGCTCGCGGGACAGCGAGAACCGCGAAGCCACCTCGGTCAGCGAGTGCTCCCGACCGTCCTCGAGCCCGTAGCGGGCCCGCATGATGCCGGCGGACCGGTCGTCCAGGTGGTTGAGCAGCCCCTCGATCCGCTGCCGCTCCAGCCCGGTCAGGACGATCTCCTCCGGCGACGGGGCGTCGCTGTCGGCGACCAGGTCGCCGAGGTTGGTGTCGCCGTCGTCGCCGACCGGCGTGTCCAACGACACGGTGTCCTGCGACCAGCGGACCAGCTCGTTGACTCGCTCGACGGTCACGCCGAGGGCCGCTGCGATCTGCTCCGGCTCCGGGTCGCTGCCCAGCTCGCGGGTGAGCTGGCGGGCCACGTTGCGCATCCGGTTGACGTCCTCCACCAGGTGCACCGGCAGCCGCACGGTGCGCTCCTGCTGGGCGATGGCCCGGCTGATCGCCTGGCGGATCCACCAGGTCGCGTAGGTGGAGAACTTGTAACCGCGCTCGTAGTCGAACTTCTCGACCGCCCGGACCAGACCGGTGTTGCCCTCCTGGATCAGATCCAGCATGGGCATCCCCGAGCGGACGTAACGCCGGGCGATCGACACCACCAGCCGCAGGTTGGCCCGGATGAACAGGTCCTTGGCCCGCTCACCCTCGGCGACCACCCGGGTCAGCTCCTCCTCGGTGGCGCCGTCCGGCACCCGGTCCTCGCCGAGCAGGTGCTCGGCGTAGAGGCCCGCCTCGATGGCCTTGGAGAGATCGACCTCCTTGGCGGCGTCCAGCAGTGGCGTCCGGGAGATCTCGTGCAGGTAGACTCCGACCAGGTCGCGCTCCTCGGCAACCTCGTCGGTTCGCATCCCGATGTTCTTGTCCACGTTGCCCACGGTCCCCTCGCTCGCGCCGGTTGCCCGGTTCCTTGCCATCCCCACGCCTATCAGCCCTCCCCCGTAACCTCCGCTGTGCCCATCGGTGCGGACATCTACACAACAGATGAGACGTGTCGGGGATTCCATGTCGTGGGTCGAAAGTGTCACGAATGCCTGATAATCAGCTGAGAGCACGGTCCATGTTTGCTGTCAGCACCCTGCCTGGCTGGTCGCCCGCAGGCACCTCGTGAGGTCGACGGATCGACGGATCGCCGTCCGTCCCGGTCCATGGCAACACTGCCCGGCCGACAGGCACAGCGACCCGGGTCACCACCGTGCTGCGATCCTGGTCACTGCCAGATACGCGTACGCGGACCAGTTGGTTCATCCGCCGGTGGTAATACCCCACGCCCAGATGAACAATCCGTACCCCGGTCCTATGCCCGCCCCGGCGCACGGGCTGCGGGCGCTGTCGGGATCAGGACGCGAGCAGGGCCAGGGCGCCGCGTACCTGGTCGGCGGAACGGGCCAGGGCCGCCCGCGCGGCCGCCGTCGCCACCCCGGAGACGAGGCTGACCAGAGCGGTCTTCAGGTCACCGTCGGCCTCGGCCAGGGCACGACGGGCGATCTCCTCGGAACAACCGGTCGCCTCGACCAGGATCGAGATCATTCGTCCCCGGAGCTTCGCGTTGGTGGCCACCATATCGATCATGAGGTTCGAGTAGACCCGCCCCAGGCGCACCATGACCGCCGTGGAGAAGCTGTTCAGCACGAGTTTCTGGGCCGTACCCGCCTTCATCCGGGTCGACCCGGCCACCACCTCCGGCCCGGTGTCCACCCCGATGAAGACCTCGACGGCCCGAGCGGCCGGCGCCTCCGGGTTCGCGCAGAGCAGCACCGTCGAGGCGCCCTTCGCTCGGGACGCGGCGAGCGCCCCGAGGACGTACGGGGTACGCCCGCTCGCGGTGAGTCCCATCACCAGGTCGCCCGCGTCCACGCAGTCGGCCGCCTCGGCCGCGCCCCGGGATTCGTCGTCCTCGGCGTCCTCCACGGCTCGCCACATCGCATCCGGACCACCGGCAAGATGGGCGCAGAACCAGTGCCGCGGCGAGTTGAACGTGGGTGCCAGTTCGGCGGCGTCGAGCACGCCCAGCCGCCCCGAGGTGCCGGCGCCGAAGTAGTGCACCCGACGCCCGCCGCGCAGCGCCGTGACCGCCAGGTCGACCGACTCCACGATCTCGTCGAGGACCGCGGCCACCGCGGCCGGCACCCGGCGGTCCGCCTCGTTGATCACGGACAGCACGTCGCGGGTGGACATCAGATCCAGGTCGGCGCTGTGCGGGTTGCGCCGCTCGGTCGGCGCGCCGACCCGGATCGTCGGCCGGGCCACCGGTGCGGCCGCCTCGTCCGGCTCCACGGCACCGGCGGTCATGCCCGCCTCCGGCCGGAGCCGATCCGATGGGACCGGACCGCCTCGGCGGTCGCCTCCAGTGCCTTGCGCGCCCGGGGGCGGTTGCGGGCGGCCACCCCGACGAACAGGCAGTCGACCACGGTGAGCTGGGCGAGCCGGCTGGCCGTCGCCCCGGAACGGTAGGTGGTCTCCCGGGCCGCCGTGGTGAGCACGTGGTCGGCGACGTCGGTGACCGGCGAGCGCGGGAAGTTGGTCAGCACCACCGTGGTCGCCCCCCGGCTCCGCGCCTGCTCCAGCACCTCGACGACATCGGAGGTGGTGCCGGTGTGCGAGATGCCGATGGCGACGTCGCCTCGACCCAGCAGGGCCGCCGAGGTCAGCGCGGTGTGCACGTCGGGGAAGTAGAACGCGGTACGGCCGATCCGGTGCAGTTTCTGCTGGAAGTCCGAGGCCACGAAGCCGCTCGCGCCCGCACCGTAGATGTCGATCCGGCCGGCACCGACGATCGCGTCCACCACCCGTTCACACACCGCCGGGTCGAGCTGCTCGGCCGTCTCCTCCACCGCCCGCGCGTCGTTGAAGGCGATGGTCGCGATGATCTGGGCCAGGTCGGCGCCGGGCGGGATGTCCCCGCCGACCACCCGGGCGTCCGGCGGCTCGACCCGTCGGGCCGCCTCGGCGGCGAGCCGGATCCGCAGCTGTGGGTAGCCGTCCATGCCGACCGACCGGCAGAACCGGATCACGGTCGCCTCGGACGTCTCGGCGGCCGTGGCGAGGTCGGTGATGGTCCGGCGGGCCGCGTCGGCGGGGTCGGCGACGACCAGCCGGGCGACCCGCTGCTCGGCCGGCGACAGCGACGGAAGCAGGCCGCTGATGTGGACGATCAGGCCACCCGGCTCGTGACTCACGGAAATCTTCGGACTCTTCGCCACGGATGAAACTTACTTTCATGAGCCCGGGAGCGTCAACCATGCCAAGCGCTCCGACGAACGTACCGGCGACTACCGGTCACGGTGCGTACAGCCTGCCACCCGGGTTACCCCGCCGCCTCCTCCGCCGGGCCGGGTCCGCCCGTCGGGTCGGGCCGGGTAGGGACCGACCGTACGGCGGCACTAGCGTGAGGTCATGGCGGATCGCAGTGTGCTGGTCACCGGGAGCACGGGCGGGCTCGGCGCGGCGGTCACCGACGCGTTCGTCGCGGCCGGATGGCGGGTGGTCGCGCCGCAACGCCGATCGCCGACCCCGTCCCCCGGACCGGGTGCCGACCCACCGGTCCGGCTGGTCGCGGACCTGACCGACGCGCAGGACGCGGCCCGGGTGGCCGAGGTGGCCGCCGGTGACCCCGACGCGCCGCTGCGGGCCGTGGTCAACCTCGTCGGCGGGTACGCCAGCACCGGGCTGGTGCACGAGACCCCGGTCGAGGAATTCGACCGGATGCTCACCCTCAACCTCCGCCCCACCCACCTGATCACCCGGGCGGCGCTGCCGCACCTGGTCGCCGCCGGCGGCGGGGCGGTGGTCTGCGTCGCGGCCCGCGCGGCGGTCGCGCCGTTCCCGGGCGTCGCCGGCTACGTGACCGCGAAGGCCGCGGTGCTCGGCTTCGCCGCCGCCGTTGCGGTGGAGTACCGATCGGCCGGGGTGCGCTGCAACACGGTGCTGCCGAGCGTCATCGACACGCCGACGAACCGGGCCGCCATGCCCGATGCCGACCACTCGCGCTGGGTCGACCCGGCCGAGATCGCGTCGGTGATCCGCTTCCTGGCCTCCGACGAGTCGGCGCCGACCAGCGGCGCCGCCGTGCCGGTCTACGGCCGGGCCTGAACCGCGGCGACGACCGCTACGGCCAGGCCTGAGCCGGGACCAGACCGGACGCCCCGCCCGGCATTCGCGCCTTGCTGCGCACCGGGCCACGACCGGCCGGCCCGTCCCCGGCGGCCAGCCAGCCGGCCAGGTGGCCCTGGATCTCCCGGGCCACGTCCTCGGCCCGCCGGCTCGCGTCGATCACCACGAACGTCGGGTACTCCGGCAGCGTCCGGTAGGCGAGATCGGCGGCGGTCAGGTAGCCCAGGCTCTCGTGGTCGGTGCCGCGCCGCTCGATCCGCCGGTACGCCTCCGCCGGGTCCACGGCCAGCAGGAACGTCACCTGCGGTCGCGGAAAGAGCTGGTAGCCGGCCCGGACGAGGCGTTCCCAACGCCGCCCGCCCTGCGCGCGGAGGCTGGCGTACTGGCAGGCGGCGTACCGGTCCATCACGGCCACCCGGCCGGTGAGCAGGCCGCCGAGCAGCGCCATCGCGATGGCCAGCCAGCGCAGCACGGACTCCAGCACGAGCATCCCGTCCAGCCCGACCAGCCCCTGGGCGTCCGGCCGGCCCAGCCGGTGCGCGGCCCGGCCGAGCCAGCGCCGCCCACCGGCATTGCGGTGATAGGTGGCGGGATATCCGGCTGCGGTGAGTGTCTCGGCGAGCCGGTACGCCTGGGTGGTCTTGCCCGATCCGTCGATGCCGATCAGGGCTATGGTGCGGAGCCGGGCCGTGGCGCACCGGGCTCCCGTCGATTTGGCCACTCTGCACAGATTATCCGACCAGCGCACGACGCCTGCGTTTTTCGTACCCTTTGATCACCATTCACACCCTTCCGCGAGCCGTGCAGGTGTGGACGACCGGATTGCCGGGTACCGACCGGGGATCCCACCGGTGGCAGCCCGACGACTCGACGGGAGACGCGAGATGGCCGAGCGCGACGACGAGACTCTTCTACACACCCTCAAGAAGGTCGCCGCCGTGCTCAAGCAGTCCGAGATCCCGTTCGCCCTCGGTGGCAGCTTCGCGGTGTACGCGCACGGCGGGCACTCCAGCGAGCACGACGTCGACTTCCTGATCCGGGAGCCGGACGTGGATGCCGCCCTGGCGGCACTGGAGGCGGCCGGGTTCACCGCCGAACGGCCGCCGGAGGACTGGCTGGTCAAGGTCTACGACGGCGGCCGGATGGTGGACCTGATCCACCGGCCGATCGAGACGCCGGTGACCGAGGAGACGTTCACCGACACGGTGGTGCGACCGGTCGACGCCATCCACATGCCGGTGCTCTCGGCCACCCAGCTGATGGTGCACAAGCTGCTCAGCTTCTCGCAGCACTACTGCGACTTCGCGCGTGGGCTGCCGCTGGCCCGGTCGCTGCGGGAGCAGATCGACTGGGAACGGGTACGCAAGGACACGCAGCACTCGCCGTACGCCGAGTCGTTCCTGGTGCTGCTGGACCGGCTGGACGTCGTGCCGTACTGCGGCACGGCCGACGGAAGGGGGACACCGTGACCACCCACCGCGACTACGGCACCGGGCCACCCGACGAGTATGTCGAGGCGGAGATCCACCGGATGCTCACCGAGGATCCGGCCGTCGCCGAACAGGGCATCACCGTGGTCCGCCGGGAACGCGCTCTCGTGCTGTCCGGCGAGGTCGAGAGCGCGCACCGGCGCGAGGAGATCCTGCGCCGGGTGGCCGAGCGCTTCCCGGACGTGCCGATCACCACCGACATCGGGGTGATCCGCGCGCAGGCGCCCACGGAGATCGAGCAGCTGCCCTGAGGGAGGTCTGATGGCTATCCGGATCGCCGCAGTGGGCGATGTGCATATGGACGAGGACGTGGTCGGCCGGTTCCGGCCGGCTCTGGAGCAACTGCCCGGCAGCGCCGACGTACTGCTGCTCGCCGGCGACCTGACCCGGCACGGCACCGAGGACGAGGCGCGCTGTGTGGCGCGGGAGTTCGGCGGACTGGGCGTGCCGGTGATCGCCGTGCTGGGCAACCACGACCACCAGTGCGACCAGGTGCCGCAGGTGGTCGGGGCGCTGGAGGAGGCGGGCATCATCGTGCTGGAGGGCAACGGCGTGGTGCTGGACTGCGTGGGTGGCCGGCTCGGTGTCGCCGGGGTGAAGGGCTTCGGTGGCGGCTTCGCCGGCCGCTGCGCCAGCGACTTCGGCGAGCCGGAGATGAAGGCGTTCGTGCACACCACGACCGAGAGCGCCGACCGGCTGGGCGAGGCACTGCAGTCGCTGGAGTGCGACATGCTGGTGGCGTTGACGCACTACTCGCCGGTACCGGACACCCTCGCCGGGGAGCCGCTGGAGATCTACCCGTTCCTGGGCTGTTACCAGCTGGGGCAGGCGATCGACTCCGCGCCGACCGCGCTGGCCCTGCACGGGCACGCGCACCACGGCTCCGAGCGGGGCACCACACCCGCCGGAATCCGCGTACGCAACGTGGCCCACCCGGTGATCAAGCAGGCGTACAGCGTGTACCACCTGGGCGACCACCTTGATCAGGCCCAGGTTTCTGGAGTTGGCGCCGGGGGTATTCAGCAACCATGGAGCTGATTCTCTGGATTCTCGCAGTCGTACTGGTGGTCTCCGGCATCCTCGCGCTGTTCCGCCGGCAGATCCTCTGGGGCATCGTCCTCATCGTGGTCGGGCTACTGGTCGGCCCGGGTGGTGTCAGCATCTTCCATTGACAGGTGGCGGCGCAGGGCGTCGCCCGCACCGGACCCGCCGGGGTCGTCGTGACCGGAACTCCGTCCTCCCGACCGGAGCCACCGGCCACGGCGACCCCGGCGTTTGCCGTCGATGCCCCGGCCTGGTCCGGGGCCGCCCGAGCCGCCATCAGGCCACCGGCAGGCATCCAGAATCTCCGATGTCGAAATCCTTCTATGAGTCGCAGCCGGCCTGACGGAAAACTCCTTCGATCAATGCGCGACTGGGAGCGCGCCCATCCGCCGCTGGCCAGGTTTCCGGATTGTTACTTGTCCGTGTCCGTCCAGGGCTGGACCGCACCGGATGCAAGCGCTTACATGTGACAACGCCCATCAGACCGGCGCCAGGTCAACCGGATGCGACCCGGCCAGCGCCGGCTAGGAAGGAGGACGGCATGGCGGTCTTTGCCAGGCCACGCCAGGCCCTCGCGATCGCTGGCGTGCTCGGACTGGCGCTCGGCGTCACCGCGTGCGGCACCGGAAGCAGCAGCAACAGTGACAACAACAACGCCGATTCCGCGGAGTGCGCCCCGTACGAGAAGTACCAGGGCCACAGCGGCAAGAAGGTGGAAATCTACTCGTCCATCCGGGACCTCGAGGCCGACCGGCTGGCGGAGTCGTGGAAGCAGTTCGAGGACTGCACCGGCATCAAGGTGAACCACGACGGCAGCGCTGAGTTCGAGGCCCAGCTGCCGGTGCGGGTCGACGGCGGCAACGCTCCCGACCTGGCCTTCATCCCCCAGCCCGGCCTGCTGGCGCGGTTCGTCGAGCGGGGCCAGGCGAAGGCCGCCAGCGCCGACACCAAGGCGATGGCCGAGGAGAACTACTCGGCCGACTGGCTGAAGTACAGCACGGTGAACGGCACCTTCTACGGCGCGCCGCTCGGCTCGAACGTGAAGTCGTTCGTCTGGTACTCGCCGAAGATGTTCCAGGAGAAGGGCTGGACCGTCCCGACCACCTGGGACGACATGATCAAGCTCAGCGACACGATCGCGGACAGCGGCATCAAGCCGTGGTGCGCCGGCATCGAGTCTGGTGAGGCCACCGGCTGGCCGGCCACCGACTGGATCGAGGACGTCATGCTGCGGACGCAGACCCCCGAGGTCTACGACCAGTGGACGACCCACCAGATCCCGTTCAACGACCCGCGGGTCGCCGAGGCCGTGAACCGCGCCGGCACCATCCTGAAGAACGAGAAGTACGTCAACGGCGGCTTCGGCGGGGTGCGCAGCATCGCCACCACCGCCTTCGGTGACGCCGGCCTGCCGATCACCGCCGGCAAGTGCGCGCTGCACCGGCAGGCGTCGTTCTACGCCAACCAGTGGCCGCAGGGCACCAAGGTGGCCGAGGACGGTGACGTCTTCGCGTTCTACTTCCCGGCCATCGACCCGGCCAAGGGCAAGCCGGTGCTGGGCGGTGGCGAGTTCGTGACCGCCTTCACCGACCGCCCCGAGGTGCAGGCGGTGCAGACCTACCTCGCCTCGGGTGAGTACGCCAACAGCCGCGCGAAGATCGGCGACTGGGTGTCGGCGAACAAGAAGGTCGACCTGGCCAACGTCGCCAACCCGATCGACAAGCTGTCGGTGGAGATCCTCCAGGACGACAGCTCGGTCTTCCGGTTCGACGGTTCCGACCTGATGCCCGCCGCCGTCGGCGCCGGGACCTTCTGGAAGGGCATGGTCGACTGGATCAACGGCAAGGACACTGCCACCGTCCTCCAGGGCATCGAGAGCAGCTGGAAGTGATTCCAGCGGTGGGCCGGTCCGCGATTGCGGGCCGGCCCACCGGCTCTGCCGAGAACCCTTGGGAGGGTTGATGAGCTTCGACTTCGCCGACCAGGCGCCGAAATTCATGATGCTGCTGTGGGGGCTGGTCGGCTTCGCGGTGGTGGTCGGCGGCCTGCTCGTCCTGCTCGACGTGGTGCCGGCCCACTTCTCCCGGCGCCGCGAGGCGGCACTCGTCGCCGCGTCCGCCAGCGGCGCCCCGCTGCCCCGGCGGACCAAGCCCCGGGAGGGGCTGTTCGCGCTGTTCTTCCTGCTGCCGACGGTGCTCCTGCTGCTGATCGGCCTGGTCGTCCCGGCGGTCCGGACCACCCTGCTGTCGTTCATGGACGGCGGCAGCCAGAACTGGGTCGGGCTGGACAACTACCGCTGGATGTTCGCCGAGGACGCGATCCTGCGGGTGCTGCTCAACACCCTGCTCTGGGTGACCCTGGTCCCGCTGGTGGCGACCTCCATCGGCCTGCTGTACGCCGTCCTGGTCGACAAGGCCCGGCTGGAGGCGGTGGCGAAGTCACTGATCTTCATGCCGATGGCGATCTCGTTCGTCGGCGCCGCCATCATCTGGCGGTTCGTGTACGCCTACCGGGGCGAGGGCGAGGACCAGATCGGCCTGCTCAACCAGATCGTGGTCAGCCTCGGCGGCGAACCACGGCAGTGGCTGCTGGACTCACCGCTGAACACGCTGCTGCTAATTGTGATCATGGTGTGGATCCAGGCCGGCTTCGCCATGGTGGTGCTGTCCGCGGCGATCAAGGCCATTCCGGCCGACATCGTGGAGGCGGCTCGCCTCGACGGGGTCAGCCCCTGGCAGATGTTCTGGCAGATCACGCTGCCCAGCATCCGGTCCGCGCTGATCGTGGTGGTGGTCACCATCTCGATCGCCACGCTGAAGGTCTTCGACATCGTCCGTACCGCGACCAACGGCAACTACGACACCAGCGTGATCGCCAACGAGATGTACAACCAGGCGTTCCGGTACGGCGAGAACGGGCAGGGCTCCGCCCTGGCGGTCTTCCTCTTCGTCCTGGTCGTACCGATCGTGATCTTCCAGATCCGCAACCTGCGTCGGCAGCGACGGGAGGGCTGAGATGACCACCACCACTCCCCCGGTCGCCGCCGGCACCCAGGACACCAGCGGGCGGTCCACCCGGGTGTCCCGGGTACGCAAGCGGCTGAGCGGCCGCACCGCGACCCTGGTCACGATCGTCATCGCGGTCGTCTGGACCATCCCGACCTTCGGCCTGTTCGTCTCCTCGTTCCGGCCGGAGGCACAGCTCAAGACCACCGGCTGGTGGACGTTCTTCAGCGACCCCCAGTTCACCCTCCAGAACTACCAGGACGTGCTGTTCGGCCGGTCCTCGAACTCCGGACAGCTCGCCGGCTACTTCATCAACTCGCTGGTGATCACCCTGCCGTCGGTGCTCTTCCCGATCGCGTTCGCGGCGCTGGCCGCGTACGCCCTGGCGTGGATCAACTTCCGTGGCCGGGACTGGATCTACATCAGCATCTTCGCGCTACAGATCGTGCCGCTGCAGATGGCCCTGGTGCCGCTGCTGAGCTTCTTCTCGCGCGGAGTCAGCCTGGGCGGAGTCACCCTGATGCCCGCCTGGAACCTCGACGGCGCGCAGAACTTCGCCCAGGTGTGGTTCGCGCACACCTGCTTCGCCCTGCCGTTCGCGGTGTACCTGCTGCACAACTTCATCGCGCAACTACCGAAGGACCTGATGGAGGCGGCCCGGGTCGACGGGGCCACCCACCCCAAGATCTTCCGCACCATCATCCTGCCCCTGATCACACCCGCCCTGGCCGCGCTCGGCATCTTCCAGTTCCTCTGGGTCTGGAACGACCTGCTGGTCGCGCTGATCTTCGCCGGTGGCAGCGACGTCACCGCACCACTCACCGTCCGGTTGGCCGAAATGGCCGGCACCCGCGGCAACGAGTGGCAACGGTTGACCGCCGGAGCGTTCGTCTCGATCGTCGTACCGCTGATCGTGTTCCTGTCGTTGCAGCGCTACTTCGTTCGAGGGCTGCTCTCCGGCAGCGTCAAGGGCTGATCCGGCGTCGTGCCGCCGCCTGCCACCGGCGGCGGCACGACGCGGGACGTGAGCGGGGTTACCGTGACTAAGATCGACGACGTCGCCCGGCTGGCCGGAGTCTCCACGGCCACCGTCTCCCGGGCACTACGCGGACTACCGACGGTGTCGGCGGCCACCCGCCGACGGGTGCTGGCCGCCGCCGAGCAGTTGCAGTACGCCGTCTCGCCGAGCGCGTCCCGGCTGGCCGGCGGCCGGACCGGCACCGTGGCGGTGGTGGTCCCCCGGATCACCCGATGGTTCTTCGGCGTTGTCGTCGAGGCCGTCGAGGACTTCATCCACCACGCGGGCTACGACCTGCTGCTGCACAACCTCGGCGGGCGGGAGCAGAACCGGCAGCGGTTGCTGCGCGCCGCCAACCTGCACAAGCGGGTGGACGCGATCATGCTCGTCGCCACCCCGCTGCGGGCCGCGGACCTGACCACCCTGGCCGCGCTGGACCTGCCCGGGGTGACCATCAGCTCCGGCACGACCGTGCCCGGCTGGCCCTGCGTACGCATCGACGACGTGGCCGCCGCGAAGACCGCCACCCGGCATCTGCTGGGTCTCGGTCACCGACGGATCGCGCACATCTCCGGCGACCCCGACGACGAACTCGCCTTCACCGCGCATCTGGACCGCCGTCGCGGGTACCAGGAGGCGCTGCGCGACGCCGGGCTGCGCCCCGACCCGAGTCTCGACGTGGAGTCGCAGTTCGACATCGCCGGCGGCACCCGGGCCACCGAGGAGCTGCTGCGCCGGGGCGACCCGCCCACGGCCATCTTCGCGGCCTGCGACGAGATGGCGATGGGTGCGCTGACCGCGCTGCGCGACGCCGGCCTGCGGGTCCCGCAGGACGTCAGTGTGATCGGCATCGACGACCACGCGCTCTCCGGCGTGCTCGGGCTGAGCACCATCGCCCAGCCGGCGGAGGAGCAGGGCCGGCTGGCCGCGAAGATGCTGCTCGACCCGCTCGGCGGGCAGACCGGCGAGCCCGGCATGATCGCAGCGGGTTCACCCGTGATCCTGCCCACTCGGCTGGTCGTGCGTGAATCGACCGCACCCGCGCGGGCAAACTGAACGACGTTCGCCACCGTCGCCCGCCGGCCCGCACGGCTCGACCATGGGAGTACGCCCTGAACGACAACGCGACGCACCAGGCCCCGCCCGCCGACCCGGCCACCGGCTGGTGGACCGAGGCGGTGATCTACCAGATCTACCCGCGGTCGTTCGCCGACTCCGACGGAGACGGCATCGGCGACCTGCCGGGGATCACCGCCCGCCTCGACCACCTGGCGGAGCTGGGTGTCGACGCGATCTGGCTCTCCCCGTTCTATCCGTCGCCGCAAGCCGACGCCGGGTACGACGTCGCCGACTACCGGGACGTCGAGCCGCTGTTCGGCACGCTCGCCGACGCCGACCACCTCATCGCGCAGGCCCGCGCCCGCGGGCTGCGGGTGATCGTCGACCTGGTGCCCAACCACACCTCCTCCGCCCACCGGTGGTTCGACGCCGCCCTGGCCACCGGTCCGGGCAGCGCGGAACGGCAGCGCTACGTCTTCCGCGACGGCCGAGGGCCGGACGGCACCGAACCGCCCAACGACTGGCAGAGCGTCTTCGGCGGGCCGGCCTGGACCCGGGTCGCCGACGGGCAGTGGTACCTGCACCTGTTCGACCCGGGCCAGCCCGACCTGAACTGGGACAACCCCGAAGTCCGGACGGAGTTCCTGGACGTGCTGCGGTTCTGGCTGGATCGTGCGGTCGACGGATTCCGGGTCGACGTGGCGCACGGCCTGATCAAGCAGGCCGACCTGGCCGACTGGCAGGAACCGCAGGAGATCCTGTCCGGGCCGGAGACGGACAAGCCCCGCCCACCGATGTGGGACCAGGACGGCGTACACGAGATCTACCGGGACTGGCGGCGGCTGCTGGACGGCTACCCCGGTGAGCGGATCCTGGTGGCCGAGGCGTGGGTGGAGCCGGCCGAGCGGCTGGCCCGCTACGTGCGCCCGGACGAGATGCACCAGGCATTCAACTTCGAGTACCTGCTCGCCTCGTGGACCGCCCCGGCCCAGTACGCGGTGATCACCCGTTCGCTGGCGGCCACCGACGCGGTCGGCGCCCCCACCACCTGGGTGCTGTCCAACCACGACGTGGTGCGGCACGCCTCCCGGCTCGGCCTGCCGGTCGGCACCGCCCGACCCAACGGCATCGGGATCGGCGACGAGCAGCCGGACGCCGCAACCGGCCTGCGCCGGGCCCGGGCGGCCACCCTGCTGATGCTCGCCCTGCCCGGCTCGGCGTACCTCTTCCAGGGTGAGGAGCTGGGGCTGCCGGAGCACACCACCATGCCGGACGAGGCCCGCCAGGACCCGACCTGGGAGCGCAGCGGGCACACCCAGCGCGGCCGGGACGGCTGCCGGGTGCCGATCCCGTGGGAGGCCGACGCGCCCTCGTACGGCTTCGGGCCGACCGACGCGAGCTGGCTGCCGCAGCCGCCGGTCTGGGCCGAGTACGCGCTGGACCGCCAGCGCGGAGTGACCGGCTCGACGTACGAGATGTACCGGGCGGCGCTGCGGCTACGCCGTACGCACGGGCTGGGCCGGGGCACGCTGGAGTGGCTCTCGTCCGGCGACGAGGTGCTGGCCTTCCGCAACGGCGGGTTGGTCGTGCTGACCAACTTCGGCGCCGCCGCGGTCCCGCCGCCCGGCGGCGAGCTGGTGCACAGCAGCGGCCCGCTGAACGCGGACGGTTCGGTCCCCACCGACGTGACGGTCTGGGTCCGCCCGGCCTGAGGTGTGCGGGGGCCGTTGCTCACAGGCGCTCGGCGCGGGTGTGCAGCAGGTCCCGCACGTCGGCGATGTCCTTGGGTGAGGTGCGGGCGGCCAGCCAGTACATGACGCCGGTGGGGATGAAGAAGAGCTGGAAGGCGGCCAGCCCGACCGCGTAGT
>NZ_POTY01000138.1 GCF_003236315.1 Micromonospora craterilacus
CACCACACCCCCGCCTGGACGGTCAGGATCGTCCAGGCCGGGGAACGAGCTGCCAGAGCCCGGTCTGCCATCGGGCCGGCTCGATGTACCTCCACCGCCGGCCGTGCCGCCGCCGACTACCCCGGGCATGAAGCCTTCCGACCCGGCACCACCGGAACCAAAGCCACCGGAGCCGGAGCCAGAGGAGCCAAGGCCACCGGAACCGAGGCCGCCGCCGCTAGATCCGGCGGACGCACCACTACCAGCGCCACCACCACCGAGCTCAAGACCACTGGAACCGCTACCGGCGCCACCGCCGCCCAGATCCAAGCCACCGCCACCGGCACCAGCACCGCCACCGAGGTTCAGATCACTGCCACCACCAGCGCCACCACCACCGGCACCATCACCGAGGTTCAGATCACTGCCGCCACCACCGGCACCGTCGCCGAGGTTCAGATCACTGCCACCACCGCCACCACCACCGGCACCGTCACCGTCACCGTCACCGTCACCGAGGTTCAGATCGCTGCCACCACCGCCACCACCGTCACCGAGGTTCAGATCGCTGCCACCACCGCCACCACCAGCACCGCCGTTGGCTCCGGTGTACGGGATGTGCGGAAGCGCGATGACGCCCCGACTGAACGCGTTCAGAAGGTCGCTGTAGCTGGCCAGGAGCACTCGGGTGGCGGTCTGCGCCGCCTCGTCAAGCTGCCGGTATCCCTCGGCCCACTGGGTCCTCATGTCCGCGTCAAGCCGCTGCCACTCCCCTGGCTGGATCAGGTCGTATGTGGGGTTACCGGTGTTGGTGAGGACTGAGCTGAAGTCGAAAACCCAAGCTTCCTGACGGTTTCCGGTCCGCCCCCGGCTGCCGTCGAAGTACGCATCGTCGACCTGCCGCTCCATCGTCTGAAGGAGATCCTGGACGAGCCGGTTGGGGTCGTGGTTCACCCACGCCAGGTAACCGTTCCAGGCGAACTCCAACTGGCTGCGGAAGTTGTCGATCGCGTCCGCCGTCTCATCGAGCGCGTACGGCCAGCCAGTGTTGAGGTAGTGGTTGTAGTTGATTTCGAGACGTCCGCTGATGTTCTCGGCGAGCTGCTCCATGCCCAACGCCATGTCGCGCATCGCCCACGAGAACGCATCCGCCGCGGATCCGGCGATGACCCCGCCGTTATCGATCTCTTCGTACATGGATCGCAACGGTGTCTGCCCGGTCCCGGTCAGGTAGGTGTGGACATTCCGGAAATAGCCGGCGACGTCGCGGAACATCTGCGGATCGAGATGCTCGTTGTTGCGGATACCGTCGATAAGCGCGCGGCTGGTGTCGATCAGCAGACGCGCGTTCTCCCGGGGGGAGGAACTGCCGCCCTCGTAGAAATTGACGGTAGCCCGGATCAGCTGAAAGTTGATCGTGTCTCGGCTGCCGAGGTTGCGGTAACGGTAGATGGTGATCTGATTCCAGTCGCTGCCGTTGGGCATCCAGTGGTTCCACGGCCGGGCCTGGCGGCCCTCCGTGCTCTGCCGCGACTCCCAGAACGACATGTCCAGGGTCATCCAGGCCGGATCGATGATCCGAGCCGGGTCGATGTCGGCTTGGGTGCCGAGCACGGTCCGCATCGTCGGTGCCCAATCCAGCGGCTGCGTCATCGTCGTTCCTTCGGTCCGAGCGTTGGGCCGGCACGGCCGTTACCATTCCGTGCCGGCCCAGACGGTTAGCTAGCTGTGACGTTCCAAGCCGGCGTGGCGGAGAGGAACGCGCCAGCCGTGACGTTGTTCAGACCCTCGGTCTCGTCCGAGACCGTGATGTACAGATTCAGCTGGGTCGAACGGCGGGTCGCGGTGTCGCGTATCTCGGTCAGTCGCTGGTGGATTGCCGAGCCGGCCGCCGCGACCTCGCTCTGCACCCGAGCACCGGGGGCGAAGCTGGTATGCCCGGGCCGGAGGTTGATGTCCGAGATGTTGCCGCCCGGGGAGGCGGTGACCTCCTCGGCTATCAGACTGTTCAGACTGGAGGCACGGCGCAGGAAGGCGTCGTCGACGTTGATGGGCACGGTGACTCTCCTCGCCGGCTAGACGTTGCCCTGGAAGAGCGCGGCACCCCGGTTGTCGGCGATGCCGTAGTTCTCGCGGATCTGGTCGATCGCGACGGCGCCTCGACCCAACGCCTCGTTCATCCGCTCCAGGCCCTGGTTCCAGTTGTTCTGCGCGGCCTGGTACGAGGAAGCGGCACCACCGGCGTTGTTGGCGATGAACTGGTTCACGTACCCGTTGAGCTCGGCGAGCGAGTTCTGGATCGAGTTCGTCACGCCGCGCAGTTCGGCGCTCGAGTCGAGCAGCCCGTTCGGGTTGAGGGAGTAGGTTGCCACGTCAGTGTCCTTTCTCTGGGTGAGGTACGGCTCGGGTCAGGCGTACCAGCGGGCTTGCTGGGTGGCCTCGGCCTCGGCTGCGGAGGAGATGCTGAGGTGGCTGCTCATCGCCTCTCGCAGCTGCTCGAGGCCGGTCCGGACCTGGGTCACCCCGGCGAGCCAGTCCTGGAGAGCCGTCTTGTAACCGTTGGCTGCCTCACCCCTCCACTGCAACGATGAGCCGACCGCGTCGACCGACTGCATCGCCGCGTTCACGGAGGCCATCGCCGTTTGGAAAGCACTGAGGGTGCTGGCGATCGTGGCCTCGTCTACCTGATTCTGTAATGGCGCAGTCATCTGTTTGCCTTTCGTTTGATCATCGGTGGTGCTTGGACTCCGGCGGATGCGGCTACGGCATCACCTCCTCGCCGCGGCGGGGTCGAGCACCGGGCCGGTGGCCAGCAGGGCCAGCAGCGGAGCCGGCACGTTCTGCGCGGCCTCCAGTGGAAAGCCCAGTGCCTCCGCCGCGTCCGCGCCGGCGATCGGGTACTTCACGCCGGCGTCGGTCACGAGGAAATAGCTGGTGCCTGGGGCCTGGCCCGCACGGCCCTGGCGGACGAGGCCACCCATGCCCGCATCGACCGCGACCGCGACCGCCGTGTGCGCGGCACGCTCGATGCCCGTGGTGTCCCCCGGCACGATGCCGTTCGGCACCGGCCGGGCGGTGATCACGACCGGCCCATCCGGCGTGGGGCGCTCGGCGCACCAGGTCTGCCCGACGAGCAAGGTGACCGGGACCGGAGGTCGCTCGGGCAGCCCGGCGGGCAGCGGTTCCTGGGCTGACACCGCGAGACGGGCCAGCGCACCGGCGGTCAGTTCCCGAGGGCGTACCGGCTCGTCGGGGTAGGCCGCCGCGGTCGCCGGATCACCGAGCAGGAGGGCCACCGCAGTCTCGCCGGCCGCGCTCAGGCCGTCGCGTTGCAGCACGAAGTAGCGGTCCGGGGTGCCCACCACCCGGGCCACGAAGACCTGACCGATCCGGGTTGGCCGGCCGTCCACGACCGGGCCGGCCTCGCCTCTACCGGCGATCACGATCGGCTTGACGTCGGGCCCCGCCGGGAGCTGGTCCAGCCAGCCCGGCGAGACATCCGGAGCGGCTGGATATCCCAGCACCCGGGGTATCCACGCTTCGGTCAGCGCGAGCCGCCGGCCGTCCGCGACGAGATACGTCCGCCCGCCGGGCCCGGCGACGGTGAAACCCCCGTCCGCGGGCACCGGCGTGCCGGCGTCGGCGCGGCTGAGGATCAGCATGGTGCCGGTGCGGCCCGGGCCGCTGCCGTCGGCCGGGCCGAGCGCGCACGCGATCCAGGTGACCCCGGCCAGGCTGCCGGAACCGGGCAGTGAGTCGGGTGCGCCGACGATACCGATTGGCAGTCCTCGTGGCACCGATCCCAGCGACGCCGCCGACGCCCGCACCACCGCCGGCCGCTCGCCGAAGATGAGGGACGCCGAGGCGTAGTTGTGCACCGGACGCAGTTGGCCGTCCACCAGGATGAATCGGGCGCCCGACTCCTTCTCCGCGATCAGCGTGCCCGGCCGCTGCCAGCTCGTCGCGCCACCGGGCCGCAGCAGACCGAAGACGACGAATCCACCGGCCACCAGGCAGCCGATGAGCAGGCCGGCGAGGGCTCCGGTGAGGACTCGGCGGTGCGGGTTCTCCAGGGCCTCCGGCTCACCCATCACCAGCGCGGCGGTGAGTCGACTCACCATGTACGACTGGGCCTGGGCCTGGTCTCTCCTGGATTGCACGGCTCAGCCCCCGATCCCACGGGCGAACGCGTACACGTCGAGGACGGCGAGGTACACCGGCACGATCGCCGTCGCGGCGGCGGTCTGGACGAGGTCGCCGACCCGGCCCCAGTGCGGCGTGAGCCGACGGTCGGGCAGAGTCCGCGCGGCGACGAAGAGCACAGCGGCGCTCACCGGAAGGACGACCGCCGGCACCACCAGCCGGGTGAGCGGGGCGCTGGCGGCCGTCAACGTGACGACGAGGGCCACCGCACCCACGGCGGCCGGCAGTAGTTGCGCTGCCCGGTGCCACGCACTGGTCATCGGCCGGGCCGCCAGGCAACGCACCGCGACCACCAACGCGACGAGCGTCGCCGGCGCCCAGCCCGGCACGGCGGCCACCAGCACCATCGCGACCGCGCTCGGCACCGCGACACCGGCGTACAGGGCGGTCATCAGCCGATCGGCGGCGGCGGCGTCGGGCAGCAGCTCGGTGCTGGGGATCGGGTCGAGGTCCTCCTGGAGGTGCTCGGGCTGGGTGGGCAGCGGCGGTAGCCGTAGACCGGTGAGCCGGAACGCGACGACCGGCACCAGGATTCCGGCCAGCGTCGCGGCCACCAGCAGCCCGCCCGCGGCCTGGACCACGGTCAGACCCGCGTAGGCCGCCAGCGCCGACGCACCCGCGGTAAGGGTGGCGGCCACGCCGACGCTGAGCAGCACCCGCCGCGCGGCGACGAGAACGAGCGCGGCCAGCACCGCGGTGGACACGATCGCCGCTGCGGCGGTGAGCAGGGTCGGCGGATCGACCCGGAGCGGCACCACTCCCACCCGCGGATCGGCCGCGGACAGCCCGGCGAGGCCGGCGTACGCAAGCGCGGCGCCCAGGAACACGACGCTGGCCGCCCGGTCGACCACGGCGGATCCAGCGACCAGTGCACCGACGAGGCCGGCAAGCGCGAGTCCGCCGGCGGCGAGCGCGCGGTGTCCGGCATGTCCGGGCAGGGCGAGGAGAACGATGCCGGTGCCGAGCAGCACGATGAGCCCGGCCAGGGCCGTCCAGCGTGTCATCGCGGGGGTCCACTTGCCCGACCGCTGCTTGACGCCCTGGGCGATTCCGTCGACGAGATCGTCGAAGTCGACCGGCGGGATCTGCTCCGAGCGTGGCCGCAGGTGCACGACGTCGCCGTCACGCAGTCCCACCGCGGCGATCGTCGAGTCCTGCGGAAGGGGAGCCGAGCCGAGCCGCTGCAACACCCAGCCATCGTGTAACAGGCCGGTTTCTACCAGATTGTCGCCGAGGTACTCGAGCAGCACTGGCAGCAGGTCGGAAACCACGACGTGCGCAGGCACGGAAACCTCGGCCTCGCGGGTCGGTCCACAGACGACCAGGCGGCACATCTCACCGGCGGCAGTCACGGTCATGGGTAAGACAACGTCTGCCCGCGCCAACGGTTCATTAACAGAACGGAAATCTGCCAACGGATGATCCTGGGGGTGCCGGACCGCGTAGTAATGCCGGGCCGGCCGACCACGGCGCCGGCCGCGGGAGGGGTCTGTGAGCACCGTCTACTTCAGGCGCCCGGCGCGTCGGTCCGGGCCTGAGCTGCCCAGCGGCGAAATCAGCCTGCAGGAGCCGCCGGTCCTGCCGGAGGCGACTCCCGGCGGCCTGCGCGGCGTGATGACGATCCTGCCGATGATGCTGATGTCCGGTGTGATGGTGATGATGTTCCTCGGCGGTGGCCGAGGTCCCCTGACCTGGGTCATGGCCTCGATGATGGGCGTGGCGATGCTCGGCATGGTGGTCGGTCAACTGGCGATGAGCGCGGGCGAGCGCAAGCGCCGCATGGGCGGCGATCGACGGGACTACCTGCGCTACCTGTCGCAGCAACGCAAGCGCATCCGGCGTTCGATCCAGACGCAGCGTGAGGCGATGGTGTGGCGGCACCCCGATCCGGCCGCACTGTGGTCGGTGGCGATGACCACCCGGCGGTGGGAACGGCGACCCAGCCACCCGGACTTCCTGGAGGTGCGGATCGGCACCGGCCAACAGCGGCTGGCGACCCGGATGGCGCCGTTGCAGACCAAGCCGATCGAGGACCTGGAGCCGGTGTCGGCCAAGTCGCTGCGCCGGTTCATCAACGCCTACAACACCGTGGCCGACCTGCCGGTGGCACTGTTCCTGCCCGCCTTCCAGCAGATCCGGGTCACCGGCGACGCACCGCGACGGCGCGCGTTCGCTCGGGCCGTGATCGCGCAGGTCTCGACCTTCCACGCGCCGGAAGAGGTGCTGGTCGCCGTGTGCGTCAGCGAGGAGACAGCACCGGAGTGGGAGTGGATCAAGTGGCTGCCGCACATGCAGCACCCGACCGAGCAGGACGCCGCCGGCCCGGCCCGGCTCGCGGCGGAAAGCGTGGACGCCATCGAGCGCCTGCTCGGTGAGGAGTTTCTCGACCGCCCCCGGTGGGAGGTGGGCGCGGCGCCGAGCCGCGACGAGCCATACGTCATCGTGGTCTGCGACGGCGGCCGCGTCTTGCCCGGCTCGCGGATGGCCTCCGGCGGGTACCGCAACGCCGTGCTCATCGACCTGGGAAACCCGCCGTCGACCGTGCCGCGCGGGGTGCTCTGGGCCGACCTGACCGACGAGGGGCTGTTCCAGGTCAAGCACGACCAGGTCAGCCGGGAGGTGCGGACGAGGCTGGCCCGGGCGGACGAGCTGACCACGGAGGAGGCCCGTACGGTCGCCCGACTGCTGTCACCGTACCGACTGAGCATCACCACCGAGCCGGCCGCGGAAGCGCTGAGCACCGACTTCGACCTCGGCACCCTGCTCGACGTTTCCGACGTCGGCAACCTCGACCTGAACCGCCAGTGGTCGCAGCGGTCGGTCGCCCAGCGGCTGCGGATCCCGATCGGGGTGGACGCCGACGGCGAGCCGGTCGATCTCGACATCAAGGAGTCGGCGCTGGGTGGGATGGGACCACACGGCATGCTTATCGGGGCCACCGGCTCGGGAAAGAGCGAGCTGCTGCGGACGATCGTGCTGAGCCTGGCGATGACGCACTCCTCGGAGATCCTCAACTTCGTCCTGGTCGATTTCAAGGGCGGCGCCACCTTCCTCGGCCTCGACCAGCTTCCACACACCTCCGCCGTGATCACCAACCTGGCCGACGAGGCCGCCCTCGTCGGCCGGATGCGGGAGGCGCTCAACGGCGAACTGGTCCGACGACAGGAACTGCTGCGGCAGGCCGGTGGGTTCACCTCGGTGCTCGAGTACGAGCGGGCCCGGCTCGGTGGCGAGCCCCTCGACCCGCTCCCAACACTGTTCGTGGTCGTCGACGAGTTCAGCGAGCTGCTCGCCGCGCATCGCGACTTCATCGAGCTGTTCGTGATGATCGGACGGCTCGGCCGCTCCCTCGCCGTCCACCTGTTGCTGGCCAGCCAGCGGCTTGACGACGGTCGGATCAGCGCACTGGAGACGCACCTGTCGTACCGCATCGGGCTGCGGACGTTCTCGGCGGTCGAGTCCCGCGCCGCGATCGGCGTACCCGACGCGCACGAGCTTCCGTCCCAACCGGGCCAGGGCTACCTCCGCGCCGACGTCTCCTCCCTGATCCGGTTCAAGGCCGCGTACGTCTCCGGCCCGTACCGCACCCAGCGACGCCGGCTCGACCTCGACGTGGTGCAGCGGCAGGTGGTGCCGTACCGGCTGCTGTACACGCCCCCGCAGGAGGTGACGCCGGCCGCCGAGCCGGGGCTGGCGGAGAGCACGGAGGGGGCCTCTGCCGACGAGTCGCCGGACGGACGCGGCCCTTCGGTGTTGCAGATCATCACGGCGCAACTGGTCGACCAGGGGCCACCCGCGCACCAGGTCTGGCTACCGCCGCTGCTGCTCCCGCCTACGCTGGACCAGATGCTGCCGGCCCTGGCACCGGACCCGGAGGCCGGGCTGCGCGCGGTGGGCTGGCCTGGCAACGGCGCCCTCGTCGTGCCGGTCGGGTTCGTGGACAAGCCGTTCGAACAGGTCCGTGAGCTGCTCGCCGTCGACCTCTCGGGAATCGGTGGGCACCTCGGCATCGCCGGCGGGCCGCAGAGCGGCAAGTCCACTCTGCTCCGTACGCTGATCTGCGCGCTCGCGCTGACCCACAGCCCGTACGAGGTGCAGTTCTACTGCCTCGACTTCGGTGGCGGCACACTGGCCACGCTCGCCGACCTCCCGCACGTCGGCAGCATCGCGGGGCGGCTCGAACCCGACCGGGTGACCCGTACCGTGGCCGAGGTGACCGCCCTGATCGCGGACCGCGAGCGACGCTTCGCGGCCGACGGGATCGACAGCATGGCCGCCTATCGGCGCCGGCGGGAGGCCGGATCGGTCGACGACCCCTATGGCGACGTGTTCCTCGTCGTGGACGGCTGGTTCACCCTGCGGCAGGAGTTCGAGGTCGTAGATACCGCGATGCGGCAAATCGTGGCGCGCGGCCTCAATTTCGGCGTACACCTGCTGCTGACCACCGCCCGCTGGTCGGAGGTGCACCACGGGCTGCGCGACCAGATCGGTACCCGGTTGGAGCTGCGGCTCGGCGATCCGGTCGACTCGGCAATCGATCTGCGTGCGGCGGCGACGGTTCCGCAGGTGCCGGGGCGCGGCCTCACCGCACAGAAGACCCACTTCCTGGGTGCTCTTCCGCGCATCGACGGGTCCATTGACGAGGCCAGCATGCCCGACAGCACCCGGGCGCTCGCCGCCGCGGCCAAAGAATTCTGGGACGGCGCTCCCGCACCCCGGGTACGGACCCTGCCGGCGGTGCTGTCCGTGGCTGAGCTGCCGCCGGTCGAGGGCGACCTTCGGCTGCCGATCGGGGTCGACGAGGAACGTCTTGCGCCCGTCTGGCACGACTTCGGGGAGCTTGCGCACCTCACCGTGCTCGGTGACGCGCAGTCCGGGAAGACCAGCCTGCTGCGGTACGTGTCCGCTGCGCTGGCCCAGCGGTTCACGCCGAAGGAAGTCCGGATCATGGCGGTGGACTTCCGGCGGGCGCTGTTCGACGGAATCCCGGAGGAGTATCGGCTCGGCTACTCCGTCTCGGTCGAGTCGACCAGGGCGACCGTGGCGTCGGCGATCGAGGGGCTGAAGCTACGGATGCCGGGCACCGACATCACCCCGGAACGGCTGCGGGCCCGCGACTGGTGGACCGGGCCACGGCTGTACCTCCTGGTCGACGACTACGACATGCTCGGCGGGCACGAGAGCCCGTTGCTGCCGCTGATCCCGTACCTTGCGCAGGGCGCCGACATCGGCTTCCACGTGGTGCTGACCCGTGCCGCGGCAGGAGCGATGCGGATGCAGATGGACCCCCTCCTGCGGCGGCTCCAGGAGACCAACAGCCCGGACGTGGTGCTGTCCTGTCCGCCGAACGAGGGCCCGCTGATCGGCAACACCAAGCCGCGGATCCTGCCGCCCGGACGGGCGCTGCTCTGCACTCGGCGCGGCAGCCGGATGATCCAGACGCCGTACGCCGAGCCGGCCCTCCCCCGGTAGCGGTTCGTGGGCCGGCTCGGCCTGGCGCTGGACCATGGCGTGCGTCGCGTCAGTGCCCCGACGGCCCGGGTCGCTGCCGGCGACGACCGTGCCGGACGGCGAAGAGCGCCGCCACCAGCAACGTCAGCGTGACGATCGCGGCCGTGACGAGTCGGGCGCGGGCAAGCGCATCGTCCGGCGGCACGGCGACCGGAACGACGACCGGCGCGACACCATGCCGGACGATCCGGGCGGCGCCCTCGGGATCGATCGCCGCCACCGCGCTATAGGGGTCGACGGTGCCGACCGCCGCGCCCGGCGGGCGTTCGGCCGTAGCGAGCAGCCGGTCCCGAACCTGTTCCGCAGTGAGGTCGGGGTGGTAGGCGCGGACCAGCGCGGCGGTGCCGGCCGCGTAGGCGGCGGCGACCGCCGGGCCGCCCACCGCGTAGACACCGGGCCCTTCCGGACCCGGCACGACCGCGCCGACCCCGGGGGCCAGCACGTCCGGGCCGCCGTCCTTCGCCGGCCGTTCGGTGGCCCGGCCGTCGAGGTCGACCCCGCCGATGGCGAGAACCTCAGGGTAGGCGGCGGGGAACCAGGCCGGCGGCGGCTGCCCGGCCACCGCCGGCGCCCGGTCGTTGACCGGCGCGACGACCAGCACGTCCATGTTGGTCGCCCGGGTGACGGCGGCCCGCAGGTGTCGGCTGTCGGCGAGGTCACCGGTGCCCAGGACGACGATGTCGGCACCCCCGGTGAGCGCGGCGTCGATGCCGTCGGCGAGGGCTCTGCCGGTGATCCTGCGCTGATCGTTGATCACTCGAATCGGCAGGATGGTGGCCTCGGGCGCCATGCCGAAGACCGTTCCGCCGGGCCGGTCACGACCCGCGACGATGCCGGCCATGGCGGTGCCGCGCCCCAGGCAGTCGGCCCGCGCACCGCCACCGGAGACGACGTCGCGGCCGGGAAGCACCGCGCCGGTCAACCCGGTGGCGGTCGCGCTGACCCCGGAGTCGAGGACCGCCACCACCACGCCGGCACCGCGACTGAGCTGCCACGCCTGGTAGGGGGACAGCCGGGCCAGCGGCCACGACATGCGTTCGCTGGCGGTGACCGGCGACGGGCCGACACAGCCGTCGGACACCACCGGAAGCGCGGGCGGGTCGGACTGGGCGGCGGCTGGCGGCGCACCCGCCGCGACCAGACCGAGTGCCACGCAGGCCGTCGCCACGGAGCCCGCCGCGGTACGGCCGGTCGTGCGTCGCATTCGCTGTTTCCTACTGGTCGAGGTAGGCACGCAGGGCCTGCTTGGCGTAGAACGCGCGGGACTTCACCGTGCCCAACGGAACCCCGAGTTGCGCCGCCACCTCGGCCGGCAACCGGCCGCGGAAGTACAGCTCGAGCAGTACGACCCGATGCTCGGCGCTCAGCCGGCCCAGCGCGTCCCGGACGACATGGGCGCCGACCAGCTGATCGATCCGGTCGTCGGCGGCGTGGATCCGGGTCAGATCCTCGGCCATCACCTCGACCGGCCGCACCCGACGCGCCCGGAGCATGTCCACTACCAGGCGTCGAGCCACCGTGAACAACCACGGCCGGAAGATCTCGATGTCCGTGTCGTCATCGCGCAGCAGCTGACGCCAGGCCCGCAGGAAGGTCTCCTGCAGAAGGTCCTCGGCCAGCTGGCGGTCGCCCAGGGTGAGCTTGACCAGGTAGTTGAAAAGTGCAGCGCGGTGGAGCTGGTGCAGCGTGTCGAGCTTCACCTCGGCGGATCCCGAGGCGACGCAACCGGCCGTCGCGGTCATGTGTCCTCCGTCTCAGTCACTGACCCGACGGTCCCGTGAACCGGGCGACGAAACATCGCAGAGGGCAGTGATTCTTTGCCGCGCGATGAACCTTCTTTGCACGCGGAACGAAGTAGAGGTCACGAAATTCACCAACGTCCTGTGGGGAGGCAGGTGTGTCGGTCGCCGCGTTCCATCACGTGCTGTTGCGGATCGCCGGATGGGTACCGGACGACCTCGTCGCGACCGCCCGCGACCTGCTTGCCAGGGGCGCCGTGGAGGAGGTCGCGGCGATCGTCGGCTATGCGCGGGCGACCACCCGGGCCCCGCTGTCGGAGTTCGATCTGGCGCTGCTGCCGGCGAGCGGCGGTCCCCCGACCGATACCGGCACGGCGCACCACCCGCTTCCGCCGGTCTCGTTCAGCGCCACCGAACCGACGCTTCGAGACGGTCCCGGCTCCACCGTCGACCCGAGCGGGGCAGCGCCGACCGGCCCGGAGGCGAACCCGCCGGTCGATCTCGGACCGCTGGCCGCGGCCTGCGCCTCGGCGATCGAACTGGAGTCGGAGGGCACGGCGCGAGGCTTGTGGCAGGTGTGGCGTACGCCGGACCGGGCGACCGGTTATCCACCGCCGAAGCAGATGTTCCTCGTCCTGGCCGTGGCGAAGGGTGAACTCCTCGCGCTGACCGCGGCCCGGTTGCAGGAGGTGCTGTCCCACGCCGGTGAGCCGGCCCCCCAGGTGGAGGTGTTCGCCGCCCCACTGCTCCTGCCCCCGTATCAACGCGCCGCGCTGGCGAGTTCGACGCTGATCTGGGCCGACGACCCGACCGGCGTGCTTGCCCGGACGCAGCCGGCGGCACTGACCCGGCCTCGGGTGGCCCGGCTGCTCGACCCCGACGGGCCACCGGGCAAAGCCGGGCAGGTACTCGCCGAAAGGGAACGCGAACGGGTGCTGTCGTTCCTCACCGGCGGCTCCCCGATCGTCAGCACCACCGCCACGATGGACGACGTCCTGGACGGCACGCCGGCGGTCGTCCCGATGGGCTACCGCTCCGACGGGGTCTGGGTCTGGCCGGACGGGCTGGCCCACTACCTCCGCAGCCACTCCATGGCACCGGAGGCCGACCTCCTCGCCCACATCAGGGCCAGCGGCTACCGGGCCGACCCGGTGGCCCCGGTCGTCACCCACCAGGCGATGGACGCCCTCGCCACGGCCAGCCCGGACGCGGCGTGGTGACGCTCGCCACCGAGCACAAGGTCCGCAACGACACCACACTGGTACGGCTCGAGGAGGTCCACGGCGCACTGCTGCTGCACGGCGGTATCGGCCAGGCGACGGCGCTGCGCGCCGTGACGGGCGCACTCGCCGACGCCCACCCGGAGACAATCGTGGTGACCTCGCCCGCAGTCAGCGGCCGAGCCGATGTGTTCGACCTCGCCGCCGAAGCGCTCGACCGCACCCCGCCGGCCCGGCCCGCCGTGCGGCTGGTACTGCTCGGTGACGGCCCGGACCGGGCGGCACGGATCGCCGGGGTCGGGCAGCTCGCCGAACGCCTCGGCCGCCGGGTCACCGGGTCGCTCGGCCGCGTCACCGTCGCCTCCGACGGGACCTGCGTCAGCGTGGCCGAACCCGACGACCTCGCCGACGGGCCGATCGGCTGGCACAGCCGGACCGGGACCGGCGACGGCCGCGACGAGGCACCCTGGTCACCCGTACCGGCCTGGCCGGGGCACCCGGCACCGCGGCCCCGGCTCGGGCCGGGTGTGGTCGCCCGGGCCGTACCGGCCGGCTGGTGGCTGCTGCCGGCCGGAGTCGACGCCGGGCAGACCGGGGTGGCCGCGAGCCTTCCCCGCGAGCCCGACGCCCCGACCCTGTTCGTCGGTGGTTGCGGTCGACCCGTCGAGGCCGACGACCTGATGGCCGCGGTGATCGCGCTGCACCCTGACCCAGCGACCCGGTTGGTGCTGCTACCCGGGGCGCTCCCGGTCGGCACCGGGCTCGCCCGCCTCGCCGACCTGCCGGTACGGCTCCGGTGCGCCGTACCGGCGAGGACCAGAGCCGGCCGACGGCTCGCACCGGTCACACCCGAGGGTGTCGTGCTGCCGATCGGCGTGATCACCCCACCACCGGAACCGGTCACCGCCCGCCCAGAGGAACCGGACGACGCACCGCCGGTCCCCGGACCGCGTACCGCAGCCCGAGGCCCCCAGACGGCGCCGGCCGTCGCCGGGCGGCCAACCCCGGCGGGCTGGTCGTTCCTTCCGGGCGGATCGCCGCCGTTCGGTTTCGTCGCAGCAATCGACGCCACCGTCATCGAGGTGGCCTGCGGCCGACGCGGGTTCATCGTCGACGGCGCGCCGGTCCGTGCCGGGAAACTGGCGGACCTGCTGCTGGCGGCGGGCATAACCGCACGGGCGCCGCTCGTGGTCGTCGATCCATCCACGTCGGTCAGCTCCTCGCTGGTCGCTGACCTCGCCACCGCCTGGGGCGCCACCGTGTACGCGCCATCCGGCCCCGCCGGGCTGACCGTGACCGGCGCGTTGCTCGCCTCCGGCGGCTTCACCGCCTACCTCCCCGGGGCAGCCGCCCACCCGGCGGGTCCGGTGCTGCCGGCGGCCTGTGCCGGCGCGCTGGCGTCCCTGGCGACCCGGATGATGCCGCCCACGACCGGTGAGCAACGGGCGCCTCGGCGGCGTGCCGGGCAGCGGATCAACGGCCACCAGCCTGGCGGGGTCGTGGTTCCCGCGCCGGAGGACCCGGTCACCAAACGTGTCCGGCCCCGGATCGGCGAAGCGCTACCGGCCTGGGACCTGGCCGGGACGCGCGGTCCGGACCATGCGCGGATCGCCGAGGATCTGGCCATCGGACAACCGGATACCGGGGAGGGCGGGGAGTCAGCCGATGCGGATCGGTCGCTGATCGCACTGCGCGCGTGGGTCGCCGACCCGACCGCTGTCAACGTCCACCTGCGTAGCGTGTACGGCGACCAGAACGCCCGGGACGGACAGCGAGGGGCCGCCCCCGCGGCGCTCGCCGCGGCGGCAACCCTGGCCCTTCGCCGGATGCCGCTGGTGTTCGGGCCGGTCTACGCAACCAGCGACGGACCCGACGGAGGCTACGCGCCCGGGATGGAACTCGTGGAGCCCGGGTTCGTCACCGCACGGCTGTCCCTCGCCCCAGCCGCCGCCGGCCGGCTCACGTACGTCATCTGGTCGACCTCCGGCCGCCACCTGACCGCCGACCTGCACGGCGACGGCGCCGTCTGCGTCTTCGTCCCAAACAGCCGGTTCCGGGTGCTCGGGGAGGACAGCGGCACCGGACGGTCCACTGTGGTCTACCTGGCCGACCAGGCTGCCGACAGGCCGTTCGACGTCGAGAACCTGCTCGCCCGATTGCGGGCCATCGGGTCGGACGGGGCCGGAGCATCCGGTCGCTCGACCGATCCACGACCGGCGAGTGCACGGGACGCCGAAGCACCGGCCGGCACGGTCGAGGACAGACCGCCGCCCCGCCCGGCCGGTCCTCTGATCGGCCTGGCCGACGGCGGCCGACCCTACCCGCTCACGACACCTGTATGAGCCGCCACGTCTGGTTGACGTTCGGGTTGGCGGGATCGGCGTTCCACTGCTGCACCGCGACGCCATCAGCGGTTCTGCCGTCCCGGATGTCGAGCAGGAACCCGCTGGTCATGTTCTTGATCGAGTATCGGTTGCCGCCCAGACCGGTGAAGCACCAGATTTGGTTCGGGGCACCGTCGTGATAGGTCCACTGCTGCATCTGCATCCCGTTGACCGAGGTGCCGTCGGTGTTGTCGAGGGCCTTGCCGGTGCGGACGTTGATCAGGTGGTAGCAGCCCGACCGGCCGGTGACGACCCGCCAGTGCTGGGCCGAGTTGTCGGCGTTCCCGCTCTGCACCACACGCGCGCCGTCCGTACCGGAACCGCCACTCACTCCCGCCGACTTGCCGGTAGCGTCGCTCACCAGCCGGACGGTAACGCCGGGCAGCGGCGCGGTGTACGCGGGAGCCGGGGCGGCTGTCGGCTCGACCACTCGCGACGCGACCGGTGTCGGGCGCGCAGACTCCGTGGCGCCGCTCGGCTGGCGGTCCTCCCGCGGCTCGGCAGTGCGACTCCCGCCGCCCCCGGGACGGGCGCTCCCTCTGGGAGCGACGGCTCCGTTCCGACCGGGCGCATCCGCCTCCCCGCCGTCGGACTCGATGCCGTCGCCCTCTGTCGGCGCGACCCGGACGGTCGACGGCTCCGGCTGGGGGTCGACCCCCGCCGTCGTTCCGGTGGCCTGTGGCAGGTCGTCCTGCAGCGCGCCCTCGACCGGCGGCGTCGCAGCGGGTCGGTCGGAGGATCCACTCGCCACGCTCAGGCCGACTGCCGCCGTGACCACGACGAGTGTCCCGGCGGCGACGACGAGCTTCGTAGGCACCGCGCGAAGCAGACGGCGTGGCGCGGTGTCCGGACCGGGCCCGGCCGGCTCGGCCGGCGTGGCGTCCGGGCTCGTCCCGCCCGGATCGGGCCGGCCGAGAATCCAGTCACCGCGTGCCGGCTCCTCCTGGTTCTCGTGGGCCACGCGTTCCCACTCGGCGGCCTGCTCCCAGTTGTCCTCGCCGGACTTTCCACCCACGCCACGTCCTCCGCGTCCTGTCGCTGTCCTGACGGCATGCTCCGCACTCGCCACAGCCCGTCGACTGAGCCACAGCGACTACGTACCGGGGCCTTCACGGGTTCACGGCAGGGAACCACTCGTCACCGTTCACCCGGACGGTCACCGTCACCGCGAGGCGCACGTCGGGCACCTCGGAGGGTCGGCTGTCCGGGGACGTCGGAGCGGCCGGTCGCCGCGGGCCAGCGCAATCCCGCTGGCGCCCAGGGCCGCCCCGGCGAGCAACACCACGGTGTACCGCAACGCCCGGCGAAGCCGGTCGCGGCGCCAGGCCTGCACACCCGCGCCGGCCGATGCCGCCAGCCCGCGGCCAGCGGGCGGCGTCTGCCGCGGGTCGGTGCCGGTCACCGCCACGTCCGTCTCCGGCCCGCCCGATTCGAGTCCAGCCGATCCACTCTCCGTCAGGGCAGCGAGAGTGACCGCCGCCTCGCTCAACGCCTCCACGCTGGCACGGCACGCGGCGCAGCGCAGCATATGCGCCTCGGCCTCGCATTCCTTGTCCGCGGGCAGGGATCCCAGCAGGTAAAGGGCCAGCAGTTCCCGCCCGCCGTCGCCGCCGGCGATACATCGCAGCGCGCTCATCCGTGCCCGTCTCCCGTTCGATCGGCCGAATTTGGCTGTCGGCCCATACTCCGGTTGAGAACCCCGGACGGTTCGATCTCTCGGCGAAACTTCCCAACCGGCCGCCCTTCCCCGGCCTGGCCGCCACTCGCGGCACCGGGACATGTGCCGCGGCTCACCCCACGTCGGACTGCCCGCACCGTCGGCGGCCGGCGGCCGGACGCGGTACGGTCCTGGCCGTCGGCTGCGACCGGATCACCACCGCCACCCGGCCCGACGAGCAGCGATGGCTGCTCATCCGCCGCGACCCGCACCACCGGCGAGCTGGCTTTCTACCTGGGCTGGTCACCCCGCCGGGTCCCGCTGCACACCCTCGTGCGAGTGGCCGCCTCCCGCTGGAGCATCGAGGAGTTGTTCCAGACCGGCAAAGGCCAGGTCGGCCTGGACCACTACCAGGTCCGCGGCTGGACCGGATGGCACCGCCACGTCACCCTGGCCATGCTCGCCCTGGCCGTCCTGGCCATCCTCGCCGCGCAGCAACCCGACGCCGAGCCGGAGACCATCGCGTTGACCGTCGGCGGGACCCGCCGACTCCTCAATGCATTCGTCTTCACCGTGGCGCTACCGCCAGAGCACATCCTGCACTGGTCCATCTGGCGGCGAACATCCCAAGCCCGAGCCCGACGGTCCCACTACCAGCGCAGGCAAGCGAAGTGACGTTGGAGTATTAGGACAGCAGGAGCGGCAACCTGTCCAGCCGGTGGATGAACGGTGCCTGGCTCCAGGACAGCTCGTCGGCGGGAACGGCCAGCCTCAGATTCGGGAAGCGCTTCAGCAGGGCGCCGATTGCCACCTCGCCTTCCAGCCGACCCAGCGGCGCTCCGAGGCAGTAGTGAATTCCGTGGCCGAAGGCGATATGCCGGCCATTCGGCCGGGCCGGGTCGAATCGCGACGGCTCCGCGAACTGGGAGTCGTCCCGGTTGGCCGCCTGCAGACTTATGGCGAGGAGGTCGCCTGCCGAGATTCGCGTCCCACCAATGTCGAACGGGCTGGTTGCGGCCCGGAAGCTGGCCACCGGGACCGGACTCTCCAGACGCAAGAACTCCTCGACCGCTGCCGGGAGCAGGCTGGGTTCCTTGCGCAGCCGCGCGGCCCGATCTGGCTCCTTCATGAGCAGATACACGCCGTTACCGATCAAGCTCAGCGTGGTGTCATGGCCGGCGACGATCATCAAGAAGATCGTCGAGGTCAGTTCATCCATGCTGAGGGCGTCGTTCTCATCCCGCGTCCGGATCAGGGCGGAGATCAGGGCTTCGTCGGGATCGCTGCGCTTCTGCACGACCAGGCCCCGCAGGTACTCCACAAAATCCGTGGCGTCCTGCACAGGGAAGTCGGGCGACCCGAAGCCGGATATGATCTTCCTGGACCAGGTCCGGACCTGGGACCGGTCGGCTTCGGGGACACCCAACAGTTCACTCATCACCAGGATCGGCAACGGCGCGGCGAACTCGGCCATCAGGTCGACCTGGGACTGCTGCGCAAAACCGTCGATCAACTCATCGCTCAGTCGGCTGACCCACGGTCGCATAGCGTCGACTTGACGGGCGGTGAAGGCACGGGACACCAGGCGACGAAGGCGGGTGTGGTCCGGCGGATCGGAATTGGTCAGGCTCTTCAGCAAAGCATCTCTCATATCGAGGCTGAGCCGCCCGCCGTCGAGCCCGCCGGCCTCCAGGGTGGCAGCCGCCGAAAGCCTGCTGTCACCCAGTGCCGCGACGGCCTCGTCGTAGCCGACCACCACCCAGACCGGCACTCCGTTGGGCAGTGAGCCTTTCCGAGTAACGGTTGGTGGCGTTGGGTGATCATGTCGTGCGGCAATGGTCGATGTGGAGCAGGACCAGGGCGGCGGCGGTGATCCGGCCGATGCTCCAGGGACACAGGCTGACGTT
>NZ_POTY01000139.1 GCF_003236315.1 Micromonospora craterilacus
CCCCCGGACGGCTCGGGTACGCCCTTCGGCGGTGCCGGCTTCACCTCGCGGTACGGACTCGTCCGCCCCCGCGACGGCCGCTACCTGGCCGGCGTGTGCGCGGCCGTCGGCCGGGCCACCAACACCGATCCGGTGCTCTGGCGAGTGCTGCTCGCGGTGCTCGGCTTCTTCGGCGGCATCGGCATCCTGATCTACGTCACCGCCTGGTTGATCATTCCGGGCGAGGGCGACAGCGCCTCGCCGGTCGAATCCATGCTGGGCCGGGGCCGCTCCAGCATGTCCCCGGTGACCGTGATCGTGCTCAGCATCCTGGTGGCGGTGAGCTTCGGCTTCATCGTCACCGACGCGTTCCGCGCGGTGCTGCTCGGTGCGGCCCGGGTGATCGTGATCGACCGGCTCGACGACCGTCTGGCGATGGCTCGCGAGCAGCAGGGCGTGGCGACCCTCAACTACCGGACCCACGATGTCGGCGGCGATCTGCTGGAACGCAGCGGTGGCCGGGGACCCGACGTGTGCATCGACGCGGTCGGCATGCCGGCACCTGGGGGCGCTTCCCGGTCCTGGTACGACCTGGTCAGGCAGCGGCTCCGCCCGGAGTCGGAGCGACCCGTCGCCGCGCGGGAGGCGGTCCACCACTGCCGCAAGGGTGGCAGCGTCTTCCTGCTCGGGGCGTACCCGGCTGGGGTGGACAACTTCCCGCTCGGCGCGGTGATGAGCAAGGGCCTGACGCTGCGTGGCGCACAGCAGCACGGCCACCGCTACATCCCGATGCTGCTCGAACGGATGGCCCGGGGCGAGATCGTCACCGAGCAGTTCGCGACGCACACCATGCCCCTCGACGCGGCGCCGGACGGCTACGCGATGTTCCAGCAGCAGACCGACGGGTGCGTACGGGCCGTCTTCGAGCCGAGTCGCTGACCGGTCCACGGCCGCCGCCGACGTGCCGACCGCGTCAGTCCTTCGGCGAGCCCGCGTCGAGTTGGGCGACCAGTGTGCGCGGTGCGACCGTCCGGTACCCGTCCTCGATGACCTCGGCGAGTTCGGCCGCGTCGATGCCGGTGTCGAGGCGTACGCCGACCCAGCCGCGATGCCCCACGTAGGGCGGCCGGAAGTAGACCTTAGGGTCCGAGGCGATCAGCTCCGCCGCGGTGCCGGGCGGGGCGGCGCACCACAGGTGGGGGAACTCGTTCTGGTGGTGGCCGTCGGGCCAGACCTGCGCGAAGGACTTCTTCTCCCGGATGAACCAGGCCGGTGTGCCGTGACTCAGGCGCTCGCTGACCTCGGGCAGGTCCAGGCACACCTGGCGGATCGTGGTCACCATGTCGGTCATCGACACACCGTACGCGAAGGAATTGATCCACTTGGTTCGCCGGACCGGTGGGCGAGGGGCGCGAGCGGGCGCGCCTGGTCGATTCGATCAAGTAGTTGTACTCTCAACTAAATTCCCGTCCGTCCGCCCGCCCGGGTGCTGCGGCGACGAAAGGACCACGCTGCGTGTCTTCCGCTACTCGCCGATCCACGGCCAAGCGCTCCTCCGCCCGCCGTCGCGCCGGTCGGCGGCGCTGGATCTCCGGTGCCGCCGCGCTGGTCGCCGTCGGCGTCGTCGCCGCGCTCGGGTGGGCCGTCGTCCGTCCCGACGAGGCCGGGTCGGGGACGAGGCCACCACAGAGCGCCCTCGGCGCGGGCACCCGGATGGGCCCGGTCGAGCTGCTGACCGGCGACCTCGACGGTCTGCGCGAGTTCTACACCCGGGGCGTCGGGCTGAGCCCGATCAGTCAGGGCGACCGGGAGGTCACGCTCGGCCGCGACGGCGTCCCGCTGTTGCGCCTCGCAGTCGCGGACGCGCCGGCCGACGACCCCCGGCAGGCCGGCCTGTACCACTCCGCGTTCCTGTTCCCGGACGAGGCCGCCCTCGCCCGGGCCCTGGTGGACACCGCGACCGTCGCGCCCAACGCCTTCCAGGGAGCCTCCGACCACCGGGTCAGCCAGGCCTTCTACTTCGCCGACCCGGACGGCAACGGGGTCGAGCTGTACGTGGACCGGCCCCGCGACCAGTGGCGCTGGGCGGCCGGACAGGTGGTCATGGGCAGCACGGCGATCGATCCGAACGCCTTCATCCGGACCCACCTCGACCGGGGCGCCACCGGCTCGGGCAGCGCCGTCACGATGGGCCACGTCCACCTGCGCGGTGGCGACCTCAAGCAGGCGGAGTCCTTCTACGCCGACACCCTCGGCTTCGCCGTCACGTCCCGCACCGACGGCGCGCTGTTCCTCGCCGCCGACGGCTACCACCACCACCTGGCGGTCAACACCTGGTCCTCCGCCGGTGCCGGCGCCAGGCCCGACTCGCTGGGACTGCGCTCCGTCGCCGTACACGTCGCCGGCATCGGCGAACTCGACGCGTTGGCGCAGCGGCTGACCGCCGCCGACGTCGCCCACGACCGCGCCGACACCTCGATCACCGTCCACGACCCCTGGGGGACCCGCGTCGTCGTCAGTGCGGTGGCCGATGCCGAGAACGACACGGCCTGACCATGACCCAGGTCCAGGCCCGCAGGTGAGTCGAGGCCGGGCGGCGCGGTCGGCGGACCGCGCCGCCCGGCGGCCGGAGCGCCGCCGGCACGAGCTGTTTCGACGGCGCTCCGGGGTCACCAGCGGGTCGGCGGTGGCGGCGGTACGACTGGCGGGCGGTCGTCGCAGGTGATGGTGTTGGGCAACTGCCAGGGGGCGAGCCAGCCCCCGTCGTTGCCACCGAGGTCGGTGAGGCTGAACTCGGAGCCGGCCGGGGTGAAGTGGAACGAACCGCAGTTGTTCACCCCCACCGCGCCCACGTTGCGGGCGTCCACGTTCTGGAACGACGCGGAGCCGGCGGTACGGGCACTCACCACCGACGTGCCGGTGCCGTCGACCCGGATGTTCCGGAAGCGGACGTTGCTGATCGAGTAGAGATCCTTCACCCCCCACTCGCTGACCAGCATGATCGCGTTGTAGGTGTTGTCCAGGTACGCGTCCCCGGTCACCTCGATCCGCGCGTCGATGCTGCGGTCCAGGGCGTAGAGCCAGATCGCGCCGAGGCCGATGTTCCAGTTCAGCTCGTACGTGCCGGCCCGGGCGGTGGTGTTGTTGGTGATCCGCAGATGTCCGGTGAACGGTTCCGCGCCGAAGCGGGACCCGATCTGGATGGCGCTGCCCTCCCGGACCGGGTCGGCGATCAGGTTGTTCGAGACGGTGTTGTCCGTCCCGCCGTAGATCGCGATTCCGTTGGCCAGCACCGGTGACTGCACGGTGTTGCGGTCGAAGGTGTTGCGGGCGTTCGCCGTCGCCTCCGACCACATCGCGAGGCCGTCGTCGCCGGTGTTGCGGACGAAGTTGTCGGCCACCAGCGAGTCGGTGACGCCGGTGTGGAAGTTCAGCGCGTCCGCGATCTGGTCGACGATGATGTTGTTGGTGATGCGTACGTTGCGCATCGGGCCGTCGAGCCAGATGCCCACCTTGGTGTGCCGGATGTGCAGTCCGTCGAAGGTGGAGTCGTTGAACGCGCCGCCGATGCCGTTGACCTGGTCGGTGTCGATGCGCTCCCGGACGTCGCCCTCGATCGCGAAGCCGGAGAGGTGCACGTTGCGGCTACCGCCGTCGGCGGCGTCCCGGCCGTAGAAGCCGACCCCGGTGTGCACCGAACCGTCCGGCGCCGGGGTGGGCAGCGCGACCTCGCGGCCCTTGATGATGGTGTACCAGTTGCCGGCGCCCTCGATTGTCACGTCGTCGACGATGATGTGCCGGTTCACCTGGTAGGTGCCCGGCGGGAGGTAGACGGGCAGCTTCTTGCGCTTGGCGTACGCGATCGCCCGCTCGATGGCGGCGGCCGAGTCGCGGCGCCCGGTGGGGTCGGCGCCGAAGGCCAGCGCGTTCGCCGCGCGCAGCCGCACCCGGGGCGGACCGACCAGCTCCGAGTCGAGCAGGTCGATGACCGTCCAGGCGGCGTTGCTGCGGGCCGGCACGGTGAGCCGGATCCGGTCACCGGCCCGGTAGCTGCGCCCGAGCAGCAGCCGCTGCTCGTCGTAGAAGTGGCTGGGCCGGAACGGCTTGGTGATGCTCGGGTACGGCGTGGTCCCGGCCGGGACGCAGGAGCACTCGGTGATCCACCAGTCCGGGTGCAGCAGGTCGGCGTTGGGGTC
Organism: Micromonospora craterilacus; assembly: GCF_003236315.1. GTDB lineage: Bacteria > Actinomycetota > Actinomycetes > Mycobacteriales > Micromonosporaceae > Micromonospora > Micromonospora craterilacus. Next base: position 4,176 of record NZ_POTY01000139.1, read on the forward strand.
GTTGGTGAACGGGTACTGGTTGTAGAGCCAGGCGTACTGCGAGGTCAGGGTCATGGTCCGGAGCCGCTTGCCGTTGGCTGCGACGTCCAGTGGTGCGGTGATGCCGCCGCCGGTGGGCGCGTCCGGGATGCTGTAGCGCACGGTGATCGCGTTGGCCGCCGCGGGCAGGGTGAACTCGACGTGCTGGCCGGGCAGCAGCTTCACCGCCCGCCGGCCGCTGGCCTCCGACGGCAGCGTGTACGCGGTCCGGTCCGGGCCGATCACCTCGCCGTTGGTTTGCGCGTTCTCCGCCTCCTGTTCCAGGAAGGCGACCCGGGCGCCCCGTCCGGCGACCAGCGCCGGGTCGAGGGCGGCCCGGGTCACCACCGGGCCCGCGCCGGCCGGCCCGGGCTTGCCGCTGGCGGCGCCCGCGGGCGGGCCGGCCAGGATGCCCAGTGCGGTGACCAGCGCCGTCACGGCAGCCGTCGCCGGTCGGCGCCAGCGCGGCCGTGCCGCGCGCATGCTTCGGTTCATCGGGTGACTCATCTCTACTCGGTGGTGGGTGGTGCCGCCGCGGCCCGACAGGCGCGGTCAGGCGGAGTAGACCTCGAGCTGGGCGAGCTGGCCGGCGGGCCAGCCGGTGTTGCCGGTGAACCGGACCCGGACGTACCGGGTCGGGGCGGCGGAAAAGGCCAGCGTCACCTGGTTGCCGGTCGCCGGGTCGAAGACCCGGCCGGCGGACGCGACCAGGGTGCTCCAGGCCGCGCCGTCGGTGCTGCCCTGGATCGACAACGTCTGGGTACGGGTCTGCCAGGCCGCCGACGGCGGCAGCCGGAGCACGACGCGCCCGATCGCGGTGGCCGTGCCGAGGTCGACCTGCACCCACTGGGGGAAGGCGTTGTTGGCGCTCTCCCAGTAGCTGTCGGGGTTGCCGTCGACGACGTTCCCGCTGCCGTAGCTCTGTACGTGGCTGCTCTCGGCGGTCGGCCGGCCGCGCGCCAGGTCGACCTGGGGCGGCGGGTTGGGTGTGCCGGTGGTCGCGTACACCTCGACGTGGGCCAGTTGGGCGGCCGGCCAGGCGGTGTTGCCGGTGACGGTGACCCGGATGTGCCGGGCGGTCGTGGTCGGCACGGTGACGCTGGCGGTGTTGCCGGTCGCCGGGTCGAACCGGATCCCGGCCGGCGCGGCCAGCGTGGTGAACGCGGTGCCGTCGGTGCTGCCCTGCACCGACAGCGTCTGGGTGCGCGCCTCCCAGCCGGCCGGCAGGGCGAGGACGAGCCGGTTGACCTGGTACGCCGCGCCGAGGTCCACCTGCCACCACTGGGGGAAGGCGTTGTTGGTCGCCTCCCAGTAGCTGTTCCGGTCGCCGTCGACGGCGTTGCCGGCCGTGAACGGGCCGTTCTGGCTGCTGGCCGACGCGGGCCGGCCGGCGGCCAGGTTGCCGGTCGGTGGCGGCCCACTCCCGACGACCGGCGGGGTCGGTCGCACCGGCGTGAGCGCGAGCTGGCCCTTGAGCATCCGGCCGCCGTCGGCGGTGATCCGCAGGTAGTAGTCGGCGGAGCAGAAGGTGCCGTCCTCGTCCAGCGCCCGGATGCCGACCCCGGCCGGGGTGCCCGCCTGGGTCTCGCTGGTCTTGGCGATCTGGTTGCCCTCGTTGAACTCGTCGAACATCGAGACGTAGAGGCCCTGCGCGCCGAGCCGGATCATGTTGTAGAGGTGCCGCCAGTAGAAGTCGCCGTGCCGGCGGTGCCCGGCGGACAGGTCGCCGGGCATCACGCAGGGCTGGTAGTCGATGCCGTGGGCGGTGCAGTCGGCCAGGTCGGGAGTGTTCACGTTGGCGTGGAACCAGTCCAGCCCGTCGAGGGTGCCGGTGCGCCCGACCATCCACGGCGAGAGCATGTGGAACGCGTGGTAGACGTCGGAGAAGCCGGGCCGGGAGTCGTTGATGCCCTGTCGCCAGTAGGTGGGCACCCCACCGACGACGTAGCAGCCCTGCGCCTTGAACCACTGCACCACGTCGAGGCAGGGCGCCGGGGCGAACGGCCGGCCGTCGTCGTTGAAGCCGAACCCCCAGATGCAGACGACCGGCTTGCCGTTCTGCCGGGCGTACGCCGGTGAGGCGGTGTGCGCCGACATCTTGGTCGTCCAGTCCTGTTTGATCTGCGACTGCATCGAGGTCCAGCCGGTGACGTCGTACATGATGTAGAACTTGCGCCCGAACCGTTCGGCCGCGCCGCGGACCTTCAACGCCATCGCGTCGCGGGTCGGCCCCTCGTCGCCGACCGGGTTGAACCGCTGCAACGCGGCGGTGTCGCAGCCGTGCTCCTGCATCCAGCGGAAGTGGGTGTCCACCGTCTGCTGGTCGTACGAGGAGAACAACGTCGCGGGCTGGCCGTTGCCGAGGTTGGGGTACGCGGTGGGGTAGCCGTGCGCGTACTCCCGCATGTCCGGCCAGGACACGATCGTGGTGTTGCTCGGCGAAGGCGGCTGGAACCGGTCCCGGCTCCAGTGCCACCAGCCGCCGATCGGCGCGCCGTCGCCGGGGCAGCTGAACCAGCCCTGGTAGCCGACGGTGATCTTCCCGACCACGTCACCGGGCGGGCTGGCCGCGTGGGCGGGGCGGGTGGCGGTGGGCACCAGGTCGCCGGCGGCGGCGAGCGCGGACCCCGCCGCGATGGACCCGATCAGAGTGCGGCGGGTGAGCGCCATGCCGACCACTCCTTCGAAGGTGGGACGGAATTGACGGTCATGATGCCAGCCGCCGACACCCGACCGCAATACATCGACTGGCGATTGAAAGATTGCGGCAACAGAGCTGTAAGAAACGGATTGCACCATCGGGCCGACATCCGGCGGTGGCCGGACCGGACAAGGGGGAGACCCAGCAGGTCGCTGGGGCGAACGCCCGGCGGCTGCTGGGCTCGCAGCCCGGTGCGTAAGGGTGCGGTACGGACCTACCGGGCCGGCCGGGCCGCCGGCCGCCGGCTCGCGACGTCGAGCCGACTGCGGTGCGTCCCGGCGCGCAGTTCGTCGTCCGACATGACCAGGTAGACCAGCGGGCAGTCCTGCGGGCCGGTCACGTCCAGCTGGCACAGGGTGCACGGTTCCTCGGGGCGAAGCGGGCACTTCGCGTCCGGCCGCGGACGGTGGCCGTTCATGACTCCAGCATGTCCGCTGCGCCGGGCACCCGGGTAGGTCTTTCGGCCCGATCTGGGCCGGATCGGGTGAGGGCCCGGAGCGACAGCGCTCCGGGCCCTCACCGCTGCACGGTCAGCCGTGCGGGATCAGCTCACGGCGTCGGCTGCGCGGCCCACAGCAGAGCCCGGCCCAGCTGCGCCTGCAACCCCTTCGGGTGCAGCCGGAAGGTCGGGTTGGTGCCGATCAGCACCACACCGTTGCCACCGGAGCTGACGCTGCGGACGACACTGGCCCGGTTCGCGGCGGCGGCCTGCCCGTTCGCCCCGGAGGTCGCCCACCAGCCGGCGAGCAGCGGGTCCGCGGCGTACGACTGCTCGACCGTCACCCCGGTGCCGAGGTTGGTGAACCACACCGGCTGGCTGATGAAGGCGTGCGGGCTGGCGTCGGAGGTGACCGGGCCGCCCTGGTTGACCACGTTGGCCACCCCGCTGGCCAGCGACGGCCCGGCGGTGGCGGTGACGCTCAACAGCGACGTGGCGTTGCCGAAGTTCGCCCCGGCGGTGCCGAGCCCGACCACGCCGCCGCCCCTGGCCAGGAACGCGTCCAGCGCGGCGCGGTTCGCCGCGGTCAGGGTCGCCACGTTGAGGTTGCTCGCGACCAGCAGCACGTCGACCTCGTCGGTCAGCGTGCTGGCCAGCGTCGTGGCGGTGACGGCCCGGGTCGGGAAGCCGAGCGCGGCCAGGGTGTCCCGTGCCTCGACGCTGCCCAGGTAGCCGACGACGATCTCGTCCAGCCGGGTCCCCTGCCAGCGGGCCGGGGCCCGCTCGAAGGTGACGCCGTGCTTACGGACCTCCTCCTTGAGCAGCGGGCGGCTTGCCGGGGTGGCCGGCACCACCACCGACCCGTCGGCCAGCCGGTAGACCCGCAGGCCCTTGCGGATCAGCGAGTTGACCACCAGCAGGTCGGCGGCGTCCTGGAGGTTCAGGCGAAGGTCGGCGCTGGCCGGCGGGAGCGTGCCCTCGGCCACCCCGTCGTACGCCCGGGTCAGCTGCACCTTCGGCAGCTGGTCCCAGAGGGTGTCGACGGTGGCCCCCCAGGTCAGCCCCTGGCTCCACGCGGCGGGGCCGGCGTAGAGGTCGTTCACCCGGTCGGTGAGGTCGATGCCCGGTTCGAGCAGCGAGTTGACCAGGCCCCGCTTGGGCTGGTGCAGGTCGACGACGTACGAGCCGGCGGGGTAGCTGCGTCCCTCGGCGCGGAAGTCGTGCTTCGCCTGCCAGACCCGACCACCGCTGCCGATCAGCAGGTCGACCAGCCGTGCGGCGGCCGGCTCGGAGCGCTGCCCGGCGCCGGTCGGGATGACGTACGCCCGAGGGAAGACGGTGTTGTAGTTGTCCTCCGGGCCCCAGCCCGGCACGTAGCCGTCGGGGATGTCCCGCAGCGGCTCGCCGGCCCAACCGCGCCGGTAGACCTCTGCCTGGTCGTGCAGCAGCTCCGCGCGGTTGTCCTGGATGTACCGCAGCGACGTCTTGATCGCCACCTCGTGCACGTCGGTGTTGATGCCGGAGCGACGGATCCGCTCCTCCGGCGTCAGGTTGGTGCCGCGCGGGTTGAGCGGCGCCTCGATGGTGTACGGGATGCTGCTCTGCAGCAGCGCGAACGACGGCACGTAGATCGGCGGGAAGTCGTCCCAGACCCCCGGCGCGTCGTCCCGGAACGGGATCCGGGCGCGCTGCGTCTCGGCGTAGCCCAGGCCCCGCAGGTCCTCCTCGATGGCCAGCGCGTTCGGCAGCGCGTGCTTGATGAAGAGGTCGTACTCGTTGTTGACGTTGTGCGGCGGGGTGCTCGGGTGCAGCAACGTCGGGCTGACGTAGCCGTGCAGGTCGAGCGTGATGATCGGCTTGGTGTCGATGGTGAGTTCGCGGATCAGGTTCGTCTCCGGCTGCGAGACGATGGTGAGGTCCCGGTTGAGGTCGTACCCGGCGTCGTTGGCCCGGGTGCCGGCGACCCGACCGTCCGGGTTGGACGTCACGTTGAAGATCAACCGGTTCCGCTGCAGCAGCTGGGCCACCTCGGGATCGGTGCTGGTGGCGAACTCCTCGATGACGCGCAGCGCCGCGTCGGTGCCCTCCCACTCGTTGCCGTGGATGTTGGCGTTGACGAACAGCGGGGTCTTGTACCCGGCCAGCAGCTTCCGGTCGGTGCGCGCCCGGACCGGCTCGTCCTCGATGAGGCGCTTCCATTCCTCCTGCTGGCGAGCCTCGCCGCGGGTCTCCGGGGCGGTGACGGTGACCGCGTACAGGTCGTAGCCACCGCTGGACTTACCGGCCACCCGGGCGGAGACCCGGTCGCTCGTGGCCTGCAACGCGTTCAGCTTCGGGGCGATCTCGTCGTACGGGATGACGCCGATGGGGATGGAGGCGTCGGCGGGGTTGTCCGGCCAGACCGGCAGCACGTTCTGCCGGGGGTAACCGGCGATCTGATTCAAGCTCGGCGCGGACGGTGGCACGGCCGGCAACGCCGAGGCGTTCGCCGGCGCGGCCCAGGCCGTCGTGCCGAGCAGGGTGAGGGCGAGCCCGGCGGTGGCCAGGCGTACGGACATCTTGTGCACGATGGACAGCTCTCCTGTCGGATGGAGCGGGTGCCGTTGAGCGGGCGCAGCGGTAGGGCCGGAGACCTACGGCAGGTGGGGAAACGCCCGCGGCGGGCGGAAAGAGGGACCCGGCGTCAGCGGCAGGGTCGACAGGCAGCGCTGGCGACGCGCAGGAGGTCGATGTGACCCCGCTTGGTGAGGAAGGCGCTTCGCACAGAAGAGATCTTGTACGGAATCACCTCGGAGTGTCAACAGCCACGAGCTGGCCGATCGCTCTTAGTCCCGCGTGTTCGGGTCACCCCACTCCATGTGGCTGTCCAGGTGGTCGGCGCTAGCTGGATTGCTGATCACGTCGCCTTCGGGGTGCGCGTTGAAGTCGAAGTCGTCCTGCAGGAAGGCCTTCAGCGTGGTGAGGCGGGACGCGAGGTGAACGTCGAGGCCGGCGGGTCGCTGCTCCCGCTCGGCCAAGCGGGCCGGCAGGATGACCGTCAGGGTGTCCTGAGTGTTCTCAACGAACCGTACGGTCGTGTGCTCGGGCAGTTGAAGGGTGATGCCAAGTTCCGCCATCACGCTCTGTGGATCTCTGATCAGCCGGGCCCGGATCTCTTCGTCGGCCAAGGACATGGCAGCCAGCGCGAGCAGACCTTTGTCCTCGTACCGCCGATCCAGTTCCCAGAGCGTAACGCGCCAATCACGTAGCTGGCGGTGCGCATCGTCGGACAGTTTACTCGGGTCAGGTTGCATGATTGCCCTCCGGTGCTTCGTCGGCCACCGCGAGAAATCCCTCGCGGATCAGCCGGGACACAAGGTCCGTCTTCGCCTTCGAATGGAAGTTGCCGATCTCGGGTAGCTCGTCGACCCGGAAGAGTTCGTGGTCAGCGATGAAGCGGAGCGCGTCTTCGAGGAACGGTGGGCCCGACACGAAGTTGCCGTCGAATTCGATGGCAACGTCGGCGGGGCCGCTACGAATCCTGTGGTACATGGTCCGGGTCCGCCGCACGAGCGAATCGTCGCTCAGCCGCGCGAGGCGGTCGAGCGATCGAAAGTGCCCGCCCGGAGCGGCCTTGCCGGCACCGATCAGCCGTGCGCCCAGACTCTGCCTTGCGCGACGGGCCAAGGATTCGTCGGTCAGCGCATGGGCCAGCTGGTTGCCGAGTCTTGCCACGTTTTCGGGATCGATCTCCCGGTCGAGGAATCCGGGTGGCAGCGCGCTGCGAAACTCGGCGTCGTCATCGGCGAGCAGGCGCAGCGCCTCGGTCATCAGGTCCGCCCAGCGGAAGGCGTGGACCCCAACGGTCAGGTGCAGTGACGAGGTGGCGGTTGCCTGCGCCCGGTGCGGAAACCCGCGCGGGATGTACAGCGAATCTCCGGACTCCAGAGTCATCGTCCGAAGTTCGATATCGCTCAGCGGTCGCTTGCCGTGCTCCGTCGCGGGGGAGAGCCCGCTTGCCACATGCCACACCTTCGTGCCGTGCAGTTGCAGGATGAAGACGTCGTGGTCGTCGACGTGCAGGTCGAAGCCCTGACTGTGGCGGGGCGTCAGGTACAGGTTCACGCCGACGGGATGATGCAGCGTGGCCTCCAGCGCCCGGGACAGATTCGCCACCTTGGACGACCGACGATGGATCCCGTTGAGAACGATCGTGTGGCCCTCGTGGTACGCCTGGTAGATGTCCTGGATGTCAGGTACCCCTGCACGGGTGATGCGAAAATCGCGTTGGGAGATGCGCCCTTTGTCGTCAGTACGCACGAGCCGGCTCGCGTCATCCTCGACAATCCGCCGACCCGACATCGTCGTTGTGATCATCTCGTCGACCTCGTCGAGCCCAGGAAGATCCTGGAAATAGTCCCGCTGAGCTCGGCTGATCAGCAGCGGCTGCTGTTCCCAGGCCGTGTGCAGGAAGTCCGCGGGGGTGATCGGGTGAAGCAACCATTCGAGACCGTCGGAATGGGCTACCGGGGTTTCGATTTCACTGCGGATGCGAGCCATCGGCTTCTCCTCGCGCGTTCGGTACCCGTCGACCACTCGTGGCGCTCGCACCGGAGCAAGTGAGCTTCTTCGCTGGTGGCCAGCAGATTACTCGATGTCGCCGAGCGAACGTGCGCGCAGTTGTCGGTGGGGAGCCTTACCGTTCATCCGCAGATCGGTGCAAATCAACATGATTTCGCAGCGCATCGCAGGGCTTCGCACGGACAGGTCAGGTTTCCGACTGCGAGCTCGATCCGATCATTCGAAGGTGGCCGCCAGCCGCACCGTCAATAGCAGGGCGGAAGTCCGGTGCGGGTTCACCCGATCAGCGCGGACAGCAACCGTCGGCGCAGCCGGCGGTGGTCGGCCCGGCGGGACCGGTCGGGGCGCAGCAGGAGCGGCCCTGCCAGGCGTCCCGACCCTCCTTGGCGGCGACGATCGCGATGACGAGTGCGGCGACTGGATCGGCCCACCACCAGCCGAAGAGCGAGTTGACCGCCAGACCGACGAGCAGCACCGCGGACAGATAGGTGCAGAGCAGGGTCTGTTTGGAGTCGGCGACGGCGGAGGCGGATCCGAGTTCACGGCCGGCCCGGCGCTGCGCGGTGGACAGGATCGGCATGATCGCCAGGGACAGGGCCGCCAGGGTGAGCCCGACGGTGGAGTGATCCGCGCGGTCGTCACCGAGTAGCGCGCGTGCGGACTCGACGCTGACGTAGGCGGCGAGGGCGAAGAACGACAGGGCGATGACCCGCAGCGCGGTGCGTTCGCGCCGTTTGTGGTCGGCGCTGCTGAACTGCCAGGCGACGGCGGCGGCGGACGACACCTCGACGACCGAGTCGAGTCCGAAACCGATCAGGGCGGTGGACGACGCGATGGTGCCGGCGGTGATCGCGACGATCGCCTCGATGACGTTGTAGGTGATTGTCGCGGCGACGAACCATCGGATCCGGCGGGTCAGCACCGCCCGCCGTTCGGCTGACCGGTCGGCTGGGACGCTCGGGACGAGCGGCAGCGGGGTGGCCATCAGCAGCAGTCGTCGGTGTCGGCGGCGGGGCATGCCGCCGGGTCGACGGCCAGGACCAGGCCGAGCAGGTCGCCGAGGGCGTGGGCGAGCCGGGCGTCGGCCAGTTCGTAGCGGGAGCGGCGACCTTCCGGGACTGCCACCACCAGGCCGCAACCGCGCAGGCAGGCCAGGTGGTTGGAGAGGTTCTGCCGACTGGTGCCGAGCAGGTCGGCCAGTTCCGCGGGGTAGCCAGGGCCGTCACGCAGGGCGAGCAGCAGCCGGGCCCGGACCGGATCGGACAGGGCGTGTCCGAAACGAGCCAGGACGTCTCCGTGGGTCAACGCCTCCATGTCGATAACAGTACAGCGCGCGCTGAATTAACGGAAGCCTGAACCGTCGCCGCGGACCGGATGCGGTTCAAGTCGTCGGCGGACTACGGTGCCTTGCCGCCGGCCTCCTGGTCCGGCGTACCGCGTTCGAGTTCGGTCTTGAAGGTGGCGAGCATGCCCACCGCGGCGCTGGCGTACTCGCCGATCCACCGGTCGTGGATGTGTTTGATCGGGAGCGGGTCGAGGTGGTTCCACCGCTCGCGGCCCTTGCGCTGGGCGATGACCAGCCCGGCGGCCTCGAGCACCCGTAGGTGCTGCATCACCGTGCACCGGTCCAGATGGGGGAATCGGTCGCACAGGTCGCCGGTGGTCCGGGCGTGGTCCTTCAGCAGGTCGAGGATCCGCCGCCGGGTCGGCGACGCCAGCGCCTTGAACACGCCGTCCTCGTCGACCGGATCCGGGTTGGGGCGCTGCGCCCGACGTGCTGACATGTTATACAGATATAACATGTCGGCAGGCGAGAGGGGAGATCACCATGGACCTGCGGTTCAAGATCGCTGGGCGGATCAGTCGCCCGGTGCACGAGGTGTTCGAAGCGGTGGTCGACCCGGACCAGCTCTCCCACTACTTCACCACCGGTGGGGCGAAGGGCCGCCTCACCACTGGTGCCACCGTCACCTGGGACTTCGCCGACTTCCCCGGGGCGTTCCCGGTCGAGGTGGTCGAGGTCGAGCCGGACCGACGGATCGTGCTGCGGTGGGAGGCGGCCGACGGTGCCGCGTCGACTGGCGACGCGCCGGTCACGGGCGCCGCCTACTCCACCACCGTCACCATGGAATTCGAACCGCTCGGTGATGACCGGACCCTCGTCACGATCGCCGAGGAGGGTTGGCGCGCCACCCCTGAAGGCCAGCGGGCCTCGTACGGCAACTGCGAGGGGTGGACCAGCATGCTCTGCAGCCTGAAGGCGTGGCTGGAGCACGGCATCAACCTGCGCGCCGGCTTCTACGCCTGACGCCGGCCGTTCCAGGACCGTCCGGGCGTGATCAGGGCCGGTCGAGGCCGGCCCAGGAGCGCAGCAGCCACCCGCCGATGGAGTCGGCCGGGCCGGAGCCGGGACCGTCGACGATGCGTTCGACGATCTCGGCGCGGTCGAACCAACGGGCCTCCAGCAGCTCCGCTCCGTCCACGGCGATCGTCTCGTCGGTGGCCTGGGCGACGAAGCCGACCATCAGGCCCGCCGGGAAGGGCCATCCCTGTGAGCTGCGGTAGGTCACCGCGCCGATCGCGACGCCGGCCTCCTCGGCTACCTCGCGGCGTACCGCGCCCTCCAGGCTCTCGCCGATCTCGACGAACCCGGCCAGCAGGGAGAAGCCGTCCGTGCCGGCACCGTGATGGCGGGCGAGCAGGCATCGTGGCTCCGGGCGGGGGCTTTCCACCAGCACGATCACGGCCGGCTCGATGCGGGGGAACAGTTGGCGGCCGCACTCCGAGCCGCGGCACAGCCGCAGGTGACCCGCGTGGGCGCTCGCGGTAAGGGCGCCGCACGACCCGCAGTACCGGGTGTGCCGGTTCCAGTAGAGCAGCCCGCGCGCGTAGGCCAGGGTCGCGGCGAGCGGGCCGGGCAGCGTGGTGGCCAGACTGCGCAGGTCGGCGCTGGTGTCCGCGGCGCCGAGCAGCAGCGCGTCGGCCTCCTCGATGGCGCTCAGGTCGGCGGCGAAGGTCGCCGTGGCGCCGTCCAGGCCCAGCAGGGCGGTCTGGTCGGCGGCCGTCACCAGGGCGCGGGCGGCTCGAGCGGTGAGCATGGCCGGCTGGCCGGTCGCGGTCAGCAGCGGGCGGTCACGCCACATCGGCAGGACCAGGGTGTCGTCGTGGCGGAGTTGCTCGGCGACCCAGTCCGGGTCGGTGCGCAGGCTCGTCGCCCGGTCGTGGGTTGTTCCTGTGTACGCGAGCCCATCGAACGCCATGCCCTGATCGTGCCCCATGACCTCGTCGCACCGGGACGCGGTCGCGCCGGCGCCAGGTAGGTCCCGCGCCCGGCGAGTTCCCACCGCCCGGTGTGCGGGCGGCAAACCGCTACACCGGGTTTCGCCGCGGGTTCCAGAAGCGTTCCGGAAGTCATTGACCCGCGCGAAACGCCGCTGTAATACTTCGATCTACTAAGGATCGATGCGATCCCTTTGGCTGGTATCGCTCGATTCTCCTCACCCACACCCATACGTCTGGATTGTGCTGCCCGAAACCGGGCTGCCGCCGGGCTGTCGGAAGGAGCATCAGATGAGCCGGGACTCTGCCGACACGGGACGGTCGAGACGGCTGCGCGCAGCGCTTGCCCTCTCGGCCGTCGGCCTGCTGGCTGCGGTGGGCACCGTCGTCCTGCCCGGCACCGCGAGCGCCGCGAGCACCCTCGGTGCGTCCGCAGCCGAGCGGGGCGGCCGGTACTTCGGGACCGCCGTCGCGGCGAGCCGGCTGAACGACTCGGCGTACACGACCATCTTGAACCGCGAGTTCAACCAGGTCACGGCCGAGAACGAGATGAAGATCGACGCGACCCAGCCGCAGCAGGGTCAGTTCACGTTCGGCAACGCGGACCGGATCGTCCAGCACGCCCGTAGTCGGGGGATGCAGGTCCGCGGGCACACGCTCGCCTGGCACTCGCAGCAGCCCGGCTGGATGCAGAACATGTCCGGCACCGCGCTGCGCAACGCGATGCTCAACCACGTGACCCAGGTCGCCACCCACTTCCGCGGCCAGATCGCATGGTGGGACGTGGTGAACGAGGCGTTCCAGGATGGCTCCAGTGGGGCCCGCCGGGATTCCAACCTGCAGCGCACCGGCAACGACTGGATCGAGGCCGCCTTCCGCGCCGCCCGCCAGGCGGACCCGAACGCCCAGCTCTGTTACAACGACTACAACATCGACAACTGGAACGACGCCAAGACCCAGGCCGTCTACCGGATGGTCCAGGACTTCAAGAACCGAGGCGTCCCGATCGACTGCGTCGGCCTGCAGTCCCACTTCACCGGCGGCTCGAACTACCCGAGCAACTACCGCACCACGCTGTCCAGCTTCGCGGCCCTCGGCGTCGACGTGCACATCACCGAGCTGGACATCCGCAACGCCCCAACAGACGCGTACCGCAACGTGGTCAACGACTGCCTCGCGGTCGCCCGCTGCAAGGGCATCACCGTCTGGGGCATCCGCGACTCCGACTCGTGGCGCTCCAGCGAGAGTCCGCTGCTGTTCAACGGCAGCGGCAACAAGAAGCCCGCCTACGACGCGGTGCTCGCCGCGCTGAACAACGGCAACCCCGGCGGCAACCCGACCACCCCGCCGCCCGGCGGTGGCGGCTGCACCGCGACGATCACGCCCGGTCAGGTCTGGGGCGACCGGTACAACACCTCGGTGACCGTCAGCGGTGCCAGCACCTGGTCCGTGGTCGTGACCATCACCCCACCGCAGAAGATCTCCGGCACCTGGAGCGGCAATCCCACCTGGGACAGCAGTGGCAACGTGATGACGATGCGCTCCAACGGCAGCGGCAACACCTTCGGCTTCACCACGATGATGAACGGTAACTCCAGCGCCCGACCGCAGATCACGTCCTGCACCGCCGGGTAGCCCACCTACCGCAATCCCCCCACCACCGTCCCGCCTGGCCCGGCTAACCACCGGGCCAGGCGGGACACCGCCGTTCCTCCTCGGCCTGCCGCGGTCAGCCTTCGTCGGTCGACACCGGCCGGTAGTCGAACCAGTCGAAGGCGGCGCTGCCCTCGGTGACGAACAGACCGAACACCCGACCGGTGAAGCCGGCGGCGACCTCGGTGGACAGATACCGACCGTCGAGTTCGGCGAGGACGACCGGGCCGTCGGCGGTCTGCACCTCGAAGCTGACCATGTCGCAGGCGGTGGGGCGTACGCCGAAGGGAGCCCCGGGTGCCGCCACCTGGTCGGCGGAGGTCACCGTCGGCGGGAGCAGATCGTGGGTCCGGGTCGCGATCGTCAGGGTGACCGGCCCGGCCGGCACCTGCCGCTCGCCGAACACCTGGCAGAACGGTCCGACCCGGCCGATGGCCCGTACGATGCCGCCGGACAGCTCAAGGTCGTAGTGGTGTGCCTCGTCGATGCGCAGGGTCAGGCCGGCCCGCCCGGTGCCGGGGTCGACGTGGACGGCGGCTCGGCAGTCGTGGTGTCGCTGCCGATAGCCGACCATGGTGGCCCCGGCGCGGTCGAGGGTCGCCCCGTCGGCGTGCAGGGTGAGCCAACCGGGTCGGTCGGTCAGCGACCAGCTCCGCTCCGGCCGGTTCCGCAGCGATATCCAGCCCGGCGCCAGTTCGGCGTCCTCGAAGTCGTCCCGGTGGTCGCCCGGGTCGGGCGACGCGGCGTGGGCCGGCGGGCTGCCGGCGGGAGCGGTTGTCACCTCCTCGACCGAGCCGGCCACCGGCCAGCCGTCCACCCACTGCACCGGCACCAGGAAGGTCTCGCGGCCCAGCACGTGGTACGGCGGCCACTGGCCCTTGGCGCGGATGCCGAGCAGCACCATCCACCAGCTATCATCCCCGGCCTGCACCAGGTCGGCGTGACCGGTGGCCTGGATCGGCTGGTTGGTGCTCCGATGGGTGAGGAACGGGTTGACCGGGCCGGGCTCGAACGGGCCGCGGATGCTACGGGACCGGGCGACGGAGACGGCGTGCCCGGTGTGCGTGCCGCCCTCGGAGACCAGCAGGTACCACCACTCGCCGATCCGGTACAGGTGCGGGGCCTCGGGGTACTGCCCACCGGTGCCGGACCACATCGGCACCGGGCCTTCGAGGACGGTGCCGGCCGCCGGGTCGATCCGGTAGGACTCCACCCCGGAGACGGTCATCCAGCAGTCCCCGTTGTCGTCCCAGGCGAGCGAGGGGTCGACGTGCGGCAGGTCGAAGTACACCGGATCGGACCACGGTTCGGCCGGGTCGGTGGCGGTGACGATCAGGTGCCGGCCGATGCTGACGTTGGTGGTGACCATCCAGAACCGGCCGTCGTGGTGGCGGATGGTCGGGGCGAAGATTCCGCCCGAGGCGTCGGCGCCCGGGGACAGTTCGAGCTGGCCGGGGCGGTCGAGCACGTTGCCGATCTGCCGCCAGTTCACCAGGTCGCGACTGTGGAAGATGGGTACGCCGGGGAAGTACTCGAAGCTCGAACAGACGAGATAGTAGTCCTCGCCGACCCGACAGACGCTGGGATCGGGGTGGAAGCCGGAGAGCACGGGGTTGCGGAA
>NZ_POTY01000013.1 GCF_003236315.1 Micromonospora craterilacus
GGGTGGGGTCGGTGTCCTCGTCGAGCATGGTGGTTTCGTCGAAGGGGCGCTGGCCGGTGAGGACCGCGCGGGCCTGTTCGCGGTCGAACTCGCCGGTCCAGGTGCCGACCAGGACGGTGGCGACCGCGTTGCCGGCGAAGTTGGTCAGTGCCCGCGCCTCGGACATGAACCGGTCGATGCCGACGATCAGCCCGACCCCGTCGAGCAGGTCCGGTCGGTGCGACTGGAGGCCGCCGGCCAGGGTGGCGAGCCCGGCGCCGGTGACCCCGGCCGCCCCCTTGGACGCGATGATCATGAACAGCAGCAGGCCGACCTGCTCCCCGATCGACATCGGCTTGCCCATCGCGTCGGCCACGAACAGCGCCGCCATGGTCAGGTAGATCGCCGTGCCGTCCAAATTGAACGAGTAGCCGGTCGGCACGGTGATCCCGACGACCGGCTTGCTGATCCCGAAGTGCTCCATCTTGGCGATCAGCCGGGGCAGCGCCGACTCCGACGACGAGGTGGAGACGATGAGCAGGAACTCCCGCCCGAGGTAGCGGATGAGCGTGAAGATGTTCACCCGGGCGACGAGCCAGAGCAGCGCGCCGAGCACCACCACGACGAAGAGCAGGCAGGTGAGGTAGAAGCCGAGCATGATCTGGGCGAGGCTGGTCAACGCGTCGACGCCGGTCGCACCCACCACCGCCGCCATGGCCCCGAAGGCACCGATCGGGGCAACCCACATGATCATGGCGAGGACCTTGAAGACCAGCCGCTGGATGACGCCGATCGCGCGCAGCACCGGCTCACCTCGGGTACCGAGGCCCTGCACCGCGAAGCCGACCAGCAGCGCGACCAGCAGCGTCTGCAGCACCTCGCCCCCGGTGAGGGCAGAGAGCAGCGAGGTCGGGATGACACCGAGCAGGAAGTCGACCGTCCCGGCGCTCTCCCCACTGGCCGCGGCCTGGCCGGCACCGGCCGTGCCGGCGTCCAGGTTCAGGCCGGAACCGGGCTGGATGATGTTGCCGACCACCAGGCCGATGCCCAGCGCGACGGTCGACATGAGCAGGAAGTAGCCGAGCGCCAACCCGCCGACCTTGCCCACCTTCGCCGCCTGCCGGACGGAGCCGACACCGAGCACGATGGTGCAGAAGATCACCGGGCTGATCATCATCTTGATCAGGGCGATGAATCCGGTGCCGAGGGGCTTCAGCGTCGTACCGAACTCAGGGGCGGTGAGACCGACGACGACGCCGGCGATCGCGGCGCCGATCACCGCCAGGTAGAGGTAGCGGGTGGGGTCCCGACGCGCGGAGCGGGCCGGCGTCGCTGCGGTGGCGGGGGTGGTGGTGTCCATGCCGACAATGTGACCTGCGCCTCATCCAGCCACAGCCTTGTGGTCATACTGGTCATCCCCGCGACCCACGGGCGATACCGCTCCGACCCGCGCGCGACACTGGCCACCGACGCGGACGAGGAACGGGAGCGGTGGTGGCGGCGCGACGGCAGTGGAGCATTGCGGGGCAGCTCTTCGCCCTCCAGGCCACGGTGATCGTCCTGCTGGTGGCGGTGGCGGCGGGCGGAGCGTTCTGGCTGGCCCGTACGGACACCGAGCAGGCCGCCCGGGAGGAGGTGCTCGCGGTGGCGAAGACCGTGGCCGGCTCCCCCGACGTACGCGCCGCGCTGCGCTCGGCCGACCCGTCGGCCATCCTCCAGCCGTACGCCGAGGCGACCCGGGTGGAGACCGGCACGGACTTCGTGGTGGTGATGGCACCGGACCGGACCCGCTACTCCCATCCCAGCCCGGAACAGATCGGCCAGAAGTTCCTCGGCGAGATCGAACCCGCGTTGGCCGGCCGGGCCTTCACCACCACAAACGTCGGCACGCTCGGCGAGTCGGTGCGGGCGGTCGCCCCGATACGCGACGGCGACGGGCGGGTCGTCGGGCTGGTCTCGGTCGGCCTCACCACCCGGGTGATCAACCGGCGGTTGGAGAAGCAGGTGCCGCTGCTGCTCGGCGCCGCCGGACCGTCCCTCGCGGTCGCCGGCTTCGGGGCCTGGCTGCTCAACCGTCGCCTGCGCCGGCAGACCCGCGGCCTCGGACCGGCCCAGATGACCCGGATGTACGAGTACTACGACGCGGTCCTGCACTCGGTGCGGGAGGGGTTGGTGGTGCTCACCACCGATCGGCGGGTGGCGTTGGTCAACGACGAGGGCCGCCGGCTGCTCCGGCTGGGCGCGGAACCGGACCTGGTCGACCGGCCGGTGGCCGGGCTCGACCTGCCGCCCGCGGTGACCGACCTGCTGACCACCGGCCGGGACGCGTACGACGAGCCGGTGCTCGCCGGTGACCGGGTGCTGGTGGCCAACCAGCGCCAGGCACGCTTCGAGGGCGACCTCGTGGGTACCGTGTTGACCCTGCGGGACCAGACCGACCTGCGTGCCCTGACCAGCGAACTCGATTCGGTCCGGGCGTTGACCGACGCACTCCAGGCACAGATGCACGAGTCGGCGAATCGCCTGCACACGATGCTGACGCTGGTGGAACTGGGGCGTACCGCGGAGGCGGTGGAGCTGGCCACCCGCGACCTGGCGCTGGCGCAGCAGCTCACCGACCGGGTGGTCGGCGCGGTCGCCGATCCCGCGCTGGCGGCCCTGCTGCTCGGCAAGTCCGCCCAGGCCGCCGAACGCGGCGTCGACCTGGTGATCGAGCCGGAATGCCGGCTCGACAGCAGCCCGTTGCCCACCACCGACCTGCTCACCGTGGTCGGCAACCTGGTCGACAACGCCCTGGAGGCGGTCGCCGGTACCGCTCCGCCGCGCCGGGTCCAGGTCTTCGTCGGTGTGGTCGGCGGCGACCTGGTGGTCCGGGTCTCCGACAGCGGCCCGGGTTTGGCGGCTGACCGGGTGGCCGACGCGTTCCGCCGGGGCTGGTCGACCAAGAGCACCGGCCGCGGTCTCGGCCTGGCCCTGGTCGGTCAGGTGGTCGACCGCCACGGCGGTGACACCGAGGTGGGCCCCGCCGAGGGCGGCGGCACCCGGTTCGCCGTCCGGCTGCCGATCCCGGAGGAGGTCGGGTGACCGCGATCCGGGTGCTGGTGGTCGAGGACGAGCCGCTGCTGGCCGAGGCGCACCGGGCGTACGCCGAACGGGTGCCGGGCTTCGTGGTGGTCGACGTGGCGCACACCGCGCGGCAGGCGATGGCCGTGCTGCGCCGCAACGGCGGCGCGGACGTCGACCTGGTGCTGCTCGACTTCCGGCTGCCCGACCTGCCCGGGCTGGAGGTGTGCCGGGCGTTGCGGGCGGCCGGCAGCAACGTGGACGTGTTGGCCGTGACCTCCGCCCGCGACCTGGCCGCAGTCCGCACGGCGGTCGCTCTGGGGGTGACCCACTACCTGCTCAAGCCGTTCACCTTCGCGGCGTTCCGCGACAAACTGGAGCGGTACGCCGACTACCGGCGGCAGGCCCTCGCGGCCGGCGAGGTGGCCGCGCAGCACGAGGTGGACCGGATGTTCGCCACGCTGCGCGGCACCAGCGGGCAGACCCTGCCCAAGGGGCTGGACGAGCAGACGCTGCACTCGGTGCTCGGCGCGCTCACCACCGACGCGGGCCGCTCCGCGAACGAGGTGGCCCACCGGACCGGAGTTTCCCGGGTGACCGCCCGGCGGTATCTGGAGTACCTGGTGACGGTCGAGCGGGCCCGACGGACGCCGCGCTACGGTACGCCCGGCCGCCCGGAGATGGAGTACCGCGCGATCTGACCGGGCGCCGGGCGGTCCGACCGGCCGCCCGGATCAGCTGACGTTGGCCGGGCCGAAGACGCTCTTCAGGTCGGCCATCAGGGCGGTGGTCGCCGCCACCCGCACCGGACCGAGCCGCCAGGTGGTGGTCCGGCTGCCGTTGAGCAGCTTGACGTGCACCTCGGCGTCGCCCGGGTGCAGCACCAGGGTCTCCTTGAGCCGTTCCACCAGCGGCGGGGTGCACCGGGTCACCGGGATGGTGAGGGTGACCGGCTTGTTGGCCGCACTGGTGCTGACGTCGGGCAGCGACATGTCCATCGCCATGATGCGGGGGGTGTCGTCGCGCCGGTCGACCCGCCCCTTGACCACCACGATCGCGTCCTCGGCGATGTACTGCCCGATCACCTCGTAGGTGTTCGGGAAGAACAGGGTCTCCACCCCACCGGCCAGGTCCTCCAGGGTGGCCGAAGCCCACGCCCGGCCCTGCTTGGTGACCCGCCGCTGCACGCCGGAGAGGATGCCGGCGAGGGTGACCACCGCGCCGTCGGGCACGGTGCCCTCCTCGGACAGGGCGGCGATGGTGCAGTCGGCCGCCGCGCCGAGGACGTGTTCCAGGCCGAACAGCGGGTGGTCGGAGACGTACAGACCGAGCATCTCGCGTTCGAAGGCGAGCTTGTCCCGCTTGTCCCACTCCCCCTCGCCGATGGTCGGCATGACGGTGCTGTTGGACGCGGTCTCGGTCTCGCCGAAGCCCGCGCCGAACAGGTCGTACTGACCGACGGCCTCCTTGCGTTTGACGTCGGCGTACGCGTCGATGGCGTCGGCGTGCACCGCAAGCAGCCCCTTGCGGGGGTGTCGCATCACGTCGAAGGCGCCGGCCTTGATCAGGGATTCGATGGTCTTCTTGTTGCAGACCACCGCGTCCACCTTGGACAGGAAGTCGTAGAAGTCGGCGTACTCGCCCTTCTCGTCGCGGCACCGCATGATCGCGGCGACCACGTTCGCGCCGACGTTGCGGATCGCGCCGAGACCGAAGCGGATCTCCTTGCCGACCGGGGTGAACGGCCCGGCCGAGGTGTTCACGTCCGGCGGCAGCACCTGGATGCCCATCCGCCGGCACTCCGACAGGTACATGGCCATCTTGTCCTTGTCGTCGCCGACCGAGGTCAGCAGCGCCGCCATGTACTCGGCCGGGTAGTGCGCCTTCAGGTACGCCGTCCAGTACGACACCAGCCCGTACGCGGCCGAGTGCGCCTTGTTGAAGGCGTACCCGGCGAACGGGACCAGCACGTCCCAGACCTTCTGGATGGCCTCGTCGGAGTAGCCGTGTTCGCGGCAGCCGTCCCGGAACGGGCCGAACTCCTTGTCGAGGATCTCCTTCTTCTTCTTGCCCATCGCCCGGCGCAGCAGGTCGGCCTGGCCGAGCGTGTATCCGGCGAGGATCTGCGCGGCGCGCTGCACCTGCTCCTGGTAGACGATCAGGCCGTAGGTGGGGGCGAGGATCTCCCGCAGCGGTTCCTCCAGCTCCGGGTGGATCGGGGTGATCTCCTGGAGCTTGTTCTTGCGCAACGCGTAGTTGGTGTGCGAATCCACGCCCATCGGGCCGGGACGGTACAGAGCGAGGACGGCCGAGATGTCCTCGAAGTTGTCCGGCTTCATCATCCGCAGCAGGGACCGCATCGGCCCGCCGTCGAGCTGGAACACGCCCAGGGTGTCGCCCCGGGACAGCAGCTCGTACGCGGGCTTGTCGTCCAGCGGCAACGCCAGCAGGTCCAGCTCCTTGCCGTGGTTGAGCTGGATGTTCTTCACCGCGTCATCGATGATGGTCAGGTTGCGCAGGCCGAGGAAGTCCATCTTCAACAGCCCGAGCGACTCGCACGTCGGGTAGTCGAACTGGGTGATGATGACCCCGTCGGAGTCCCGGCGCATCAGCGGGATGTGCTCGATGATCGGCTCGGCGGACATGATCACGCCGGCGGCGTGCACACCGGTCTGCCGGATCAGCCCCTCGATGCCCCGGGCGGTGTCGATGACCTTCTTGACGTCGGCCTCGGACTCGTACATGCCCCGGATCTCGCCGGCCTCGGCGTACCGGGGGTGCTTCGGGTCGAAGATGCCTTCGAGGGGGATGTCCTTGCCCATCACGGCTGGCGGCATGGCCTTGGTGATCCGGTCGCCCACCGCGTACGGGTAGCCGAGCACCCGCGCCGAGTCCTTGATCGCGGCCTTCGCCTTGATGGTGCCGAAGGTGGCGATCTGCGCGACCTTGTCCTCGCCCCACTTGTCGGTGACGTATTTGATCACCTCACCGCGCCGACGCTCGTCGAAGTCGATGTCGACATCCGGCATGGAGACGCGCTCGGGGTTGAGGAACCGCTCGAAGATCAGCCCGTGCGGGATCGGGTCCAGGTCGGTGATGCCCAGGGCGTACGCGACCAGCGAACCGGCCGCCGAGCCACGGCCCGGACCGACCGCGATGCCCTGGTTCTTGGCCCACTGGATGAAGTCGGCGACCACGAGGAAGTACGACGGGAAGCCCATCTGGATGATGACGCCCAGTTCGTACTCGGCCTGCACCACGTGCCCCTCGGGGATGCCCTGCGGGTAGCGGCGGGCCAGGCCGGCGAAGGTCTCCTTGCGGAACCAGGACTCCTCGGTCTCCCCCTCGGGCACCGGGAAGCGCGGCATCAGGTTGTGGAACTCGAACATGCCGGCCGGGTCGACCCGCTCGGCCACCAGCAGCGTGTTGCGGCAGCCCTCCAGCCAGACGTCGGAGCCGTCCACGCCGCGCATCTCGTCGGCGGACTTGATGTAGTAGCCGCTGCCGCCGAACTTGAACCGGTTCGGATCGGCGACGTTGCTGCCGGTCTGCACGCACAGCAACACGTCGTGCGCCTCGGACTGCGCCTCGTGCGTGTAGTGCGAGTCGTTGGTGACCACCGGCCGGATGTCCAGCTTGCGGCCGATCTCCAGCAGCCCGTCCCGGACCCGCTTCTCGATGTCCAGGCCGTGGTCCATCAGCTCCAGGAAGTAGTTCTCCTTGCCGAAGATGTCCTGGTACTTCGCGGCGGCTTCGAGGGCCTGCGCGTCGTGGCCGAGCCGCAGCCGGGTCTGCACCTCGCCGGACGGGCAACCAGTGGTGGCCATCAGGCCGTCGGCGTACTCGGCGAGCAGTTCGGTGTCCATCCGGGGCCACTTGACGAAGTAGCCGTCGGTGTACGCCTTCGAGGTGAGCGTGAAGAGGTTGTGCAGACCGGTCTTGTTGCGCGCCCAGATCGTCTTGTGCGTGTAGCCACCGCTACCGGAGACGTCGTCGCTCTTCTGTTCCGGCCGACCCCAGCGCACCCGCTTCTTGTGGAACCGCGACTCCGGCGCCACGTACGCCTCGATGCCGAGGATCGGGGTGACGCCGGCCGCCATCGCCTGCTTGTAGAAGTCGTTCGCGCCGTGCATGTTGCCGTGGTCGGTCATCGCCACCGCCGGCATTCCCTGCCGCTTGACCTCGGCGAACAGGTCCTTGAGGCGGGCTGCTCCGTCGAGCATCGAATACTCCGTGTGCACGTGCAGATGCGCGAACGAATCGCCCATGCGGAGGCCCCCCGGGTCGGCTGATCGAGTCGGTCGACCCACCCTATCGCCGCCGCCGGAGCCGGCTCCAGCGTGCCGCGCGGCGACACCGACGAGGTGTCGCGGATCATGCGTACGCCGGCCGGAACGCGCGGCCGCCGGACGAACGTTCACTCGGCTTCACCACCTCCCGGCTGCCGGCGTGCCCGTACCGGCGGGAGATCCACCGCATGAAGCGGACATTCATCGCGGCCAGGTCGGGCGCGAGCCCAAGTTTGATCATGTCTTCTTCGGCTTCGCGCATCGCGGTCACCAGGTAGAAGATGAGGGCGAGAGTGTGGCCAGCGTACTCGCGGAGGAGCCCGAGCTTGGCGGGCTGGCACGGCCAGTGGGCACCGCACGCGCGACAGCGCCAGTGCGGTCGGCCCGGCAGGTGCGGGCGCGTCGTGCTCACCGCCGGCGCCGCCCTTCTGAATGTGCCGCGCGGGCCGCCTGGGCCGGCGTGAGGTTGCCAGCACGGCCCGGCCCTGGCACGAGAGGCGGCAGGATTACCCGACGCGGGTCGGGCATGATCGGGCGCAGGACGCGCGTCGGCTCGTTCCAGGCGAGCGGCACCTCCCCTGCCGATGCCTGCCGGGCGCTGCGCCAGAACCGGATCCGCACTGGCCGACCTCCTTCGCGGATGCTGGGAGGGGGCCGCCGCGGATGCTCGCCCAGAGCGGCCCCCAGTACGAACGCGGCCAGCGGGCTCCTGCACCTCCACCGGCTCACGCCGTCTACCAGCCACCATTCCGAGGGTTGCCGGACAATCACACAGCGTTGTCTAATCTCTTTCGGACAGTTGTTTTGTTCTGGGGAGGCGCAGGCATGAATCACGCATTTGTCGCCGCGCTCGCTGAGGCTGGTCACACCGCCGAGAGCCTGGCCGATCAGCTCCGTGTGCACCCGAAGACCGTGGCCCGATGGGCAAACCCCGGACACATCCCGCAGAGCCGCCATCGCGCCACCGTCGCAAACCTGCTCGGGAAAGATGTCGATGCTCTCTGGCCGGACACAATCAAGCGGCGAGAGCCGGTCTGGTTCCGGCCCTGGGTCGACATCGAACGCGAGGCGCTCACCCTGCGCGCCTTTCAGCTCGCCTGGATACCCGGCCTACTCCAGACCGATGCGTACGCGCGGGCGACGTTGGTGGGTGGAGTGCTTACGGCCAACGCAGTAGACGAGTTGGTCGCCGCACGAATCAGTCGACAGGCGATCCTCAGCCGCGAAGGCGGGCCGCTGCTTGTCGCCGTGCTGGACGAAGGCGTCCTCCGCAGGGCGGTGGGAGGGAGCCGAGCGCTCATGGCAGCCCAACTTGCGCACCTCCTCGCGTGCGCCGATCTGCCGAACGTGCAACTGCATGTCGTCCCGATCGACGCGCCTAGCTACCCGGGACTGGACGGGCCGTTCACCATCGCCGATATGCCCGGCGGCACTCGCGTCGCGCACGTCGACAGCCAGACGCAGGCGCAAATCGTGGACCAGGTATCGGAGATTGCTACGCTCGAACGGAGTTGGGAACGCATCCGGGGCGAGGCACTCCCTCGCGGGCGAACCCTGGACCTCCTGAAAGAAGCGGCACGATCATGGACCTGAGCGGCGCGCAGTGGCGGAAGAGCACCAGAAGTGGCGGCAATGGAGGTGACTGCGTCGAGGTCGCCGACAACCTGCCCGGCGTCGTCCTCGTCCGCGACACCAAGAACCGCGACGGTGGGACGCTGACCTTCGCGCCGACTTCCTGGGCGAACTTCGTCAGCTTGGCGAGGGTGATCGGTTCACGCCCCTGACCACGCAAAACAGAAGCCCCCGGCACAACTGGCCGGGGGCTTTCGCGTGCGCGTACGGCCGCCAGCTACGGACCCACGTGGACGGCCTGCAGCGTCGCCTCCTGGCGGGCCCACTCGTCGCCGCTGACGGTGTGCAGCACCTTCTCCCGGTGAACAACACCGCGACCAGAGCAAGGAACGCGATCGGCGCACCGCTCCAGGCGGGAGATCTTGGACAGTTACCGTTCTCGCGGAACGGAAACTGTCCAAGATCTGGACCAGGTGTAGTCGGAGATGCCGACAATCTGCCCAGCGTCGTCCTCGCTCCCCGCGACACAACGAGAACCGCGACGGCGGACGGCGACCTTCGCGCCGACTTCCTGGGCGGACTTCGTCAGCCTGACCAAGGAGACCGGCCCACGCGCCTGACCCACGCCATACGCACCACACCCGTCAAGGGCAGCCGTACACCCAGTATCTCGATGCCCCCGCTCCGAGCAGCCGCTCCATTTGATCGGTTAGCGCCGATCACCAGCGGCTTGCGTGCGGTCCTTGGGTTGTGCGGCACGCGGTGAGGACAGTCCGGGATCCTGGGTGGCTGCTGCGGCGGAACGCCGGCTGAGCAGGGCTGGTGCTGCGGCAAGGGTCGCCAGGACCGTGCCGAGGCCGGCCACCAGAAGGCTCGTGGCTCCGCCGAGGAGGACGACCGCCGGGCCGCCGAGCGCCGTACCCGAGAGATTGGCGCCGTTGAGGACTGCCGACGCGGACGCGAAGGCACGACCGCGTACCTCGGCGGGCACCTCGGCGTGGACGAGGTTCCTGATGGCCAGGCTCTGCATGGCGTTGGCGACCCCGGTGAGCACGAAGCCGACGAGCGCCACGGCCAGGACGGGGATGGTGGCGACCACCGTCAGCGCGAGGCCCATGAGGAGTCCGGCTCCCGCCAGTACGCGGGGCTGCGCGGCCACCGGCACGCGAGGTGCGAGGAGGACCGACGCCGCGACCATCCCGACGGCATGGGCCGTCACCACCAGCCCGTAGCCGATGTTCGTCGTGCCGAGGTCCTCGCGGGCGAAGAACACCCGGGCGACGCCCATGGTCGCGGTGAAGACGACGGCGGCGGCCAACGCCGAGATGGCGGTGGCCAGCAGGCGGTTGCGGCCGAGCACGGTGACGCCTTCCCGCACCTGCTGCGACCAGCGTGGGCGGGCGGCGGGGACTGGTTCCCGGCGTACCGCCACGACGGCGAGCACCACGGCCGTCAGCACGAACGTCCCCGCGTCGGCCAGCAGGGCGACCCGGCTGCCGAACGCTGCCACCAGCACCCCGGCCAGAGCCGGCCCGACGGCGTTCCCGACCGCCCGGAAGGCTTCCATGCGCCCGTACCCGTGGGCCACCCGCTCTTCGCCGGTGATTGCCGGCACCAGGAGCAACAGCGCCGGCGAGACGATGGCGAGCCCCGCACCCAGCGCCGCCACGAGCACCAGCGTGACGGCGACGTGGTCGGTGAGCGCGATCACCACCACGACGAGGGCCTGCGCCAGGGTGGCGACCATGATCAGGCGCCGGCTCTCCATGCGGTCGATCAGGGGCGCGGCGAGTGGACCGATCACCACGACCGGTAGCACCCCCGCCACGACCAGGGCGGATATCAGGATGCCCGAGGCGCCATGCTCGTAGAACCGCAGGGTCAACGCCACCAGCGCGATCTGGTCGCCCATCGAGGAGACCGCATAGGCGAGGGCGACCGCGGTGAGCGCTGGACCACCTCGACCCGACATACGGCGATGTTGGCACGGACGACGTCGGCAGTTCGCGGCGGCGGCGTTCGGCGTCAGGTGGAGCTATCCGCCTGCCTGCTGGGCGACGGGGGCAGGGCTCCTGGAACCGACGACGCGGGGCGCCCGGGTGGCCGGGTGCCCCGCGTCGGGTGCGGTCAGTGGGCGGAGGTCAGCGTGGCCTCCTGGCGGGCCCGCTCGTCGCCGCTGACGGTGTGCAGCGGCTTCTCCCGGATGAACAGCACCGTGAGCAGGGCGAGGAACGCGATCGGCGCGCCGATGAGGAACAGCTCCGAGGTGGCGGCGGCGTACGCGTCCTGCACGATCCGCAGCACCGGCTCGGGCAGCGCGGCCAGGTCGGGCACCTCGGTGGTACCGCCGTCGGTGGCTCCGGCGGCCGGTCCGAGCTGCTCGGTCATCAGTCTGGTGACCCGGTTGGCCAGCACGGCGCCGAGGGCGCTGACGCCGATCGCGCCGCCCATGCTGCGGAAGAAGGTCAGCACGGAGGTGGCCGCGCCCAGCTCGTGGGCGGGCACGTCGTTCTGTGCCGCCAGCACCAGGTTCTGCATGAGCATGCCGACGCCGATGCCGAGCACCGCCATGTAGCTGAACAGCAGCGGCATCGGGGTGCCGGCGTCGATGGTGCCCAGCAGCAGCATGCCGACGGTCATCACGGCGGCCCCGGCCACCAGGTACGCCTTCCACCGGCCGTACTTCGTGATGAGCTGGCCGGCGACCGTGGACGAGACCAGCAGGCCGAGGATCATCGGCAGGCTCATCAGGCCGGCGATGGTCGGCGACTTGCCCAGCGAGGTCTGGAAGTACTGGGACAGGAACACCGTGCCGCCGAAGAGGGCGACGCCGACCAGCACGCTGGCGATGGTGGTCAGCGCGACGGTGCGGCTGCGGAAGATCTTCAGCGGGATGATCGGCTCGGGCACCCGCGCCTCGACCCAGACGGCGGCCACCAGCAGCGCCAGGCCGCCGATGACCATCAGGGCGGTCCAGCCGGAGGCCCAGGCGAACTTGTGTCCGGCCAGCGACGACCAGACCAGCAGGGTGGACACCCCGGCGATGATCAGCGCCGCGCCGGCCCAGTCGATGCGTACCTTGCGGCGGATGACCGGCAGGTGCAGGGTGCGCTGGAGCAGGACGATCGACAGGATGCTGAACGGCACCCCGATCAGGAAGCACCAGCGCCAGCCCAGCCAGGAGGTGTCCACCAGGACGCCGCCGATGAGCGGGCCGGCGATGGTGCCGACGCCGAAGACGGCGCCGAAGATGCCGGCGTAGCGGCCCAGTTCGCGCGGCGGGATCATCGCCGCCATCACGATCATCGCCAGGGCGGTCATGCCGCCGGCGCCGATGCCCTGCACGACCCGGCTGAACAGCAGCACCTCGACGTTCGGGGTGAGCCCGGCGATCAGCGAGCCGACCACGAACAGGCCGAGGGAGAGCTGGATGAGCAGCTTCTTGCTGTAGAGGTCGGCCATCTTGCCCCACAGCGGCACGGTGGCGGTCATGGCCAGCAGTTCGGTGGTGACGATCCAGGTGTAGACGGTCTGGCTGCCGTGCAGGTCGGCGATGATGCGGGGCAGCGCGTTCGCCACCACGGTCGAGGCGAGAATCGCCACGAACATGCCCACCATCAGCCCCGAGAGGGCCTGGAGGACCTCCCGGCGGGACATCCGGTCGGCGGCCGCCTCGGGCGCGTCGATCGGCTCGGTCATTGCGGTCATGGAACGCATTCCTCACGGGTGGTTCTGCCCTCGGCGCGGTCGCGCCAGGGTTTGTGGGACGGAGTCGGTGGCGGTGGCGCGCGGCTCGGGTGGCCCCGAATCGCGCGGTGGTCAGCCGGTGCGGGGGTCGGGCAGGCCGGCGGCGACGGCGGCGAACGCCTCGTCGAGCAGCGCGCCGAGGGAGCGGCCGCCGTCGCTGGCCGCCCATCGGACCATCGCGGTACGCAGGGCCGCCCCGGCGACGGCCACGACGAGGGTGGGGTACGCGTCGTCGGGCGGCAGGCCGGTACGCGCGGCGACGGCCTCGACCAGCGCCTGTTCGGTGGCGGCGTTGCCGGAGACCAGGCGGGCCAGCAGCACGGGGTGCTGCATCACCACGCGCATCCGCAGCAGCCACAGCTCGGCGTCGCCCTGCACTTCGTCGACCACCTCGGCGAGGGCTCGCCGGAGCGCCTCCAGCGCGGGTTGCTCGGTGGGCACGGCGGCGAGGGCGCGCAGCACCCCGTCCCGGTCGGCCTCGGTGTCGCCCACCAGGGCGTCGTCCTTCGTCGGGAAGTAGTTGAAGAACGTCCGCGCGGAGACGTCGGCTGCCTCGCTGATCTCCTCGACCGTCACCTGGTCGAGGCCGCGTTCGGCGACCAGGCGCAGCGCGGCGGTGGCGAGGGCGGCGCGGGTCTGCCGCTTCTTCCGGTCCCGCCGGCCCAGCGTCGTGTCGTCCGAGGTCACGGAGGAACCCTAGGGCTAAAGGTGCAGTCTCTGCAAAGTTTTAGTCTGTGACGTGAAGCTCTGCGGCCGACACTATGTCGGGTGGCAGACACTATTGCGCGCTAGACAATAGTGTGTGGCGCACAGTATCGTGTGACACATGGGCAGCGACGACGTCCTCCGGACACACCTCCAGGAACTACGCCGCGGCACGGTGGTGGTGGCCAGCCTGGTCGCCCTGCGCCGACCCGACTACGGCTACGCACTGCTGCAACGGCTCACCGGGCACGGCTTCCCGGTCGACGCCAACACCCTCTACCCACTGCTGCGGCGGCTGGAGGAGCAAGGGCTCCTGACCAGTGAGTGGAACACCGAGGAGAGCCGGCCGCGCAAGTTCTACCGCACCAGCGAGGCCGGCGAGCAGGCACTCGACCGGATGCTCGACGACCTCGCCGCCGTACAGACCTCCCTGGCCACGTTGATCGAAGGAGCCCCCCGATGACGACCTCCCTGACCGATCGCTACCTCACCGCGACGCTGCGCTCCGTGCCGGCCCCCCGCCGCGAGGAGATCGCCACCGAGCTGCGCGCCTCGATCGCGGACATGATCGAGGGCCGGACCGCCGATGGGCAGGACGCCGCAGGGGCCGAACGCGAGGTGCTCAACGAGCTGGGCGACCCGGCCCAGCTCGCCGCCCGGTATGCCGACCGTCGTCTCCAGCTCATCGGCCCCGCCTACTACCTGGTCTGGCAGCGCCTGCTGATCGTGCTGCTCAGCATCGTCCCCGCCATCGTCGGCGTGGTGGTGGGGGTGGTCACCGCCACCACCAGCGACAACCCGGGCAATGCCATCGGCGCGGGCGTGAGCACGGCCTTCAACGTCGCGGTGCAGATCGCCTTCTGGGTGACGGCGGTCTTCGCGGTGATGGAACGGCTGGGCACCCCGCTGAACCTGCCTGAGTGGAACGTCGACCAACTCCCCGACGAGCCCGTCGAACGGGACATCAAGCTCATCGATGCCTGCGCCTCGATCGTGTTCCTGGTGCTGACC
The DNA here is from genome assembly GCF_003236315.1 of Micromonospora craterilacus. Lineage (GTDB taxonomy): Bacteria > Actinomycetota > Actinomycetes > Mycobacteriales > Micromonosporaceae > Micromonospora > Micromonospora craterilacus. The sequence goes on from NZ_POTY01000013.1 coordinate 14,367, forward strand.
ATCGCGTTCCTGCCGTGGCAACAGTTCCAGACGGTGATCGGCGACGGCGACCGGTTGCCGATCCTCGACCCGGCGCTCTGGGCGTCCTGGATTCCGGTGTTCCTCGCCGTCCTGGTCGCCAGCATCGGCCTGGAGATCGCCAAGTATCGGGCCCACCGGTGGACCTGGCCGCTGGTCGGTGTCAACGCCCTACTCAACCTGGCCTTCGCCGTGCCGGCGATCTGGCTGCTGCGGGACGACCGGCTGCTCAACCCCGCGTTCGTCGACCGGTTCGCCTGGCTGCGCGACGGCGGTCTCGACATCGTCGCCAGGATCAGCGTCGTAGTGATCATCGTGGTCACGGTCTGGGACGTGATCGACAGCGTGATCAAGGCGCGCCGGGCCGCGCGCTGACCGAGGCCGGCATCGTGGGCGGGACGCACGGGGGTCCCGCCCACGCCCCGCTGTCCGGCACCCCCGGCGGCGTACCCGACCTCGGGCGGCGTACCGAGGATGGGCAGGTCTGGACGGGTGAACGTACGATCGTCGGCGGCAGATCCGACGCCTAACGAGGGAGCGGCCGTGGAACTGATCATCGGATTGTTGTGTCTGGTGTTGATCGTCGTGGCGGTACTCGGCTTCGGCGTCTCGATCTACAACGGGCTGGTCCGGGCCCGCAACGGCTACCGCAACGCGTTCGCCCAGATCGACGTGCAACTGGTCCGCCGGCACGATCTCATCCCCAACCTGGTCGAGACCGCCAAGGGCTACCTCAAGCACGAGCGGGAGACGCTGGAGGCGGTGATCTCCGCCCGGACCGCCGCCGTCAACGCGCAGGCCGCCGCCGCGGCAGCCCCCGGCGACCCGGCCGCCATGCAGCAGCTCAGCGGCGCGGAGAACATGCTCACCGCCACGCTGGGCCGGCTGTTCGCGCTCTCCGAGGCGTACCCGGACCTCAAGGCCAACCAGAACATGATGCAGCTGTCGGAGGAACTGACCTCGACGGAGAACCGGGTCGCGTTCGCCCGGCAGGCGTACAACGACGCGGTGATGGCCTACAACAACAAGCGCGAGGTCTTCCCGTCCAGCATGGTCGCGGGGATGTTCTCGTTCGGGCCGGCGGCGCTGTTCCAGCCGGACGACCCGCAGCAGCGCCAGGCCCCGCAGGTCTCGTTCTGAGGCTCGAGCGCAGATGAACTTCTTCGAACGGCAGCGCCAGGTACGCCGGCTGTCGACCCGGCTGGTGCTGCTGTTCGTGCTGGCCGTGGTCGGCATCGTGGTGGTGGTGAACCTCGCGGCGGTGTTCGCGTTCAACGCCACCTCCGGCAACCCGCCACAGCTCGCCGGATTCGTGGCCCTGGTCACCGTGGCCACCGTCGTGGCGATCGGGCTGGCCGCGCTGGTGCGTACCCTGACGCTGCGCGGCGGGGGTGGGAAGGTGGCCCGTGAGCTGGGCGGGGTGCCGGTGCCGGCGGACACCACCGACCCGGAGCTGCGCCGGCTGCGCAACGTGGTCGAGGAGATGGCGCTGGCCTCCGGCGTACCCGTCCCCGAGGTCTACCTCCTGCCGGAGGAGACCGCGATCAACGCCTTCGCCGCCGGCTGGAGCCCGTCCGACGCCGCCGTCGCGGTCACCCGGGGCGCGTTGCAGCGGCTCAACCGCGACGAACTCCAGGGGGTCATCGCCCACGAGTTCGCCCACGTGGTGAACGGGGACATGCGACTCAACATTCGGCTGATGGGCCTGCTGTTCGGCATCCTGTTCCTGACCGTGATCGGCCGGGGGATGGCCCGCGTCGGCCTCCTCGGCGGCGGGCGGCAACGCAGCAACAACAACAGCGGCGGCGGCATCAACCCGCTGATGCTGGTGGGGCTGGCGCTGCTGGTGGCCGGGTACGTCGGGGTCCTCGCCGGGCGCCTCATCCAGGCCTCGGTGTCCCGCCAACGGGAGTACCTCGCCGACGCCTCGGCCGTGCAGTACACCCGCCAGACCCGGGGCATCGCCGGGGCGCTGAAGAAGATCGGCGGCCTGACCGACGGCTCCGAACTGAAGTCGCCGAAGCGCGACGAGGTGGGGCACATGCTCTTCGGCGAGGCGGCCCGGGCGTCCTGGTTCGCCACCCATCCCCCGCTGGCCGACCGGATCCGGGCACTGGAGCCGTCGTTCGATCCGGCCGAGCTGCAGCGACTGTCCCAGCAGTGGGCGGCGGCACCGCCGTCGGGCCGGCAGGAGGACGTCGCGCTCGGCCTGGCACCGCCCGCGCCCGGTCAGCCCGCGCCGCCGGTGTCCGGCCGGCCGGCGCTTCCGGAGCACGATGCCCGGGTACGCGTCGCGCCGACCGAGGTGCTGGGCCGGGTGGCCGCCCCGACCGAGACCGCCTACACCCACGCCGCGGCGATCCTCGACCGGATCCCGGACCCGCTGCTCGACCGGGCCCGCAACCGGGACGCGGCCGTACCGCTGCTGCTCGGCCTGCTGCTCAGCGCCGAACCGGAGATCCGGCAGCACCAGTACGCCGCGCTCGCCGACCGGCACGGCCGCGACCTGGCCGACGCCGCCCTGCGGGAGGCGGACGACCTGGCCGGGCTGCACCCCACGCTCCGGCTGCCGCTGGCCGAGCTGACCTTCCCGGCGCTGCGCGCCCGCCCGGGTCCGGAGCTGGAGTCGCTGATGGCGGCCGTGTTCACCCTGATCCACGCCGACGGCGCGATCGACGTGTCCGAGTACTGCCTCTCCCGGCTGCTGCTGGCCGAGCTTCAGGAGGCGCTACGGCCGGACTCCCGCTGGCGTACCGACCGGCGCTCGCTCACCGATGCCCGCTCGGCGGCGGCCTTCCTGCTGGCCACGCTCGCCCAGGTGGGTCACGCCGATCGGGCCGCCGCCGAACAGGCGTTCCAGGCCGGCATCGCCACGCTGCTGCCCGGCACCACCCTGCCGTACGCGCCGCCGGAGAACGGCGTGCTGGCCCTGGAGACCGCCTGGCCGGTGCTGGACGGGCTGCGCCCGGGCGACAAGGAACGGCTGGTGGCGGCCACCGTGGCGGTGATCAGCCACGACGGGATGATGACCGTGCCCGAGATCGAGCTGCTGCGGACGATCTGCGGTCTGCTGCACTGCCCGCTGCCGCCGATGGCCGGCCACGGCATCGGCTGACCACCGCCCGCCACGACTCGATCGCCGTGCCCGCCCGGTCGCCCCGGGCGGGCACCGGACGGTCAGCGGGCGGGCACCGGACGGTCAGCGGGCGGTCAGCGGGCCCGCCAGTCCCGGGCCAGCATCGCGTAGATCACCTCGTCGGCCCATTCGCCCTTGACGAACTCGTTCTCCCGCAGGTGTGCCTCGCGCCGCATCCCCAACCGTTCCAGGACCCGGGCCGAGGCGGTGTTCCGGGCGTCCAGCCGGCCGACCACGCGGTGCAGGTCGAACCGGTCGAAGGCGAGCGCCAGCATTGCCGTCGCCGCCTCGGTGGCGTACCCGTGCCCCCGGTGGTCGGGGTGCAGCAGGTAGCCGATCTCGCCCTGCCGGTGCTCCGGTTCGGCCCAGGCCAGCACCACGTCGCCGACGAGTTGCCCGGTCCGCCGCAGCACCGCCGCCAGTTGGATCGCGTCGCCCTTGTCCCGCAGGGCGGTCCGCTCCTGCCGCCGGGCCAGCACCGCCCGGGTGCCGTCGAGATCCGCCGGGGCCTCGCTGTAGAGGTAGCGGTGCGCGGCGGGATCGGCGAAGTAGCCGTGCAGGTCGGCCAGGTCCGACGGCCGGAACGGCCGCAGCTCCAGCCGCTCGGTCTTGAGCGGGAGGTCGGGCGTCAACACCAGGGCAGGGTACCCAGCACGGCCCACCAGCCGGACCGGGCCACGATGCGGGACTCCCCTGTGTCACTGGACACGTCGGGACGCCGCCACCCCGAGTTGCCGTTAGGGCACCGAGCAACGGGATGACATCGTAGCCAGGGTGACCACCGAGACCCCCGACGACTGGCGGCGGACCGGGCCCACACCCGAACAGCAGCGCCTGGACCTCTACGCCGGGCTCGCCGCGACGGCGCTGGCCCTGCTCAGCCTCACGCTGGCCCGCAGCACCGGGACGTTCCTGCTGGGGCCACCGCCGTCCGGCCTCGAACAGGTCCTCTGGACCGTCGCGGTGCCCCTGCCGCTGATCTGGCGGCGCCGCTTCCCCGCCGCCACCGCGTTGGTCGTGTCGGCCGCGTTCATCGGGTCGCAGGCACGTGCCGTCCCCGAGTGGCAGCTCTCCCAGTGGGCCTTGTTCGCCGCCATCTACACCCTGGGCGCCTGGGGTCGGGACCGCCGGCTGTCCCGGCGGCTGCGGATCGGCCTGATCGCCGGCATGTTCGTCTGGCTCGGGGTCTCCTACGTGATCAGCTTCGGCACCCTCACCGCGGACGCCTTCGCGGACGCGATCGGGCCGGTGCCGCCGCTGCTCGCCGCGATCGTCACCGGCGTACTGATCAACACGCTGTTCTTCGGGTTCGCGTACTTCTTCGGGGAGACCGCGTGGATCGCCGCCCGCCGGCAGCACGAGCTGGCGGAGCAGGCAGAGCGGCTGCGCCGGTCGCAGGCCGAGGTCCGGGAGCACGCGGTGGTCGGCGAGCGGGTCCGGATCGCCCGGGAACTGCACGACGTGGTCGCCCACCACGTGTCGGTGATGGGGGTGCAGGCGTCGGCCTGCCGCCGGGTCTTCGACAAGGACCCGGCGAAGGCCCGGGTGGCGTTGACCGCGATCGAGGAGACCGCCCGCACCGCGGTCGACGAGCTGCGCCGGATGCTCGGCGTGCTGCGCGCCCGCGACGGCGCCCCGGACCACGCGGAGCAGCCCGCCGGGATCGACCAGGTGGACGCCGTGGTCGACCGGGCCCGCGAGGCCGGGCTGCGGGCGACCCTCGGGGTGTACGGGGACCCCACGCCGCTGCCGGAGTCGCTCTCCCAGGCCGCGTACCGGGTGGTGCAGGAGGCCGCCACGAACGTGTTGAAGCACGCCACCGGGGCGACCGTGATCGACGTGCGAATTCGCTATCTGGAACACGAGGTGGAGGTCGACGTGACCGATGACGGCCGGGCCACCCGACCGGCGAACGCCGACGGGCTGGGGCTGATCGGGATGCGCGAACGGATCGCCGCGCACGGCGGCGCCCTGGAGGTCGGCCGGCGGACCGGCGGCGGCTGGCGGGTGCGGGCCCGCTTCCCGCTGCCGCTGACCGTGGGGACTCCGGCATGAGTGAGTCGGTGCCGCCGATCCGGGTGCTGCTCGCCGACGACCAGCATCTGGTCCGTACCGGCTTTCGGGTCATCCTCGAGGTGGAGGACGACATCGAGGTGGTCGGCGAGGCCGCGGACGGCGAGCGGGCGGTCGGCATGGCTCGGGCGCTGCGCCCGGACGTGGTGCTGATGGACGTGGAGATGCCGGGGGTCGACGGGCTGGCGGCCACCCGGCGAATCACCTCGGAAGCGGCCGAGCCCGGCGACCCGGCCGTGCTGATCCTGACCACCTTCGACCGGGACGACTACCTGTTCGCCGCGCTGGCGGCCGGGGCCAGCGGCTTCCTGCTCAAGAACGGCACGCCGGAGGCGCTGGTCGAGGCGATCCGGGTGATGGCCCGCGGCGAGGGACTGCTCGCCCCGGAACTCACCCGGCGGGTGATCGCCACCTTCGCCCGGCCCGGCGCCCCGACGACCGGCGCTGGCACCGCACCGGAGGTGGCGCTGCGCGACCTCACACCCCGGGAGCGGGAGGTCCTGGAGCTGGTGGCCCGGGGCGCCAGCAATGCCGAGATCGCCGCCGCGCTGCACCTGGGCGAGGCGACCGTGAAGTCGCATGTCAGCCGGATGCTGGCCAAGCTCGGCCTGCGCGACCGGGTGCAGACGGTGATCTTCGCGTACGAGCACGGGGTGGTCCGGCCCGGCGGATGAGCGCCTCCGCCGCAGGGCGGAGCCCGGATCTCCGCCGCCGGACGGAAGGCAACGGATGATCGGCGATCTAGCGTGAACGCCGTGACCTCGGTACTCCGCCTCGACGGCGTCGACCGCAGCTTCGGCGACCGTCAGGTGCTCAAGAACGTGTCCTTCGATGTCGTCGCCGGCCGGATGACCGGCTTCGTCGGCGGCAACGGCGCCGGCAAGACCACCACCATGCGGATCATCCTCGGGGTGCTCGCCCCCGATGCCGGCCAGGTGCGGTGGCAGGGCACGCCGCTGAGCCGCGAGGCCCGGCGGCGGTTCGGCTACATGCCCGAGGAACGCGGCCTCTATCCGAAGATGAGCGTCCGCGAGCAGGTGACCTACCTGGGCCGGCTGCACGGGCTGACCGCGGATGCGGCCCGGCGCGGCACCGACGAACTGCTGGAGCGGGTCGGGCTCGCCGAGCGCGGCGACGACCTGCTGGAGACGCTGTCGCTGGGCAACCAGCAGCGGGCCCAGATCGCCGCCGCGCTGGTGCACGAACCCGAGGTGCTGGTGCTCGACGAGCCGTTCTCCGGCCTGGACCCGCTGGCCGTGGACACGGTCGTCGGCGTGCTGCGCGAGCGGGCCGCCGCCGGCGTACCGGTGCTCTTCTCCAGCCACCAGCTGGATGTCGTCGAGCGGCTCTGCGACGACCTGGTGATCATCGCGGACGGCACGATCCGGGCCGCCGGCGGCCGCGAGCAGCTGCGCCAGACGTACACCACGCCCCGGTTCGAGCTGGTGGTGGAGACGGATGCGGGCTGGCTGCGGGACCAGCCCGGGGTGTCCCTGGTCGATCTGGACGGTGCCCGCGCCGTGTTCGACCTCGCGCCCGGCGCGGACGAGCAGCCGGTGCTGCACGCGGCGTTGGCCCGCGGCCCGGTCCGCGCGTTCCGCCCGGTCAGCCCCTCCCTCGCCGAGATCTTCCGAGAGGTCGCCGCCCAGTGAACATCATGCAGGCCACCCGCCTGGTCGCCGCTCGGGAGATCCGGGTCAAGCTGCGCGACCGTACCTTCCTGATCAGCACTGTGTTCTTCCTGCTGATCGCCGCGGCGGCGACCATCCTGCCGCCGCTGCTCTCCGGCGGACCGTCCACCGTGGCGGTGACCGAGGCGGCGGCCGGTCCGCTGCGCGCGGCGGGGCTGGAGGTGCACACGGTGCCCGACGACGCCGCCGCCGAGCAGGCGGTCCGCGACGGCGACGTGGACGCCGCGGTCGTCACCGGCCCGGCCGTGCTCGCCATGAACGAGGCCCCCGACGACGTGGTCTCGGCGCTGAGCAGTGCGCCCCCGGTCCGGCTGCTGAATCCGGACGCGGTGGACCCGGTGGTGGCCTTCCTGGTGCCGTTCGCCTTCGCCTTCATCTTCTTCATCACCTCGCAGACCTTCGGCGTGCAGATCGCGCAGAGCATCATCGAGGAGAAGCAGACCCGGATCGTGGAGATCCTGGTCGCCGCGGTGCCGGTCCGCGCGTTGCTCGCCGGCAAGATGCTCGCCGGCACCATCCTGGCGCTCGGGCAGATCGGGCTGGTCGCCCTGGTCGCGGTGGCCGGGATGGCGTTCGGCGACAACAACGGACTGCTCACGCTGCTCGGGCCGGCGATCGGATGGTTCGTGCCGTACTTCCTGCTGGGCTTCGTGCTGATCGCAGCGATGTGGGCGGCGGCCGGTGCGCTGGTCAACCGGCTGGAGGACATCGGCGGCGTGTCGATGCCGGTGCAGCTCGCGGTGATGCTGCCGTTCTTCGCGGTGATCTTCCTGAACGACAACGCCACCGCCATGCGGATGCTCTCCTACCTGCCGTTCTCGGCGCCCACGGCGATGCCGCTGCGGCTGTTCACCGGGGACGCGGCCGGCTGGGAACTGCCGTTGTCGCTGCTGCTGCTCCTGGTGGCGGCCGCCGGGTTCCTGGCCGCCGGGGCCCGGGTGTACGAAGGGTCGCTGCTGCGCACCAACGGCCGCACCTCGATCCGTACCGCCTGGCGGGAGCGCGAGACGGCGGCCTGACCGCCGCCGCCTGCTTGTTGCCGGGTGTCCTCAGCAGGGGACGGTGGCCCAGCCGGCGGGCAGGCGCGGGACCGGCCAGGCCGGGTCGGGCTTCCAGGAGGCCCAGGACTCGTCCCACCAGCGCTCGCCGACGTCGAGCCGGGCGGCGATCCGGTCACCCTCGGCGCGGATCGCCTCGCCCATCCCCGGGTAGCGCCCCTCCACCAGCCGCTGGGCGAACATCTCGACGTCCTTGAAGACGTACCGGTCGGCGTCCGCCGCCCACCACAGGTCCAGTTCGTGGTCGAGGGTGTCCACCCCGACCGGCGTACGCCGGAACGGGTCCTGGAGGTTGAAGTACCAGCCGGCGAAGGTCCGGTCCGGGCCGGACCAGAACACGTCGACCGAGTGCGCCTCGCCGGGGCGCTGGAGCGTCAGCTTGCCGTGGCCGGTCCAAGCGGTGTGGCCCGCCGCCTGCCAGGGGTGGCGACCGCATGGGAAGGTCCCGTCGTCGGGAAAGCCGAACTCGGCCCCCGGCGGCAGGTAGAGCGCGAGCAGATCGGGCGAGTCCTCGACACAGATCGTCGGGCAGCCGAACCAGACCTCGCCGCGCAGGATCTCCCGCCGCACGACCACGTCCCCGGGCGTGAACCGTTTACCTGCCGTCACCGCTCCCCCGGGTTCCCGATCAGTCTTCCGCCAGCTCCGGCCGATGCTCCCTGATCCACGCCTCGACGTCGACTTCCGCCACACCTGCCCCCGCATCAGGTCCGCTACCGGCTCGGCGAAGTTCTGGTGGATTTCGGCCACCCGCCGGCCTCTTCACCTGACCCGCCGAGCGGGGTCGGCCGGGCAGAGACCGCGGCGGGAGGTCACCCCTCGGGCAGCTTGCGCATGGTGCGCAGCGGGGAGAAGACGACCCAGAACACCCCGAGCAGGGCCGCGAGGCTGGCGATCCAGAGGGCGGGACGTACCCCGATCGCGGCACCGAGTGCCCCACCGATCAGGGCGCCGATCGGCCGGATGCCGTAGTTGACGGTGCGTCTGAAGCCGGAGACCACGGCGAGCATCGCCACCGGCGTGGCGGCGATCTGCACCGATCCGACCGCGATGTCGAGGACCATGACGCCCAGCGCGGAGACGAACTCGGCGGCGAACAGCAGCGCGAGCACCAGCGGCTGCGGTCCCACGGCCAGCGGCACGAGGACCAGTGGGGCCGGGAAGAGGACGAACCCGAGGAGCACCGCGGGGCCGATGCCGATCCGGCGGCTGACCGGGCCGGTGACCGCCGCGCCGAGCAGTCCGCCGAACGCACCGGCCCCGATGATCAGGCCCAGCAGGCCCGGGGAGACGCCCAGTTCGGTGGTCACGTACAGCACGAAGAGCGCGGCGAACATGTAGTTGAACAGGTTGAGCGTGGTGGTGCCGAGCAACGTCGCCCGGAGGACCGCGGAGCGGGCCACGTACCGCACGCCGGCGGCCATGCCCTGGCCGGAGCCGCTCGCCAGGGGATGCTCGGTGACCTGTGTCCGGGCCAGGAAGACCGCCGAGGTCAGGTAGGTGAGCACGCCGGAGAACAGCGCGACCGGGGCGGTGAGCGCCTGCACGAGCAGGCCACCGATGCTCGGGCCGGCCACGTGCGACAGGGCTCTGCTGCCGTTGACCAGACTGTTGGCGTCCACATAGTCGGGCCGCTGGACCAGGGCGGCGAACAGGCTGCTGTGCGCCACCTCGAAGAACACCGAGAGGAGCCCGATGAGGAAGACCATGGCGCACAGCAGCAGCAGGTTCAACGCGTCCGCCCACCACAGCAGCGGCACGGCCAGCAGAAGGCCCGCCCGGCCGAGATCGGTGATGATCATTACTTGGCGCCGACGTGGCCGCCGGTCCACCCAGGCACCGGCCGGCAGCGAGAAGAACAGGTTCGGCAGTAGCGCGGCGGCGGTCAGGTAGCCCATCTCGGCGGGCCCGGCGCCGACCGCGAGCAGGGCCAGCAGCGGCACGGCGAGCATGGTGATCTGGTCGCCGAAGAGCGAGACGGTCTGCGCGGACCAGTAGCGGCGGAAGGCGGTCTGCTGGAGCAGCCGTGGGACGCGCGGCCGGCGAGACGGTGCCGGGTCGGCCCGGACGACGGTTTCAGTCATGGTCGGATCCAGCTCGCTGGCCCTCGGTGGGTACGGCTCCACGCGGCAGCGCCATCTGGATGATCATCACCGGGCGGGATCCGGGCGGACGTTTCGCCGGGTCGGCGATCCGCTCGTCGTACCGGGCCAGCAGTGCGTCGATCCCCTCCGTGACCTCGCGCAGCTCAGCGGCGGTGACGTGCAGCAACGCGTCGCCGAAGCCGGCGGCGGCCCGCCACTCGACGGGCTCGTCGGCGCGGACGGCGAGGTAGCCCTGCGCGCGTTGCACGTATTGGGCGAGCATCAAGCTGTTGAGCTGGTCGGCGGCGGACTTCATCGCCGGATCGTCGGAGTCGTCGTCCCAGGAGGTGTACTGCGTGGTGGCCCGCCAGGGCCGTTCCCGCCCGTCCGCCCCGGGGACGCGTTCGGCGAACCCGTACTTGGCGAGTTGCCGCAGGTGGAACGAGCAGTTCGGCACGTTGTCGTCGAGCCGGGCGGCAGCCTGAGTCGCGGTCATCGGGCCCTCGCCGCGCAACAGCCCGATCAGGCGCATCCGCAGCGGGTGCGCGTACGCCCGCAGGGCGCGTGGGTCAGTGACTTTGATCGAACGTTCGGGCACCTCGTCAGCCATAGGTAGAGAATGCTTTAGAAAGATATCTTTAGCAAGTGTCCGCCGTCCGACAACCAACAGGACGCCGTCACACCTTCCGAGTCCTGACACTCCGGGTCCTGACACACAGACAGGGCGCGCACCCAAGCCCGAGGCTCGCGTGCGCGCCCTGCTGTCGCGCCAGTCGTCGGGGCCGGCTCAGCCGACCGCCTCCATCACGTCGTCGCTGACGTCGAAGTTGGCGAAGACGTTCTGCACGTCGTCGCAGTCCTCCAGGACGTCGATCAGCTTGAAGATCTTGCGCGCGCCCTCCTCGTCCAGCGGCACGTTTACGCTGGGGATCAGCGAGGACTCGGCCGACTCGTACTCGATGCCGGCATCCTGCAGCGAGGTCCGCACGGCGAGCAGGTCACCCGGCTCGGAGACCACCTCGAACGCCTCGCCCAGGTCGTTGACCTCCTCGGCACCCGCGTCGAGGACCGCCATCATCACGTCGTCCTCGGTGGTGCCCGCCTTCGGCACGATCACCACGCCCTTGCGGGAGAACATGTACGACACCGAGCCGGCGTCGGCGAACGAGCCGCCGTTGCGGGTCAGCGCGGTGCGCACCTCGGTGGCCGCCCGGTTGCGGTTGTCGGTCAGGCACTCGATCAGCAGCGCGACGCCGTTGGGGCCATAGCCCTCATACATGATCGTCTGGTAGTCGGCACCGCCGGCCTCCAGGCCGGAGCCGCGCTTGACCGCACGATCGATGTTGTCGTTGGGGACCGAGTTCTTCTTGGCCTTCTGGATCGCGTCGTAGAGCGTCGGGTTGCCGGCCGGATCGCCACCGCCGGTTCGCGCCGCGACCTCCACGTTCTTGATCAGCTTGGCGAACATCTTGCCGCGCTTGGCGTCGATGACCGCCTTCTTGTGCTTGGTCGTCGCCCACTTTGAGTGGCCGGACATCTGTTACCTCCGTTGCTACCCGCCGCCTGCATCGACCGCACCGCACGCGCCCCGCTCCGCACCGGCGCACACGGGTGGTGCCGGTCAGCTCTGGTGGAAGCCGTGGCGGCCAGATGGCCCTGCCGAATCTCGACAATCCTACCGACGGACCACGAGTGGTCGTCACCCGCCGCACGTCAGCGGCCGACCCGATCAGTGCGATCAACGCATAGCGGACAAAAGCTATTCCCCCATGCCGTACGACCCCAGCACGGTGAACCCAGCTGTGCTCCGCTGCTCGCAGCGCTCCTCCAGGCCGGCCCGGTAACGCCGGAACGACTCCAGCTCCGGCAGCGGCCCCGGCAGATCCGGGCCCATGGCGACATCGACAAAGCGGTGCCCGTCGTCGAGTCGCAGAGTCAGGTAGCGGAACCCGGGCGGCCCGAGCCGGACCAGTTCCTCGTGCACGGCGCCGAGCAGGGTCAGGTGCTCGGCGAGGCGATCGGGGCGGACCTGGTACGTGATCAGGATGGTCTCCATGCTCACCGCCCCGCCACCGGGGCCACGGCCCAACCCGCCACCTCGCCGACACCACCGCCGGCCCGCTCCGGCTCCGGCCGATCGCCGGAGCCACGTCCCCCGGCGGCAGCAAGGAGGTCGGTGAGCATCGCCGTCAACGCCGCCGCCCGGCCCTCGCCAGGCGCGATCCGTGCGATGGCGGTCGGGTCGGACAAGTCATCGCCGGGCCACTCGAAGTCGGTGAAGAGTCCCAGCTCGACGTGGTTCGGCACGACCGTCATCCCCACCTCGGCGAGGATCGTCCGCAGATGCTCGACCGCCTGCCCGCCTCCGTTCACGCCGTAGCAGAGCACCCCAGCCGACTTGCCGCGCCACTCGGCGTCCAGATAGTCGATGCCGTTCTTGAGCACGGCCGGGACCGACCGGTTGTACTCCGGGGTGACGATGATGAAGGCATCGCACGCCGCCACCACCGCCGACCAGCGGCGGGTGTGGTCGTGGCGGTAGTCGCCGAACCTCGCCGGCACCGGTTCGTCCAGCATCGGCAGCCGCTGCTCCGCGAGGTCGATCAGCTCGACGATCGCGGCGCCGGTCCGTACCGCCGGGTGCCCGGCGGCCACCTCGGCCACCCATCCGGCCACCGCCGGTCCTCGTCGGCCCGGACGACTGCTGCCCACGACCAGGCCCACGACGACCGGTCCGTTCTTCTGCGCACTGTTCATGGCTCGATTCCACCCGCGGTCCGGCACCACCGGGAGGCCGGCGCGAGGGTAGCCCTGGCGGGGACACCCTCGCGCCCGGCGACACCGGCAGACTGGACCCGTGATGGACGGGGAGTTGGGCGCGTTCCTCCGCAGCCGCCGGGAGGCCCTGCGGCCCGGCCAGGTGGGGTTGCCCGAAGGTGTCCGGCGACGCACTCCAGGGCTGCGCCGGGCGGAGTTGGCCACGCTGGCCCAGGTCAGCGTGGAGTACCTGACCCGCCTCGAACAGGGCCGGGACACCCGGCCCTCGCCGGAGATCCTCGCCGCGCTGGCAGACGCCTTGCGGCTGGACGACGCCGACCGGCAACACCTACAGGAACTCGCGTCGGTCAACCATCGCCAGCAGCTGTGCGCCGGCGAGCGGTCGGCGGTCTCGCGTACCGTCCGTCCGGAGGTTCGGGCGCTGCTGGAGGCGCTGCGGGACCGGCCGGCGTACCTGCTCAACCGGCTCGGTGACGTGCTGGCCTGGAACGAGACGTTCGACCGGCTGGCCCGACCGCTGGGGCTGCTCGACGGTGCTCACCCCAACCTGGTGTGGTTCGTCTTCACCGACGAACGGGCCCGCGAGTATTTCCCCGACTGGGCGGAGCTGGCCGACCAGCAGGTCACCGAGTTGCACGGGCTGCGCCGCGGTGACCCGGCCACCGACGCGTTCGCCGAGCGACTCGGCCGCACCGTCGGAGCGCCGTTCATGTCCCGGTGGCAGCGCCGGCCAGTCGCGGTGAGGTCCACCGGCGTCCGCTGGTTGCGGCATCCGGAGGTCGGGCCGCTGCGGCTGGCGTACGAGACGCTGGACGTCGCCGACGACCAGCAGCGGCTGGTCGTGCAGCTACCCGCCGACGCTGCCAGCGCGGAGGCGCTGGACCGGTTGCTGGGCCGGCGGCCGGGTGGGCTGCGCTCGGTGGCCGGCTGAGGTCCGGCCCGGCAGTCGCCACGCTACGCGGACCGACTCAGCTCGCGCCGCGCGCCGGCCAGCCCAGCTCGCGCCGCACGCCGGCCGGCTCAGCTCGCGCCGCGCGCCGGCCGGCTCAGCTCGTGGTCCGGACCAGGTCCACGAAGTAGCCGTGCAGCCGCAGGTCGCCGGTGAGTTCCGGGTGGAACGAGGTGGCCAGCAGGTTGCCCTGCCGCACCGCCACGATCCGGCCGGCCGCCGGGCCGTCGGTCACCGTGCCCAGCACCTCGACGCCGTCGCCGACCCGCTCGACCCAAGGCGCTCGAATGAAGATCGCGTGCAGCGGCCCGCCGCCGATGCCGTCGACCTCCACCGGTGCCTCGAACGAGTCGACCTGCCGGCCGAACGCGTTGCGCCGGACGGTCATCGCGATCCCGTCGAAGCCGCGCTGGTCCGGCCGGCCGTCGAGGACCTCGGTGGCCAGCATGATCATGCCGGCGCACGAGCCGTAGACCGGCATGCCGGCGGCGATCCGCTTGTCGATCGGGTCGCGCAGCTCGAAGATGTCGACCAGCTTGCTGATCGTGGTGGACTCCCCGCCCGGGATGACCAGGCCGTCGACCGCGTCCAGCTCCTCCGGCCGGCGTACCGGGCGGGCCTGTGCGCCCGCTCCGGTCAGCGCGGTGAGGTGTTCGCGGACGTCACCCTGCAGGGCGAGGACACCGATCACGGGTGCCGTCACGTGCGTTCCTTCCGAGTGTTAAGAAGGGACCCTTCCTCTACAGGAGGCGTTAACAAGGGCCCTTCCTTCACGTCACCAGCCGCGTTCGGCGAGGCGGTGCGGCTGCGGGATCTCGTCGACGTTGATGCCGACCATCGCCTCGCCGAGCCCCCGGGAGACCTTGGCCAGCACGTCCGGGTCGTCGTGGAAGGTGGTCGCCTTGACGATCGCGGCGGCCCGCTGGGCCGGGTTGCCGGACTTGAAGATGCCGGAGCCGACGAAGACGCCTTCCGCGCCGAGCTGCATCATCATGGCGGCGTCGGCCGGAGTGGCGATGCCACCGGCGGTGAACAGCACCACCGGCAGCTTGCCGGTCTCGGCGATCTCCTTGACCAGCTCGTACGGCGCCTGCAGCTCCTTCGCCGCGACGAACAGCTCGTCGGTCGGCAGCGACTGGAGCCGGCGGATCTCCTGGCGGATCTTGCGCATGTGGGTGGTGGCGTTGGAGACGTCACCGGTGCCGGCCTCGCCCTTGGAGCGGATCATGGCAGCGCCCTCGGTGATCCGGCGCAGCGCCTCGCCCAGGTTGGTCGCACCACAGACGAACGGGACGGTGAAGGCCCACTTGTCGATGTGGTTGGCGTAGTCGGCCGGGGTGAGCACCTCGGACTCGTCGACGTAGTCGACGCCGAGGGACTGCAGGATCTGCGCCTCGACGAAGTGGCCGATGCGGGCCTTGGCCATCACCGGGATGGAGACCGCGTTGATGATGCCGTCGATCATGTCGGGGTCGCTCATCCGCGACACCCCGCCCTGCGCGCGGATGTCGGCCGGAACCCGCTCCAGCGCCATCACCGCGACCGCGCCGGCGTCCTCAGCGATCTTGGCTTGCTCGGCGTTGACCACATCCATGATCACACCGCCCTTGAGCATCTCGGCCATGCCACGCTTCACGCGGGCGGTGCCGACGACCGGGGTGGCGCTGGCGTTCGGGGAAGTCGTCTCGGACACGAATCATCGCTCCTCAGGCGTACTCGGGGAGGTGGCAGCGGAGATGCTACGCCCGGGTCAACGCCGTACCGACAGCCAATCAGACCCGTGGTGGCCTGCTCTGTGGCCGCCGTCACCCTCGCCCGGCAGCCGCGACCGACGCCCCGATCACCTGGTCGGGACGTCGGCGGCGGGGACGGCGAGGGTCGGGTCGTCGATGTCGAAGTAGCGGGGCCAGGTGTGCCCGCGCCCCATCCGGAACAGGCGTACCACCGGTCGGCCGCGCGCCGTACGGGCGTCGCGGACCAGGTCGGTGTGCACCTGCCGGGCCAGGGCGAGCCGCCGGCTGGCCGCGATGACGGCCTCACAGTCCGGGTCGGTGGGGTCGAGCCGGACCGTGCGCAGCTGCCGGGTCAGGTCGTTCTCGGCCGCCTCCCGCTCGTCCGGGCGGGCGTCCAGCGCGATGCGCGCTGCCGCGTACAGCTCGACGCCGTAGCGGCGTTCGGCCAGCACCGCCGCGGCGGCGGCCCGGCGCAGCAGGTGGGCGTCCAGGGCGCGGGCGGCCAGCTGGGCGCGGCCCTGCAGCCGCTCGACCCGGCCGGCGGTCCAGATCAGGTACGCCACGACCAGGGCGGCGACCACCGTCGCGCCCACCACCCACCACATGCCCGGCATCGTAGTGCTGCTCCCGTTCCTCCCGATCAGTCCGGCCCCACCCACTCCTGGTCGATCACCCGCCCGTCGGTTGCCTCGATCGCCGCTGCGTATACCTCCAGAACCCGCCGGGCAACCACGGGCCAGTCGAAATTTGCCACCACCTGGTCACCGCAGGCGGTCAACTCCGCCCGCTGGGCCGGGTCGTCCAGCAGCTCCGCCAGGGTCTCACGCAGCGCCACCGGGTCGCCGGTGGGGAACAGCCGCCCGGCCCGCCCGCCGTCGAGCACCCGACGGAAGGCGTCGAGGTCGCTGGCGACGACGGTGGTGCTCGCGGCCAACGCCTCGGTGAGGATCATGCCGAAGGATTCGCCACCCGTGTTCGGTGCGACGTAGAGGTGCACGCTGCGCAGCATCCGCGCCTTCTCCTCCTCGGGCACCAACCCGAGGAAGGTCACCCGTTCCCGAAGGTCGGGCGGAAACTGGTCGAACAGGTCGTCCGGGTCACCGGGGCCGGCGACCAGCAGGCGCAGCCCGGGGCGCTGGCGGGCCAGCTCGACGAAGGCGTCCCGCAGGATCGGGAAGCCCTTGCGGGGCTCGGTGAACCGACCCAGGAAGCCGAGCGTGCCGCCGGTACCCGGCGCGCACTCCCCGGGCCACCCGGGCAGCGGCTCGACCCCGGCGAACTTGGCCACCGCGACCCCGTTGGGAATCTCCACCGCGCCGCCGTCCAGGTGCTCGACCTGCACCTTGCGGGCCAGGGCGCTGACCGCTATCCGCGCGGTGATCCGCTCCAGCACGATCTGAAGTGCGCCCTGGGCGGCGGAGAGCACCCGGGAGCGGGTCATCGCGGTGTGGAAGGTGGCCACCACCGGCCCCCGGGCGGAGAGCACGGCGAGCATGGACAGGCTCAGCGCCAACGGCTCGTGCACGTGCAGCACGTCGAAGTCGCCTCGGGTGATCCACCGGCGTACCCGGGCGGTGGAGACCGGGCCGAAGGCGATCCGGGCCACCGAGCCGTTGTACGGCAGCGGCACCGACCGGCCGGCCGGCACCACGTACGGCGGCAGCGGCGAGTCCTCGTCCGCCGGGGCGAGGACGCTCACCTCGTGCCCGAGCCCGATCAGCGCCTCCGCGAGGTCCATGACGTGGTTCTGGACCCCGCCGGGCACGTCGAAGGAGTACGGGCAGACGATGCCGATCCGCATTGCGCCCGTCCCCCTCAGTCCAGCCACATCCGCTGCAACATGTGCCAGTCTTGCGGATTCCGGGCGATGCCCGCCGCGAGACGGTCGGCGATCAACTGGGTCAGCGACCGGACCCGGGCGTCCAGCGTGCCCTCCTCAGGCCCCGGCACCGGCAGTGGGCCGTCGAGCAGAGCACACGCCGCATCCGGTTCGTACCACATCGACGCCACGTACAACGGCGCCCCGGAGCGTAGCGCGAGCAGGGCCGGGCCGGCCGGCATCCGAGTCCGGCCGCCGAAGAAGTCCACCTCGACCCCGCGGGTGGACAGGTCCCGGTCGGCGAGCAGCGGCACCACCGCCCCGGCGGCGAGCCGGTCGGTCAGCACGTCGATCGCCGGGCGTTCACCGCCGGTGGTGGGCAGGATCTCCATGCCCAGGCTCTGCCGGAACGCGAGGAAGCGCTGGTAGACGCCCTCCTGCTTGAGTCGCTCGGCGACGGTGGACAACGGCCAGCCGTTGGCCGCGACCCATGCCCCGGCCGCGTCCCAGTTGCCGGCGTGCGGCAGCGCCACCACCGCGCCGCGCCCGGCCGCCACGTCGGCGGCGAGCAGCTCGGCGCGCCCCAGCCGGAACCCGGCGAGGATCTGCTGGCGGCTCAGCGACGGCAGCCGGAACGCCTCCATCCAGTAGCGGGCGTACGAGCGCAGGCCCTGGCGGACCAGCTCGTCCAGCTCGGCCTCGGGCAGCTCTGGGCCGACCACCCGACGCAGGTTGGTGGCGAGCCGGGTGGCGCCGGCACCGCGGCGACGGTGGGCCCGGTCGGCCACGGCGTTGAACCCCGCGGCGGCGACCGGCCGGGGCAGCGCGCGGATCAGCCGCCAGCCGGCGGCGAAGCCGAGTTCGGTGGGGTTCACCGGGGTGGGCCTCCCGCCCGGGCGTGTGTCGAGGTCCCGGCGGGAGTCCTCGACCCACGCCTCCGTGTGCCGCTCACCCGTGGCCGCCGGGCGCGCCGACCTGCTGGGCCTGCCGGTACACGTGCCGCATCCGCTGGCCGACGGTGAACAGCGACACCGCCGCGAGCAGCCACAGCGCGATCGGCAGCGCCTTGGTGACGCCGAGCCCGGTGAGCAGGCCGCCGACGCCGACGATCAGCAGCCGCTCGGTGCGCTCGGCGATGCCGACGTTGGCGCTCATCCCGAGCCCCTCGGCGCGGGCCTTCACGTACGACACGAGCCCACCCGCGGCCAGGCAGATCAGCGCGGCGGCCATCCCCGCGCGATCCCCCCTGCCGGCCAGGTAGAAGGCGACCGCGCCGAAGACCGCACTGTCGGCGACCCGATCCATGCTGGAGTCGAGAAACGCGCCGAATTTGGTGGAGCCGCCGCTCATCCGGGCCATCGTCCCGTCGAGCAGGTCGGTGAGCGCGAAGACCGTCACGATCAGCGCACCGGCGACCAGATGCCCGCGGGCGCCGAAGCCGAGCGCGCCGACGAGCACCCCGAGGGTGCCCGCGACGGTAACCGCGTTGGGGGACACGCCCGCGCGCAGCAGGCGGCGGGCAATCGGCTCCACGACGCGGGTCATCCCCGCGCGAGCCGACACTTGGAAGATCTTCGCCATGGCGGTCCCACGATAACGGTCGTCGCCCGACCAGCGACACCGCCGGTCTGACCTGGCAGGGTTGTGCCGGTCCCGCCATCGGGTGTGAGATCGAGCCGGGAGGGTGAGCCGGCTCACCTGACCGCCCGTTGACTGCCCGGTTCGGAGCGATCCACCGGAGGATATCGCCGCAGTACCCGCCCGGGCCGCATCTCCGTCGCGCGCGGCGGTCGCCACCCACCACCACCGGCTGAGGGAGGTGCGCCCGATGGCGCAGAAGAGTCAGGACAAGGGGGTTACCGCCGGCGTTCCGGCGGTCACCGATCCTGCGAGGATCCGCAACGTGGTGCTCGTCGGGCACTCCGGAGCGGGCAAGACGACCCTGGTCGAGGCGCTGCTCGCGGCGACCGGCACGATCGCCCGGGCCGGCTCGGTCACCGACGGGAACACCGTCTGCGACCACGACCCGGCGGCCGTACGCCAGCAGCGTTCGGTGGCGCTGGCCTGCGCGCCCCTGGTGCACGACGGCATCAAGGTCAACCTGCTGGACAGCCCCGGCTACGCCGACTTCGTCGGTGAGCTGCGCGCCGGCCTGCGCGCCGCCGACGCCGCGCTGTTCGTGGTCTCCGCCGTCGACGGGATGGACGCCGCCACCGCGGCGCTGTGGGAGGAGTGCGCCGCGGTCGACATGCCCCGGGCGGTCGCGGTCTCCCGGCTGGATCATCCGCGCGCCGACTTCGACGAGGCGGTGGCGCTCTGCCAGCGGGTCTTCGGCGACAACGTGCTCCCGCTCTACCTGCCGATGCTGGGCGACGACGGGGTCTCCACCGTCGGCCTGCTGGGGCTGATCACCCGGCGGGTCTTCGACTACACCGACGGCCTGCCGCCGCAGGTCCGCGAACCCGACCCGGAGCACCTGCCGGCCATCGCCGAGTCCCGCAACGAGCTGATCGAGGGGATCATCGCGGAGAGCGAGGACGAGACCCTGATGGACCGGTACCTCGGTGGCGAGGAGATCGGCGCCGACATCCTGATCGAGGACCTCGAGAAGGCCGTCGCCCGCGGTCACTTCTACCCGGTGGTGCCGGTCTGCGCGACGACCGGGGTCGGGTTGGACGCGCTGCTGGAGGTGCTCACCGCCGGCTTCCCGTCGCCGCCGGAGCACGCCCTGCCGGCGGTCACCGGGGTGGACGGCTCGCCCCGCCCGCCACTGACCTGCGACCCGGCCGGTCCCCTGGTCGCCGAGGTGGTCAAGACCACCATCGACCGGCACGTCGGGCGGGTCTGCGTGGTCCGGGTCTTCTCCGGCACGCTGCGTCCCGAGCAGACGGTGCACGTCTCCGGGCACGGCCTGGCCGAGCGCGGCCACCCCGACCACGACGCCGACGAGCGGATCGCCCACCTCTACAGCCCGCTGGGAGCCACCCTGCGGGAGGTCGGGGTCGCCGTGGCCGGCGACATCTGCGCGATCACCAAGTCGGGCAGCGCGGAGACCGGCGACACCATCTCCGCCAAGGACGAGCCGCTGCTGATCGCCCCGTGGGAGATGCCCGAGCCGCTGCTGCCGGTGGCCATCGTGGCGAAGTCCCGCTCGGACGAGGACGCCCTGGCCCGCAACCTGGCCCGGCTGGTGGCCGGCGACCCGACGATGCGCCTGGAGCGCAACCCGGAGACCCACCAGCTGGTGTTGTGGTGCATGGGCGAGGCGCACGCCGACGTGGTCCTCGACCGGCTGCGCGCCGGCGGGGTCGAGCTGGAGACCGAGCCGGTGAAGGTGGCGCTGCGGGAGACGCTGACGACGGCCGCACGCGGGCACGGCCGGCACGTCAAGCAGTCCGGCGGGCACGGCCAGTACGCCGTCTGCGACATCGAGGTGGAGCCGCTGCCGCGCGGCGCCGGTTTCGAGTTCGTCGACCGGGTGGTCGGCGGCGCGGTGCCGCACAACTACATCCCGTCGGTGGAGAAGGGGGTACGCGCCCAGATGGAGCGCGGCCTGGTCGCCGGCCACCGGGTGGTGGACCTGCGGGTGACCCTGGTCGACGGCAAGGCGCACAGCGTGGACTCCTCCGACGCGGCGTTCCAGACCGCCGGAGCCCTGGCGCTGCGCGCCGCCGCCGACGGCGGGCAGCCGACGCTGCTGGAGCCGATCGACGAGGTGAGCATCCGGGTGCCCGACGGCAACGTGGGCACCGTGATGGGCGACCTGTCCGGTCGGCGCGGCCGGGTGCTCGGCACCGAGCCGGACCCGGACTCGGAGGGGCGCACCCTGGTCCGCGCCGAGGTGCCCGCCACGGAACTGCTGCGCTACGCCGTCGAGCTGCGCGCGATGACCGCGGGGGCCGGCACTTTCCGCCGCCACTTCGTCCGTCACGACCCGATGCCGACCCACCTCGCCGACCAGATCCGCAAGGAACACACCTGACCGTGGTCCGCCCCGGTCAGGGGCGGGCGGTGGGCAGCATGGGGCTGGGCCAGTAGGGGCGGTCGACCTCGCGCAGGGCGGCGGCTCGCAGGGCAGCGAGCTGCCGCTCCACCTCGGCGAACTGGTCGGGGCTGAGCGGTCCCCGGGCCAGCGCCGCGGCGTTCTCCTCGACCTGGGCGACGCTGCGGCAGCCCGGGATCGGAATCGTCCGGTCGCTGCGGGCCCAGATCCACCCCAGGGCGCCCTGGGCCAGGGTGCGCCCGTCGGCGGTCAGCGCCGCCCGGACCGCGTGCACCCGGCGCAGCCACTCCGGGGCGGGTCGCCCACCCCGGAACCACTCCAGCCAGCCCGAGGTCATGCCCCGCACGTCGTCGCGGGGCAGCCTCGAGGCGGGGTGGTACTTGCCGGTGAGCAGCCCCATCCCGAGCGGCCCCCGGTTGATGCTGGCCAGGTCGTACTTGGCGCAGACGGCGAGCAGGTCGGGGGCGTCGCGCAGCACCGACAGGCTGTGCTGCACGGCGGCGGCGTGCCGGGCGTCCTGCCCGAAGGCCGCGGCCCGGTCGGCCCGGTCGGTGCTCCAGCCGTACGCCCGGATCAGGCCGTCGGCAACCAGATCCTCCAGGGCGCCGATCAGCGCCTGCGCCCGGGCCACCGGCAGGTCGGCCAGGTGCAGCTGGTAGAGGTCGATCCGGTCGGTGTCGAGCCGGCGCAGCGAGTCCTGCACGGCCTGCCGGAGGTACGCCGGCGAGGCGTCGGTCCCGGTGGCCTGTCGGGCCCGCTCGTCGAACGTGTAGCCCCACTTGGTGGCGATGACCGCCGCGTCGCGCCGGCCCGCCAGGGCCCGCCCGAGGACCCGCTCACCGTGCCCGGCGCCGTAGGTGTCGGCGGTGTCGAACAGCGTCACGCCGAGGTCCAGGGCCCGGCGGATCGCCCGGATCGACTCCTCGTCGTCGACCGCTCCCCAGCCCAGCGGGGTGCGTCCCTCGGCCCAGGGACCGGCGATCGCCCAGCAGCCCATGCCCAGGGCGCTGACCTCGATGCCGCTGCGGCCCAGCGTCCGCGTCGACTCCGCCATCGGCGCATCGTGCCATCTTCCGGACAGGCTTTGACAGACATCCACCACGGTCATCCGTACGGGCGACCGGGGTTCGTGGATCACTCCGGCGCGGGCCGTTTCCCGCCCGCCCCGGCGTGCCGTGCCGCGGTGGCCCGCCCACGCAGCTCAACGGCCGGACACGCCGACGCGCCGGCGTGTCGCACCGGTGACGCTGCGCGGTCAGGAGGGCCAGGCGCGGGTGAGGAGGTCGCGGGTGTCGCCGAGCAGTTGCGGCAGCACCTTGGTGCGCCCGATCACCGCCATGAAGTTGGCGTCGCCGCCCCACCGGGGCACCACGTGCTGGTGCAGGTGGGCGGCGATGCCGGCGCCGGCCACCCCGCCCTGGTTCATCCCCAGGTTGAAGCCGTGCGCGTTGCTGACCTTGCGGATCACCCGCATCGCGGTCTGGGTGAACGACGCCAGCTCGGCCGTCTCCGGCCCGTCCAGGTCGGTGTAGTCGGCCACGTGCCGGTACGGGCAGACCAGCAGGTGGCCCGCGTTGTACGGGTACAGGTTGAGCACCGCGAACACGTGCTCACCCCGCGCCACCACCAGGCTCTCCTGCGGTGGCCGGCTCGGGGCCAGGCAGAACGGGCAACCGGCGGGCTTGTCGTAGCCGCCCTCGGGCCGATCCTCACCGGCGATGTACGTCATCCGGTGCGGCGTCCAGAGCCGCTCCAGGCCGCCGGCCAGGTCCCTGTCGGTGTTCGCCTCCGCCCCAGTCACATCGGCGATCCTACGTACCGCGCGGCGACCACTCACCACCCGCACCGCGGCACCGCTCGCGGGACGGCAGACGCTGACGCCCCGTTGCAAAGCCAATCAAGGATTTCTTGACTCTTGCATTGACATACGTAAAACTTCCAATCCATCTTGCGTCGAAGATCGTCGATTGGAGCTGATCGTGGAACGACGTAAACTCCGACAACGCCTGGCACAGGCCGTCACCGCCGGTGTGATGGCCGTGGCAGCGAGCCTGGTGGCGGTGACCGCCACCGGCACCGCCGCCCAGGCCGACGGCTGCTACACCTGGGGCCGCATGCTGTCCTCCGGAATGACCGGCGAGGACGTACGCCAGCTGCAGATCCGGGTCTCCGGCTACCCCGGCTACGGTGCGGTGCTCGGCCTCGACGGCGCGTACGGTCCGGCTACCCGGGCCGCGGTGATCCGTTTCCAGCAGGCGTACGGCCTGGCCGCCGACGGGGTGGCCGGCCCACAGACGTTCAACCAGATATACGCGCTCCAGGACCCCGACTGCACGCCGGTCAGCTTCAGCTACGCCGAGTGGAACCGGTGCAACAGCGACTGGTCCGGCGGCGCGGTCTCGGCGAGCACCGCACGGTTCAACGCGCTGGTCTCGATGTGGAAACTCCAGGCCATGCGCCGCGCCATGGGCAACGCGCCCATCTACCTCAGCAGCGGGTTCCGCAGCTACTCCTGCAACAATGCGGTCGGCGGGGCCAGCAACAGCCGGCACCTCTACGGCGACGGGATCGACCTGGTCGGGTCGCACTCCTTCTGCGCGCTCGCCCAGCAGGCCCGCAACCACGGTTTCAGCAACATCCTCGGCCCCGGCTACCCGGGCCACAACGACCACACCCACCTGGGTAACTCGCCCAGCCGCTCCTGGTCGGCGCCGAGCTGCGGCATCTGACGACGACCGGCACACGCCTAGACGGCGGCCCCTGCGCCCGGCAGGAGCCGCCGTCGCGGCAGGTCAGGCGGCCGAAGGGCCGATGTTGGTACGGGACGAGACCACGTCGAGGACGTGGGCGACCGCCTCGGCGAGCGGCACCCCGTTGCGCTGGGAGCCGTCCCGGTAGCGGAACGAGACGGTGCCGGCGGCCACGTCGTCGTCCCCGGCGATCACCATGAACGGGATCTTCTGCTGCTGGGCGTTGCGGATCTTCTTCTGCATCCGCTCGTCACCGGCGTCCACCTGGGCACGGATGCCCTCGGCGCGCAGCGCGGCGACGAAGCCGTGCAGGTAGTCGGTGTGGTCCTCGCGGATCGGGATGCCGACCACCTGCACCGGGGCCAGCCACGCCGGGAACGCCCCCGCGTAGTGCTCGGTGAGCACACCGAAGAACCGCTCGATCGAGCCGAACAGCGCCCGGTGGATCATGACCGGCCGCTGCCGGGTGCCGTCGGCGGCCTGGTACTCCAGGCCGAACCGCTCCGGCTGGTTGAAGTCGACCTGGATGGTGGACATCTGCCAGGTCCGACCGATGGCGTCCTTGGCCTGCACCGAGATCTTCGGGCCGTAGAAGGCCGCGCCACCCGGGTCGGGCACCAGGTCCAGCCCGGAGGTCTCGGCCGCGGTGCGCAGCGCCTCGGTCGCCTCCGCCCAGTCGGCGTCCGACCCGATGAACTTCGGCGAGTCGTCCCGGGTGGACAGCTCCAGGTAGAAGTCGTCCAGGCCGTAGTCGCGCAGCAGGTCCAGCACGAACGACAGCAGCGTGGTCAGCTCGCCGGCCATCTGCTCCCGGGTGCAGTAGATGTGCGAGTCGTCCTGGGTCAGGCCCCGCACCCGGGTCAGGCCGTGCACCACGCCCGACTTCTCGTACCGGTAGACCGTGCCGAACTCGAACAGCCGCAGCGGCAGCTCACGGTAGGACCGCCCGCGCGCCCTGAAGATCAGGTTGTGCATCGGGCAGTTCATCGCCTTGAGGTAGTACTCCGCGCCCTCCAACTGCATGGGCGGGAACATGGTGTCGGCGTAGTACGGCAGGTGGCCCGAGGTCTCGAAGAGCTGCGCCTTGGTGATGTGCGGGCTGTTGACGAACTCGTACCCCGCCTCCTCGTGCCGGCGACGCGAGTAGTTCTCCAGCTCGCGGCGGATGATGCCACCCTTGGGGTGGAACACCGCGAGACCGGAGCCGATCTCGTCGGGGAAGCTGAACAGGTCGAGGTCGGCACCGAGCTTGCGGTGGTCGCGCCGGGCGGCCTCCTCCAGCAGCTTCAGGTACGCCTTCAACCCGTCCCGGGTCGGCCAGGCGGTGCCGTACACCCGCTGCAGCTGCGGGTTCTTCTCCGACCCGCGCCAGTACGCGGCGGCCGAGCGCATCAGCTTGAACGCGCCGATCAGCCGGGTGTTCGGCAGGTGCGGGCCGCGGCACAGGTCCGACCAGCAGACCTTGTCCCCGTCGGCGGCG
The DNA here is from genome assembly GCF_003236315.1 of Micromonospora craterilacus. GTDB lineage: Bacteria > Actinomycetota > Actinomycetes > Mycobacteriales > Micromonosporaceae > Micromonospora > Micromonospora craterilacus. Next base: position 39,939 of record NZ_POTY01000013.1, read on the forward strand.
AGGTTGTCGTAGATGGTCAGCTCGCCCCCACCGACCTCCATCACCTCGGAGGAGTCCAGCCCCTCGCCCTTGACGTCGATGAGTTCCAGCTTGAACGGCTCGGCGGCCAACTCGGCCTTGGCCTGGTCCAGGCTGTCGAAGCGACGGCGACGGAACCGCTGCCCGGACTTGACGATCTCCTGCATCCGCTTCTCGAGCCGGGCCAGGTCGTCGGGCTGGAACGGCTTGTCCACCGCGAAGTCGTAGTAGAAGCCGTTGTCGATCGGCGGGCCGATGCCGAGCTTGGCCTCCGGGAAGACGTCCTGCACGGCCTGGGCGAGCACGTGCGCCGTCGAGTGGCGCAGCACGTTCAGCCCGTCCGGCGAGTCGAGGGCGACCGGCTCGACCGCGGTCTCCTCGGCCGGCTTCCAGTCCAGGTCGCGCAGCATCCCCTGCGGGTCGCGGACCACCACGATCGCCTTCGGGCCGGTGGTGGGCAGCCCGGCCGCGGCCACCGCGTCGGCCGCCGTCGTCCCGGCGGCGACGACGACGGGGTCGGCCACGGCGGGGGTACGGGGTGCGGACACGGGTGACTCCTCACAGCAGGTGAAATTGACGATGCCGAGGTTGGCTCACTGCGATGCTATCGGTCGCGCCGCCGGCCACCACCGCCGACACCGCCAGCACCGGACCGGGCCCACCGTTGAACCTTCCCGGCCCGGGATCCGTACCAGCCGGTGTGGCCGCACGGCCGCGTCGACACGGATGGGAACCCAACATGGCGATGACGCGCGGCGGGAGCCGTCGACGCCGGGGCGGGCCGGTGGCCGTCCTGGCCACGGCCGCGGTGCTGCTCTGGCCCGCCACGGCCCAGGCGGCCGACGCGGGCTTCACCCCGACCGAGGCCCGGCAGGGCGAGGCGGTGAAGCTGGAGTTCGTGGTACCCGACGAACGGCCCGGGGTCCGTACCGAGCGGATCGAGATCCGGTTGCCGGCGGACACCCCGATCGCCGAGGTCTACCCGCTGTCCATCGACGGCTGGGCGCCGCTGATCACCACCCGCAAACTCGACACGCCGGTGGCGGGGATCCACGCGCCCGCCACCGACATCGTCACCGCGTCGGTGACCTGGTCCCGGACACCCGCCTCAGGTGACGGCCCGGCCCGGCTGCCGCTGTCGATGGGCCCGCTGCCGCAGACCGACCGGCTCACCTTCGAGCTGTTGCAGACGTACGCCGACGGCATGGTGGTGCGGTGGGGCGACGGCCCCGGGCAGCGCCTGCTGCCCGCGCTCACGCTGCTGCCGGCGGATCCGGCCGTGGCCGGCGGGCACGGCGGACATGGCGCGGCACCGGGCGGCCAGCCCGGCGACGCCCCGGCCGAGGCCGCGCCGGACACCGGCCCGAACGCCAACAGCCTGCTCGTCGCCGGGCTGCTCGCCGGCCTCGGCGGCGGCGCGGTGGTGGGCTGGCTGATCAGCCGCCGGCGCCGGGCCCCGGCCGACCAGATCGACCGCTCGGTGCTCGACCAGGAGCCGGCCGCCGTGCCGAACGGCGCGACCGGCGAGGTGGTCGAGGCGGGTGCGGTGCGCTGAGGTCAGCCGACCCAGTCGGGCAGCGGCTCCCGGGCCGCCAGCCAGTCGTCGGGCACCCCGCCGGGGGTGCCCACCCCGGCGTACGCGGCCACCACCGCGCCGACGATCGCGGCGGTGGTGTCCACGTCGCCGCCCGCCTCGACGCAGGCCCGGATCGCCGCCGGGTAGTCGTCCAGGTGGGTGGCGGCCACCCAGCAGGTGAAGGCGACGGTGTCCTGCGCGGTGACCCGGGAACCGTTGCCGACCGCGTCCACGACCTCGGCCAGTTGGCGACCGAGCAGACCGGCGACCCGGCGGACCCCCCGGTGCACCTCGGTCGCCGGGTCCAGCGCCGCCGCGACGCCGGCGAGCAGGCGGGCCGGGTCGGGCCGGTACCCGTCCAGGCGGGCGCGGGCGGCCAGGGCGGCGGCCACGGCCACCGCGACCGCCCCGGCGACCCCCTCCGGGTGGGCGTGGGTCACCTCGGCCGACGCCCGGGCCTGCGCGGCGGCCCGGCTGGTCGAGTCGGCGAAGTACGCACCCAACGGCCCGACCCGCATCGCCGCGCCGTTGCCGCAGGAGCCCTGCCCGTCGAACGCGGCGGCGGCGGCGACCGGCCACGGGGTGCCGGTGCGGATCAGCCGCAGGATGCGCACCGCACCGGGCCCGTAGCCCCGGTACGGCTCGCAGCGCTCGGCGAAGGAGAGCGCCAGCGCGTCCCGGTCGATCCGGCCCGCCTCGGCGAGCGCCGCCAGCACCGAGCAGGCCATCTCGGTGTCGTCGGTCCACTGCCATGGCGGCGGGGGCAGCCGGCCGTCGGCCAGGTCGGCCGGCTGCCGGCCGGGAACGAAGTACTGGGATCCGAGGGCGTCGCCGACCGACAGGCCGGCCAGGGCGTCCCGAGCCAGCGCCAGCCGGGTGTCCGGGTAGAGGGTGAAGGCCATGGTTCGACAAGCTTGGCGGGTTCCGGGGTGGGCCGCAACGACGGGCCGGTTGCCGTGGCGAGTACCGTGCTGGGGTGGCCACCGTCCTGCTGGTCGAAGACGATCACGTCGTACGCGGCGCGATGCTCCGCTCCCTCACCGACCGGGGCCATGCCGTGCACGCGGTGGGCACCGCGCTGGACGCGTTGCGCCGGGTCGCCGCGGAAACACCCGACCTGGTCGTGCTCGACCTCGGCCTGCCGGACCTGGACGGGTCGGACGCCCTGCGCATGCTGCGCGGCATCACCGACGTGCCGATCATCATCGCCACCGCCCGCGACGACGAGCAGTCCGTGGTCAAGCTGCTGCGCGCCGGGGCCGACGACTACATGGTCAAGCCGTTCACCGGCGCGCACCTGGACGCCCGGATCACCACCGTGCTGCGCCGGGTGGGGCGGGCCAGCCGCGCCGTGCAGCCGGCCGTGCACAGCGTGGGCGGCCTCCGGGTCGACGTCGGCGAGCGCAGTGCCCTCCTGGACGGGGAGGCGCTGGCGCTGACCCGCAAGGAATTCGACCTGCTGGCGTATCTCGCCGCCCGTCCTGGCCGGGTAGTGTCCCGGCGGGAGCTCTTGGAGGAGGTATGGCGGCAGCCATCGGTCGGCGAGGATCAGACCATCGACGTTCACCTGTACTGGCTACGGCGCAAAATGGGCGAGTCCGCGGCGAAGCCGCGCTACCTGCGCACCGTGCGGGGGGTGGGCTTCCGACTGGTGGCGCCGGACTGAGAAGGTCGCTGGCCCTGTTGACGGCCGGCACCGGCGCCCTGTTGGCGCTGGCCTTCCTGATCCCGCTCGGGCTGAGCCTGGGCGGGCAGACCCGCGAAGAGGCGATCGCGGACGCGGCCCGCCGCAGCGCGCTGGTGACCGGGGCGCTCGCGGTGAGCACCAAGCCGGACGTGGTCACCCGCGCGATCGAGGCCAGCGGTGCCGACCCGGCGACCCGCCCGGTCGTGCACGGGCTGGGCGTGGACTCCACCGCCGGGCGGGCCGACCCGACACAGCTGGACCGGGCCCGCTCCGAGGGGCGGTCCCTGGTAATCGACGTCGACGGCGGAGTGCTGCGGCTGGACCCGGTGGTGCTCGGCGACCGGACGGCCGTGGTGGAGGTCTTCGTCCCGGACACCGCGCTCGACGCCGGCGGCGGGGGCCGGTGGCTGCTGCTGGCCGGGGTGGCCGTCGCCCTGGTCGGCGCGGCGGTGCTGGTGGTGGACCGGGTCGCGGCCCGCACGGTGGACGCCACCCGGGGACTGGTCGAGGCGGCGCTCGCGGTGGGCGACGGCGACCTGGGCGTGCACGTCGAGCCGAGCGGCCCGCGCGAACTGGCCGAGGCCGGCCATGCCTTCAACCGGATGACGGAACGACTCGTCGCCGCCCGCACCGACGAGCGGGAACTGGTGGCGGACATGTCGCACCGGCTACGGACGCCGCTTACCGTGCTGCGGCTGGACGCCGAGGCGCTGGAGTCCGACGACACCAGCGTGGGCTCGTTCAGCCAGGCGGAGCTGGACCACCGGCGCGGCATCCGGCGGATCCGGCAGGCGATCGTCACCCTGGAGGGTGAGATCGACGTGCTGATCAAGACCACCCGCAAGGCGGTCGCCACGGAGGCTGCCCCGGCGATGTGCGACGTCAGCGAGGTCGTCCGCGACCGGATGGTGTTCTGGGCGGCCCTCGCGGGCGACCAGAACCGCCCGCACCGGGTGAGCGGCGCCCAGCTGCGCATCCCCGCGCCGGTGCCCCGGGCCGAGTTGGCCGCCGCGCTGGACGCGGTGATCGGCAACGTGTTCCGCTACACCCCGCAGGGCGCCGCGTTCGAGGTGGCGGTCTCCCGGCGCGACGGGTACGTGGCGATCCGGATCGACGACGCCGGCCCCGGCATCGCCAACCCGGACCGCGCCCTGCGCCGCGGTGCCAGTGACCAGGGCTCCACCGGCCTCGGGCTGGACATCGCCAAGCGGGTGGCGTTGCAGGCCAACGGCTCGGTCAGCATCGACCGGGCCCGGCTGGGCGGGGCCAGCGTGGTGATGCTGCTCGCCGATCCGGAGGCGACGCCGCGTCAGATCAGCCGGTTCGGCCTGGTGGGTCGGATGGCCCGGGAGCAGAAGAGCAGCGGGCGCCGCTGGCCCCGGCAGCGCCCGGCCGACAGCTGAGCGCTGTCCGTGCGGTGCCCGCCGCGGGCCCGGTCGCGAGCTGGTGGTCCGGGCTGTGGCGCGGCACAAGTCTTCCTTAGATCCGGATTAACGCCGGCCCACCAGCCCGGTCCGGCTGCCAGGATCAGCTTCGAACCCAGCAGTTCCACCGGCTCTCCGCTCCCAGCGCACTTTGCCGGTGGAGCCGTGCGCGCGGCGGGAGACACGGTCCCCCCACACCTCCTCCCGCCGCGCGCCACTCCGCCCCAGCCTCGGCCCGCACAACGGGACCCGTGCGAGCCGGCGAGGTCAGCCGGCCGGGGCCGCCAGGTAGGCGTCGATCTCCGCGCTGATCCGCTGCTTTCCGGCGGGGTCGAGGAACGAGGCGGTCACCGCGTTGCGGGCCAGCTCGGCCAGCTGCGCCGGGCCGGCGTCGAGCAGTTGGGCGGCCACCGCGTACTCGTCGTTGAGGGTGGTGCCGAACATCGGCGGATCGTCGGAGTTGATGGTGACCAGCAGCCCGGCCTCGATCAGGCGGGCCAGCGGGTGCTCCTCGATCCGGGCCACCGCCCGGGTCCGCACGTTGGAGGTCGGGCACACCTCCATCCCGATCTGCCGCTCGGCGAGGTACGCGAGCAGCTGCGGGTCTTCGGCGGCGGAGATGCCGTGGCCGATCCGCTCGGCGCCCAGCTCGCGCAGCGCGTCCCAGACAGTCTGCGGGCCGGTGGTCTCCCCGGCGTGCGGCACGGAGCGCAGTCCCGCCGCCCGGGCCTGGTCGAAGTAGGGCTTGAACTGTGGCCGGGGCACGCCGATCTCCGGGCCGCCCAGGCCGAAGCTGACCAGCCCGTCGGGCCGCTCGTCGAGGCTGATCCGCAGCGTCTCCTCGGCCGCCGGCAGGCCCGCCTCACCGGGGATGTCGAAGCACCAGCGCAGCTCGATGCCGAAGTCGGCGGCGGCGCGCTTGCGGGCGTCCTCGATCGCCTCGCAGAACGCCGGTGCGGGGATGCCCCGCTTGACGTGCGAGTACGGCGTCACCGTCAGCTCGGCGTAGCGGACCTGCTGGCGGGCCAGTTCCCGGGCCACCTCGTGGGTGAGGATCCAGACGTCCTCCTGGTCGCGGATGAGGTCGACGACGCTCAGGTAGACCTCGATGAAGTGGGCGAAGTCGCGGAAGGCGAAGTAGTCGGCCAGCAGCTGCGGGTCGGCCGGGACGGGGCTGCGCCCTTCGTGGCGGGCGGCCAGCTCGGCCACGATCCGGGGCGAGGCGGAGCCGACGTGGTGCACGTGCAGTTCCACCTTGGGCAGTCCGGCGATGAAGGTACGCAGATCGGTCACGAGCTCTCCTGGGCGCGGGCGCCAACGCGGGCGACGACGAAGATCCGTCGGAACGGGAAGTACACCTGCCCCTGCCGCACCGGGTACAGCTCGGTGAGGCGTACCCCCAGGGCGGCCCGGAACGCGGACCAGCCGGCGGCGTCCAGCGCGGCCCGGACCGGGCGGAGCGCGGTGCCCTCCAGCCAGGTCAACACCGGGTGGTCCGCGTCGGGACGGGCGGGGAGCAGGTGCACGTAGGTAGTCTCCCAGGCGTCGACGGCGCAGCCGGCGGTGGCCAGGGACTCGGCGTAGTCGACCGGGTCGGCGACCGGCGCGGCGCGCAGCAGCGGGGCCAGCTCCGCCTGCCACGGCGGGCGCCCGGCGACCTCGCGCAGCGCGCGGTGCGAGGGGGCGTCGAAGTTGCCGGGCACCTGCATCGCCAGCCAGGCCCCGGTGGGCAGTTCACCGGCCCAGCGGGTGAGCAGCTCGCGGTGGCCGGGCACCCACTGCAGGACCGCGTTGCTGACCACCACGTCGGTGCTCGGCTCGGGGTGCCAGTCGCGGACATCGGCCAGGCCGAAGGTGACCGGGGCGTCCAGCGCGGCGGCCCGCGCGATCATCTCCGGTGCGGAGTCCAGCCCGACGATCCGGCTGTCGGGCCAGCGGTCGGCGAGGGTGGCGGTCAGGGTGCCGGGGCCGCAGCCGAGGTCGACCACCGTCCGGGGCCGGTCGGCGGCCACCCGGGCGAGCAGGTCGTGGAACGGCCGGGAGCGCTCGTCGCCGTAGCGCAGGTACGTCGTCGGATCCCACATCACGCCTCCCCATCAACAAACCGTACGTCCGTCTTGTTTACCGTACGGGCCGCCCCTGGACTGGGCAAGGAAGGTCACTAGGCTCACACGCATGGAGCAACGCACCTTCCCCCGCCTGGACCGACAGGCCGGCGTGGTCGGCCTCGGCGCCTGGCAGCTCGGCGCCGACTGGGGCACGGTCACCGAGGACGACGCCATGGCGGTGCTGACCGCCGCCGTCGAGGCCGGCATCACCTTCCTGGACACCGCCGACGTGTACGGCGACGGACGCAGCGAGCGGCTGATCGGGCGCTTCCTGGCGGCCCACCCCGCCGCCGGGCTGACCGTGGCGACCAAGATGGGCCGCCGCGTCCCGCAGACGCCGGAGGCGTACACCCTGGACAACTTCCGCCAGTGGACCGACCGGTCGCGGGCGAACCTCGGGGTGGACACACTGGACCTCGTGCAGTTGCACTGCCCGCCGACGGTGGTCTTCGCCGACGACGCGGTCTTCGACGCCCTCGACACGCTGGTCGCCGAGAAGCGCATCGCCGCGTACGGCGTCAGCGTGGAGACCTGCGACGAGGCGCTCACCGCGATCGCCCGGCCCGGGGTGGCCAGCGTCCAGATCATCCTCAACGCGCTGCGCCACAAGCCGCTCGACCGGGTGCTGCCGGCCGCCTCGGCCGCCGGGGTCGGCATCATCGCCCGCGTCCCGCTGGCCAGCGGCCTGCTCTCTGGCCGGTACGACGAGCGGACCACCTTCGCCGCCGACGACCACCGCCAGTACAACCGGCACGGTGAGGCGTTCGACGTCGGCGAGACGTTCTCCGGCGTCGACTACGACCTGGGGCTGTCCGCCGTCCGTCGGCTCGCGCCGCTGGTCGGCGACGACCGGACGATGGCCCAGTTCGCGCTGCGCTGGGTGCTCGACCAGCCGGGAGTCACCGTGGTCATCCCCGGGGCGCGCGACGCGGCGCAGGCGCGAAGCAACGCCGCCGTCGGCGGCCAGCCACCACTGTCGACAGAGGAACTGGCCGAGGTGACGGCGGTCTACGACGAGCTGATCCGCCCACAGGTCCACCACCGGTGGTGAACGGCGCGCCGGCCGGTGGGCCACAGGAGAGGGAGGTCGCGATGAACGGCTGGTTCCGCCTCACCCTCGGCCTGCTGGCCGTGGTCGTCGGCGCGGTGTGGACGGTGCAGGGCCTCGGCTATGTCGACGGCAGCGTGATGACCGACCAGCGGATCTGGGCGCTGCTCGGCCCGGTGCTGGCGCTGGTCGGCCTGGCCCTGCTCTGGCTCGGCGTCCGCGCCCGCAACCGACGCTGATCCGGGCCGCCGGGGTTGTCCCGGCGGCCCGGGTCCGTACCGGCGCGACCACCGGCCCGGGCCGGGATGCGGAAAAGCCCCGCGTCCGGTCGGAACGCGGGGCTTCACACCGATTCGGGGGACTGCCTTGCAATGGGCCGGCAGTCGCCGACCGATGCGCTCAGAGGGGGCGGACCTGCTCGGCCTGCGGACCCTTCTGGCCCTGGGCGATCTCGAACTCCACCCGCTGGTTCTCCTCCAGCGTGCGGTAGCCGCTGGACTGGATGGCCGAGAAGTGGACGAACACGTCAGCACCCCCGCCGTCGACGGTGATGAAGCCGAAGCCCTTGTCAGCGTTGAACCACTTCACGGTTCCCTGCGCCATGTGTATCTCCTTCTAAAACTGGCGGCCGAGCACGCCGTGCGGCCGATTGGCCGTTTTCGAGCAGCGGCGCCTGAGGCGGCCCCCGGTGAAGGAGACTTCTCTCAACCCACGCCATCTCGCAACAGCGTGGAACAGCAAACCACGTACGCAAAAACTCTGCACAGCCTACCCGACGAAATTCTCCGACATGTGACCTGACGGATGCGTCAGATCCGCTGGGTGGAGGCGGGAGCCAAGGCGAAAGGCCACCTCGCCGGGCAACGCGGGCGTGCGTGCCGGAACCGTTTCGGCCGTGACTAGTCCGGCCAGCGACCGGTAAGTCGGCGTACGCCGAGGGCTCCGCCCCGGTCCACGGCGGCCCGGACCACGGCGAAGATGGCACCGTGCAACGCCGCCGCCGCAAGGATTTCGGCCCAGCGGCGGTTCTCGTCGGTCGCGCTCGGGGCCTCGCCGTCACCGGCGGCCACCTTCCACACCTGGCGGAAGATGGCGCCCGCGACCGCACCGGCGGCGATGCCCATGACCACGCCGACCGGCTTGTAGGCGGCCTTACCGATCCCCCTGTTCACCCACGCCTCCCTCGGATGATCACCAGCACCACCGCGGCAACGACCGCGCCGGCCGCGAGGGCGACGAAGGGCGCCGGTCCCCGCCGCGTCCCGGCGGCCCGTCCCCGCATCGGACCGTGGGTGAGGCTGGCCTGCCCACGGACCCGGGCGACGGTCAGCACGGCCTGCTCCCGCATCCGTTCCCGGGCCTGATCCGCCGAGGACTTCAGCCGCTTCTTGACGTCGGCCTTCGCGGCCAGCGCCTCCATCGTCTCGCCCAGTTCGACCCGGGTACGCCGGATCTCCTCCCGCAGTGCCTCGGTGTCGCCGGTGCCGTTGCGCGTCATGCCCGTCTCCCGTCCTTGACCGCCGCGCTGACCACGTCGACGTCGGCCCGCAGGCTGCGCACGGTCGCCTGTGGCACCGGTGGGACCGCCCGGGCGACCTGCTGCTTGCCGACCAGGGCGAACACGCCGGCGAGCAGGAACACTCCCGCCGCCACGATCAGGGCGGCCGCCCACGCCGGCAGCACCAGGGCCAGCAGCAGGATCGCGGCGGTGATCAGCGCGCCGAGACCGAAGAACGCGAGCGCGCCGCCGCCGGCGAGCAGGCCGATGCCGATGCCGGCGTGCTTGCCCTTCTGCGTCAACTCGGCGCGGGCCAGCATGAGCTCGTCCCGGACCAGACGGGATACCTGCTCGGCCGCCCGCTGGACCAACTCGGTGGTGGACGGCTCGCTCCCGTTACGGGAGGTACGTACGTTCGTCACGTCGGCCATCCTGTCCCCCTCTCCTCATCACCGCGCTGTATGCCCGAATTCGCCGCCGGCCAATCCGGTGCGCGGTAACCGACCCGGATTCGGACCGCCGCGCGTCCTCCGTATTGGTGACGGCCACGGCGAGAAGGAGCAGAAGCGTCCCGCAGCAGGTCCCCACCAAACGCCGCCCCAAACGTGCCGCACGCCCCCACCC
>NZ_POTY01000140.1 GCF_003236315.1 Micromonospora craterilacus
GGGTGGGGGCGTGGGCTGGACGCCTCCGCCGCCGCTGCCGCCGCTCCAGGTGTGCGCGCCGCTGGTGGCGGTGCGCCCAGCTGCCACGGTCAGCTGCGTACCGTCGGAGAACCGTACGGTCAGCGGCGTGCCGGAGATGTTGCTGGCCACGTACGTGCGGGCGCCATTCCGGTTGAAGACGGCGGCCAGCGGATGGTCGGCGGTGACCCCGGTGTCGACCCGGCCCAGCGCGGCCAGGTTGCGGACCCAGTGGAAGGTGTGTGCCCGGCTCTCCCCCTCCTCCGGGGTGTAGCCGGGGTTGGCGCGCAGCTTGGCCAGCGCCGCGTCGGCGTCGCCGAGCGCCAGGAACTGCCAGTGCAGGTCCTGCCACACCGTCGGCTCGCCGCCCTTGTTGCGGACCAGTTCCGCGTACTTGGTCGAGTTGTAGTTCGGGTGGTAGCCCAGGTAGAGGTGCCCACCGGTGATGGGCAGCAGGTTGATGCCCTGGATCATCTCCGGCGCGGCGCTGAACCAGGTGGCGTACGCCCCGCCGTCACCCCAGACCATGCCCACGTTGTTGTGCCCGAACGCGGCGGGGAAGTTCTCGTCGTTGACGTCGAACCAGTACTCGTGGATGGCCGCCGCCTGGGTGGTGTAGAGGTAGATGCCGGCGTCCCGGACGGCGGTGCTCCCGGTGGCCTGCCCCCACTGGATGAGGGCGTTGGCGAAGTTCATCCCCTCGGACGACGACTCCTGGTTGTTGCCGCTGGCGAACGCGCCGTGCCCGGAGGCCCAGTCGTGCCCGGCGTAGATGTCGAAGTCGCGCAGGTACGGGAAGCGGGTGTCTGCCCGGTCGTAGTTGTTCGCGTCCCGGATGAGCAGGTCGATCATGCCGCCGTATTGGTCCTGGCGGGCCCAGGCGGGGTCGAACTTGGCCAGCGTCGCGGCGGCGGCGATGTAGTAGCCGTAGTGGAAGTGATGGTCGTTGAGTTCCTGGTCGGACCCGTACGAGGCCGGGTAGCCGATCAGCGTGCCCCACCGCTGGTCGTAGTAGAAGAGGCGCTGGGTCTCACCGGGCGAGGCGGTGAGCCAGTCGTTGAGCGTGGCGCGGATGGCGTTCAACGCCGAGGTACGGGTCTCGGTGTCGCCGACCAGGTCGGCGATCTCGGCGATCCGGGCCGCCCGGCCCAGCCCCTTGCCGGTCCAGTAGGTGTCCCCGCCCCGCTGGTCCATCGGGTTGCTACGGACCGCCGCCAACTGCTGCCGGAGCGTGGTCAGGTCGGCCCCGGCCCCGGTGGCAACGGCGGGCAGCTCGGGCAGTACGCCGTGGAACCGCATCGAGGTGCGGAACTCGGCGACCCCGGTGAGCACCTTCATCCGACCCCGGGCCGACGGGTAGGTCGGCGTGATCGGGGTGGCCCCGGCCAGCGCCTTCCACTGGTGCGGGTAGAGGCTGACCACGGTCCGCGTCTCGGTGCCCTCGCGCGGCGTGGTGGTGAAGGTGTACCTGGTCTCCACCTGGCTGGTCGCCTGGTTGTAGGTGTAGCCGACGCGGGTGCCGGTGACGTGGGCGTGCGCGTACTGGCCGTAGCTGGCGGCGAGCTGGGCACGCGCCGTGCTGTCGGTGGTGGCCGGCAGCAGCGCGACCGAGAAGTAGCCCCGACCGGCGAGGGTGGAGCTGATCCGGTTGCCGCTGACGGTCCAGCTGGCGCCGGACGGCGCGTACCCGACGTAGTCGTGGCCCCGGACGGTGAAGCCGATGGTGCCGCCGCTGTTGGACCAGACCGTCGGGCTGCCCCCGGTCGCGTTGATCACCGCGTCGCCGCCGCTGGTACGGAAGTACGCGAACGGCAGGCCATGGCCGATGGTGGCGCGCAACGTCCGTGCCCCGTCGCTCCAGTACGGGGTGACCGTCCAGTCCGTCCAGTCGGCCACCTGCACGATCGGGGCACCGAGCCCGGCCACTCCGACCCGGATGTCCTCGACGTAGGGGTACTTGTACTCGCCGACCCCGGTCGCGGTGCCGGTGATGGTGGGGGTGGAGGTGGCGGAGAAGCCGAGCCCGTCGGTGACCGGCTGGTACGACACCGGGTGGGCGTGCAGCGGCTCGCTGAACGAGCAGTTCAGGCGCTTCCACAGCAGCGAGGACCACCAGTCGTTGGTGGGTATCGGTCCCGGCGGCGCCTCGGCGGTGGCGAACTGTCGGGGGTTGCTGGTCATGTTTCCGCAGCCACTGGGGAGCGGGCCGACGGGGGTGGTGGTGTAGCTGCCGGCGCCGACCGGCGCGGCCTGTGCGGCGGAGGTGGCGGTGACGGCGAGACCGCCGAGGACGAGGGCTGCGGCGGCCGAAGCGGCCAGGAGCCGGCGGCGGGTGCGGTGTGGGACGGGAGGTCGCATCTTTCCTCCATCGCGCGCCGGTCCGGTCGAGCCGGTGGCGGCGCGTTTCGTCGTCATTGTGAGGTTAGTTGGCTGAGAGAGCGCTCTCTTACGCGGCGTTACGGCGGACGGTAGTTCACCGATAAGACTTCCGTCAATGTGTCGGAGTGATGAAATGCGGATGACGGCCGTAGCCGACGGGTCGGCTCAGCGCGCCGGCGGCTTCTCCGGGCAGCCGTGCTTGCGGTGCCAGGCGGCCACCTCGGCCGCCGGTTCGCGGTTGCCGCCCTTCCGCCACGAGTTCAGGTACGGTGCCGGCCAGACGACTCCCCGGCGGATCCACCAACCGTCCTCACCGAGGCACGGCGGCGAGATGCCGAAGTGCAGGTGGCAGACGTTGTTGGCATTGCCCGTCCGGCCCACGGTGCCGAGTTGCTGACCGGCCCGAACCTGCACCCCGGGGTCGATGCCCTCGGCCACCTCGGTCAGGTGCGAGCCGTAGTAGCGCACGCCGTCGTCGCCGATGACCGACACCGACAGGCCGCCGTTGTACGGGCCCTGGGGACCCCGCTTGTCGTACCGGTCCCGGCGACTGACCTCGCCGATCGTGCCGTCGGTGACCGCGACGAACGGTTCGCCGCAGTCGGCGAAGATGTCCGTGCCCGGGTATGCCGAGTGGGTCGGGTGGTAGGCCACCTTCTTCGCGCGTACCGGAAAGGCATGCGGCAGCCCGTCGCGGGTCGGCGTGGCAGACGCCGCCGGCTGGTCGGCGGCGTCGGCGCTGGGGCCGGTCGCGGTCGGCGTGCCGGTGGCGGACGGCGTGCCGGTGGCGGCCGGTGGGCTGGCCGCAGGCGTCGGGTCGGCCCAGGTCGGGCCGGTGCCGGTCGCGCAGCCGGCGGCGGTGAGCACCGGCACGAGCAGCAGCACCGCGTACGCCGAGCGGCGTCCGATCGTCAGCGAGACCACCGGGTCATCCTGGCAGACCGAACTGGTTCGACCTGAACCGCGCGGCCCCTGCGGGCACCACCGACCGTAAGGGGAGGTCGAAAAGGTTCAGTTCGGTACGGTGGGCAGTGCAGCCGTCCATGCCGGTGAGGAGTGGGCAGTGATGATGCCGTACAGCCCGTCGGGCCTCTTCCCCTCCGGGCGGCCTCCGCGCCCCACCTACCGTGAGCCGAACCCGGTCAGCGGTGCCGGCGTCGCGGCGGGAGCCGCCGCGACAATCGCCTGGCTGGTCCTCTTCGGCCTGCTCGGCCGCAGTCTCGCCGGGTACGCCTGGTGGACCCTGCTCGCCGGTGGCCTGGCCTGGCTCGCGGCCCTGGCGCTGGTCCGCCTCGGCGACCGGGGGGTGGCCGCTGGCGTCGCGATCGTCACCGCCGGGGGCTGGAGCATCGCCGCCGCCGCGGTGGCCACCCGCTGGGCGACCAGCGGCGACTGGCCGCTCTGGTGACCCCACCGGCATCGACTGCGCTGCGTCGTCGTGCAGGCACTGAAACCCGTCTTGACTCGGCCGCCGCGACTCGGCACTCTCCCGGTATGGCCTGGACCACTCCGCGGCTCGATCCCGATCGAAGTCGCCGCCGCCTCCAGCTCCTGGCACAGTTGGCGGACGCCCGCGCGGTTCGCGAACGCGAACGGCCGCAGCGGGCGCGCACCGAGCGGCTGCGACAGCTGATCGCCAGCCGCCGCCGCCTCGCCGGCTGAGTGGCTCGGAGATCCTTTCCCCAGGAATGACCGGCCCTTCGGGGCGTTGACCGGTCGCCTGCCGACCCGACCGGCTAACGTGCACGCGTAACGGGTCGGCGTGAGCTGTGCCGAGGCTACTTGGGGGGACCGTGTCGTACTTCGCTGCGGCCGTGGTGCGCGAGAAGGGCGGCTGGACGGCCGCCGAGCTGAACCTGCGGGGTGCCGCCGACGTCGACGAGGTCGCCGAGCGGCTGCGCGACATCGCTCCGGACGCAGACCTGTCGCTGCTGTTCGTCGAGGCGGACGACACCTACCTGGTCATCCTGCGCCTCGACGAGGGAGAGAACCTGCGGGTCTTCGGCTCGGACTCGGCGTACGCGGAGGAGTCCCGGTTGGGTGCCCTGCTGGTGGGTGACCTCAAGGCGCCGGTCACCGCGCTGGACGACACCGAGGAGGCGCGTCCGGCCGCCACCAGCGACGACGACAACGAGCAGCCCGCCGTCGACCCGGAGGCGGACCCGGTCGGCGAGGCGGATCTCCTGACCGACCTGGGCATCCCCGCGCAGCGGCTGCTCGCCCTCGCCGCCCACGAGGGGATGATGCCGGCCGACGTCACCGCCGAGATCTGCCTGGTGCTGGGCTGCGTGGACGACGTCGAGGAGCTGCGTGAGGTCTGAGCCGGCCGACGGTTCGGTGCCGCTCGGCGGTGGTGAACCGGCCGACGTGACCGATCCGGCACTGGAGACGGTCCGGCCCGGTCAGCCCACCCCCGGCTCGGTCGGCCGGGTGGGGCCGGGGGCGGACGCGGGCTTGGCCGACCCGACCGGCACCGGCCGGCGGCAGCGGCACGAACTCTGGATGCGCCGCGCCCTGGAGATCGCGGTGACCAGCCCGGACGCGGCGGCTACCGGTTCTGCGGCGTCGGTCGGCGGCGCTCCCGGACCGGCCGTCGACACCGCCCCCGCTGCGGGCGGTCCCGGCTCCGCGGACGACGTCCCGGTGGGCGCGGTGCTCTACGGGCCGGACGGCACCGAACTGGCGACCGGCCGCAACGAGCGGGAACTGATCGGCGACCCGACGGCCCACGCCGAGGTGCTGGCGCTGCGCCGGGCCGCGCAGCGGCTGGGCCGGTGGCGGCTGGACGGCTGCACCCTGGTGGTGACCCTGGAACCCTGCACCATGTGCGCCGGCGCGCTGGTGCTGGCCCGGGTCTCGACCGTGGTCTTCGGCGCCTGGGAACCGAAAACCGGTGCCGCCGGCTCCCTCTGGGACGTGCTGCGCGACCGTCGGCTCAACCACCGCCCCGAGGTGTACGGCGGTGTCCTGGAGACCGAGAACGCTGCCGTCCTGCGCGCCTTCTTCCGCTGAACCCGGCTTGCCGGCCCGCCTGGCGTTCGGCTGCCCGAGGCGTCAGGCGGAATCGGGACGGAGCAGGGTGGCAGCCACCGTCCGCGCGGTGTCCGTCCACGGGGCCGGGCGCAGGGTCGCCGGGTCGAGCCGGACGATCGCCCGCCGGCCTTCCGCGTACACGGTGGTGCCGTCGAGCGAGTGGAACCGGAAGGCGTACCCGGCGCTGGTGGTGCCGAAGTGCTCCAGCCAGAAGTGGACCGCGACCGGGCCGGTGCCGGTGATCGGGGCGCGGTAGCTGATGGTGAACTCCCGTACCGCGTGGAACACGTCCGGCGCGCTGGCATGCCCGCCCTGGTAGGAGACCCCGCGCTCGGACCAGTACGCGGTGAGGGCCCGTTCCAGCAGCAACGCGTACCGGGCGTTGTGCAGGATGCCGAGGGCGTCGAGGTCGTCGAAGTGCACCATGGCGTGCTCGACGTGGCCGTACTCGACGGCGGGCTGTTCGGCGAGGGCGTGACTCATGACGGGCCTTCCGGTAGCAGGGTGAGGTCGGGGCACAGGGCCCGCAGGCGGCCCAGCACGCCGAGGCGGGCGTGCCGGTAGGTGGTCTCCGGGTCCAGCAGCCGGGAGCGCATCGCCGCGGCGATGCCGCACGCGTCGATCTCGTACGCCAGCAGCGCGACGTCCACGTCCGAGGGCAACTCGCCGAGCTCGACCGCCTCCCGGACGAGCCGTTCCAGGAACGCGGTCCAGGCGGCGAAGACCTCGGCGAGGCGATCCCGGATCGCACCCGGCCGGGCGTTGAACTCGAACTCCGTGGTGGCGAAGAAGCAGCCGCCGGGCAGCACCCGCGCGGCGTAGAAGTCGATCCGGGCCTCGTGCAGCGCCCGGATGCGGCGTACCCCCCGGGGAGCGCGCAGGGCCGGGGCGATGATCCGTTCCTGCCACTGGCTGACGGCCCGGTCGATGGTGGCGAGCTGGAGGGCCTCCTTGGAGCGCCAGTGCGCGAAGAGGCCGGACTTGCTCACCCCGAGCGAGTCGGCGAGGTGCCCGAGGGAGAGCCCGTCGAGGCCGCTGGTGGTGGCCAGGCTGACGGCAGCGTCCAGCACGGCGGTGCGGGTGCGCTCACCCCGGGCGAGCCGGCCGTCGACGGTCATGTGGTGACCGTACTAAAGAAGACCGACCGGTCGTACTTATTTCGTCGGTGACGACGGTCACCGGGCGCCGATACGAACGCGTCCCGCCACCGGCGCGCGGTGGCGGGACGCTGGCGGGTGCCGGCTCAGGCGACGATCGTGTCCAGGGCGATCTCGACCATCTGGCTGAAGGTCTGCTCGCGCTCCTGCGAGGTGGTCTTCTCGCCGGTCTTGATGTGGTCGCTGACCGTCAGCAGGGTCAGCGCGCGGGCCTTGAACCGGGCGGCGATGGTGTAGAGCGCGGCCGACTCCATCTCGACCGCGAGCACGCCGTAGTCGGCGAGGGTGTCGTAGAGGTCCGGCCGATCGGTGTAGAAGGCGTCCGCGGCCAGGATCGGCCCGACCCGCATCGCGATGCCGCGCCGCTCGGCCACCTCGACCGAGGTACGCAGCAGCCCGAAATCGGCGACCGGGGCGTAGTCGATCAGCCCGTCGAAGCGCATCCGGTTCATGTTCGAGTCGGTCGACGACCCGCTCGCCGCGATCACGTCGCGCAGTTGCAGGTCCTCGCTGAGGGCGCCGCACGAGCCGACCCGGATCAGCGACTTCACGCCGTACTCGTTGATCAGTTCGTGGGCGTAGATCGAGGCCGAGGGCATGCCCATGCCGGAGCCCTGCACGGAAACCTCGACGCCGTTCCAACGGCCGGTGAAGCCCAGCATCCCCCGGACCGTCGAGTAGCAGTTCGCGCCCTCGAGGTAGGTCTCCGCGATCCACTTGGCCCGCAGGGGGTCACCCGGCATCAGGACCCGCTCGGCGATCTCGCCCGGCTTCGCGCCGATGTGCGTACTCATGGCAGAGATCCTGCCAGGCCGGCCTGGCGGGGACCGGTTCGGCGTCGGAACCGGTGGTCCTGTAGCCTACTCGGCGGTGGCGTGTCCGAGTGGCCTAAGGAGCACGCCTCGAAAGCGTGTGAGGGTTTACGCCCTCCGCGGGTTCAAATCCCGCCGCCACCGCTCGTGAAATGCGAGAACGCCCGGTCGATCCGTGAGGATCGGCCGGGCGTTCCGCTTCTCGTCCCAGTCGTGCACCGGCGGCGGATTCAGCCCGTCCAGGTCGGCTTGTGTGGCCGACCGGACATGGCTATCGATCGGCGTCTCCCTAGGATGTGGGAGCGTCTACGGGGAGCGGGGTTCTGATGCGTCGGAGAGTTGCCGGGGTGTCCGTGCTGGCGGTGTTGGCCAGCCTGGCGGTGAGTGCTCCTGCGCAGGCGGCGGACGAGTTCCGGACCATCACCCGGGATGGCCTGGTCCTGCAACACCACCGGGTGGCGAAGGCGGCCACGCCGGTGAAGGGGACGGGCGTGACCCGTTCCGACTTCGACGGCGACGGTGTCGACGACATCGCGGCCTCCGCCGACCCCCTCAACCACAGCCAGCTGCCCTACTTTCCGAGCGGCATGGTCGTGGTGCGTTACTCCTCCGCGCCGCAGGTCGACTACCTCATGGGTTCGCTGCTACCCGACGGCCGCTCCAGCTTCGGCATCGCGTTGGTCGCGGGCGACTTCAACGGCGACGGCTACGACGACCTGGCCATCGGCGACGCGGACGAGATCGACACCAGGAACAAGGCCTACGGCGGCGGTGTCTGGATCATCCCGGGCAGCCGTACCGGCCTGCTGGTCGACTCGACCAGGCACTTCAACCAGAGTTCGCCGGGCGTCCCCGGCGAGTCGGAGAACTACGACGGGTTCGGCGCGTCGCTCGCGGCCGGTGACATCAACGGCGACGGGCGCGACGACCTGGCGATCGGTGCCTTCAAGGAGTCGATCGGCAGCGTGGCGGAGGCCGGCGCGGTCACCGTCCTCTATGGCGGCAGCGGCGGCCTGACCGGGACCGGTGCCCAGCAGTTGCACCAGAACCAGGCTGCGGTGCCCGGCACGGCGGAGCGCCGGGACCACTTCGGGATGGCCCTCGCGATCGGGAAGGTCAACAACAACAAGTACGCCGACCTGGTCATCGGTGCTCCGCATGAGAACGACGGCCAGTCGATCTGGAACGGCACCGGCATGGTGACGCTGATGTGGGGTTCAGCGAGTGGGGTGAAGCTCAGCGGCGCCACCTCGGTCACCGGTGCGGGGGTGTACAAGGCGACCGGGCGCAGCGACACGATCGCCTGGTACCTGGGCATGTCGCTGGCGATCGGTGACGTGAACGGGGATGGGCTGGGTGAGGTGATCGCCGGGGCCCCGAACGCCCAGACGCCACACCTCGACGGGGGCCTGATCGCGGTCTTCACCGGCCGGACCGGTGGCCTGTCCGGCAGCGCCGTGAAAATCATTACGCAGCGTACGGCCGGGGTGCCGGGCTCGCCGGAGGATCAGGACCGGTTCGGCGCGACGCTCGCGGTGGGTGACGTGACCGGCGACGGCCGGGCGGACGTGCTGGTCGGTGCGTACACCGAGGCGATCGGCACGAAGGCCGAGGCGGGCATGATCGCCCTGCTCAAGGGCTCCTCGTCCGGGCTGGCCGGCAGCGGTGCCCAAGGCTTCGACCAGAACCACCCGGTCGTGCCGGGCGCTGCGGAGAAGGGCGACCAGTTCGGCTCCTCGGCGGCGCTGCTCAACCTCAACGGCACCGGCCCGCTGGACGCGATCGTGTCGTCGCCCGGGGAAGAGGTCGCGGGCGACCTCGTCGGATACGGCTCCGGCACGTTGTCCCGGTTCCACGGTGCTTCCGGCGGGCTCGTCCCGCTGTCCGGCTCGTGGAGCGGGCGCTCCTTGAACACCGACCGCGTCCAGCTCACGAACTACGGTGCCCGGATCGCCGGCCCGCAGAGCAGCGGCCCATGGTGGTGACCGGGCGGTGGCCCACCCGGGGTGGACGTCACTGTAAGTGATTGATTGCCTTCGCTCCGATATCGTGCGAAGGTTTCTTATGGTTCCCGGCGACGCTAATCCCGTGCCGCACCCTTTCCACGTCGACGCTAACGGTGTCGACCGGACGCCCGGCCCGGACAAGCACCCCTACTACGCACAGTTCGCCGCCTCCGAGTCCGGCATCGTGCCGGTCGTCCGGCAGGTGGGCGGAGAATGGCTGCCGGCGCTGCTGATCTGCCGGTACGACGACGTCCGGGAGGTGCTCCGCCGGCAGGAGCTGTTCTCCCGGGCCGCCGCCGCCCACGCCGACCAGGTCGACGTGTCCGGGACGATGCTCGGGATGGACAGTGCGGAGCACGCCGCCGTCCGGGGCACGGTGAAGGACAGCTTCACCAAGCCCGCCGTGTCCGGGCTGGGCGACACGGTGTGGGCGGCCGCCGAGGCCCAGCTCGCCGTGCTGGTCGCCAAGAACGGTCGGGCTGACCTGGTCGGCGACTTCGCCGTACCGTTCGCCCTGAACGTCATCTCCGACCTGCTCGGCCTGCCGGAGCCGGACCGGGCACAGTTCCGTCGCTGGGGCGACATGTTCATGGGCTCGGGCGACCTCAGCCGGGCCGAGGCCGCCCGGTCCGCCGAGGAGATGGGCGGCTACCTGTGGCAGCAGCTGGACCAGCGGCGGGGCTGTCCAGCCGGTGACCTGATGACCCGGATCGCCACGGCGGCGGCGGACCAGCCGGTGGATGTCCAGGTGAAGCTTCCCCTCTCGCTGATCGTCGGTGGGTGGGAAACCACGGCCAGCTCCATCTCGACCTTCGTGTACCTGCTGCGCACCCGCCCGTACGCCGGGCACGACTACGCGTGGGATCACCTGCTGAAGCACCCGGAGCAGATGGACGGGGCGGTTGCCGAACTGGAGCGGCTGCACTCGACGTCCAACGGCGACGAGATGCCCCGGCGGGTGATGGCGGACGTGACGCTGCCCAGCGGCGCGCGGCTGACCGAGGGCGACATCGTGATCCCGTCGCATGACGCCGCGAATCGGGACCCGCGGGTTTTCACCAACCCGGAGCGGATGGACTTCGGGCGGGACCCGAACCCGCACCTCTCCTTCGGTTACGGCCCGCACTACTGCATCGGCGCGCACCTGGGTGCCCTGGAGGTCCGGGTCGCGCTGGCGCTGCTGCTACAGGAGTTGCCGGGGTTGCGGTTGGCGGTGGCCCCGGACGAGGTGCGGTGGAAGCAGGGCCACGCCATCCTCGGCCCCTCGGAGCTGCCGATCAGCTGGTGAGGCGGGCGGGTCTCCGCACCGACCGTCCAGGTCGGCAGGTCTGTCCGGCCGGACATAGCTATCGGTCTACGCCTCCCCGATGATATTGGGGCGTCTACGGGGAAGCGGGGGTTTCTGATGCGACGGAGAGTCGCCGGGGTGTCCGTGCTGGCGGTGTTGGCCGGCATGGCGGTGAGTACGCCCGCGCGGGCGGCGGACGAGTTCCGGACGGTCACCCGCGATGGTGTGGTCCTGCAGTATCACCGGGTGGCGAAGGCGGTCACCCCGATGAAGGGGACCGGAGCCACCCGGTCCGACTTCGACGGGGACGGCGTCGACGACATCGCGGTCGCCGCCGATCCCTTCGAGCACCGCCTGCCCCAGTCACCGGCCGGCGTGGTCGTGGTGCGCTACTCATCGGCGCCGCAGGTCGACTACTACGCGACCGCCGTCTCACCGGCCGGCGGGGGCGGCAGCTTCGGGGAAGCCCTCGCCGCCGGCGACTTCAACGGCG
This sequence comes from Micromonospora craterilacus, assembly GCF_003236315.1. Taxonomy (GTDB): domain Bacteria; phylum Actinomycetota; class Actinomycetes; order Mycobacteriales; family Micromonosporaceae; genus Micromonospora; species Micromonospora craterilacus. Next base: position 11,187 of record NZ_POTY01000140.1, read on the forward strand.
ACGGCTACGACGACCTGGCAATCGGTGACCAGGGTGAGTTCGACCCGAGCGCGAAGGTCCACGCCGGTGGGGTGTGGGTGATTCCGGGCAGCCGCACCGGACTGGTGCTCGGCTCGGCGAAGCATTTCACCCAGAACACGCCGGGCGTACCGGGTGCCTCGGAGAAGGATGACCTGTTCGGGTCGGCGCTCGCGGCTGGTGACATCAACGGCGACGGGCGCGACGACCTGGCGATCGGGGCATACGGCGAGGCGATCGGCACCATCAAGGAGGCCGGCGCGGTCACCGTCCTGTACGGCGGCACCGGCGGCCTGACCGCCACCGGTGCCCAGCAGCTGCACCAGAACCAGGCCGCGGTGCCCGGCGCGGCGGAACGCGGTGACCACTTCGGATGGACGCTCGCGATCGGGAAGGTCAACAACAACAAGTACGCCGACCTGGTCATCGGCGCACCGCAGGAGAACGTCGGCACCTCCTCGACCGGCAGCGGCATGATCACGCTGATGTGGGGCTCGGCGAGCGGCGTGAAGCTCAGCGGGGCCACTTCGGTCACCGGGGCGGCGCTGCGCAAGGCGACCGGACGTAGCGACAGCTATGTCTGGCAGCTGGGCATGGCGCTGGCGGTCGGCGACGTGAACGGCGACGGGCTCGGCGAGGTGATCGCCGGTGCGCCGTTCGCGCAGAGCCCGAAGGGCAACGAGGGCATGGTCGCGGTCTTCACCGGCCGGGCCGGCGGCCTGTCCAGCAGTGCGGTGAAGCTCTTCAGCCAGCGTACGGCCGGGGTTCCGGGGTCGCCGGAGGCCGGTGACCTGTTCGGTGCGACGCTCGCGGTCGGCGATGTGACCGGCGACGGCCGGGCCGACGTGCTGGTGGGCGCGCCCGGCGAGGCGATCGGTACCAGGGCCGAGGCGGGCATGGTCGCCCTGCTCAAGGGTTCTGCCGCCGGGCTGACCGGCAGCGGTGCCCAGGGCTTCGACCAGAACCACCCGGTCGTCCCCGGCGGCGCAGAGCGGGGTGACAGGTTCGGTGGCTCGGTCGCGATCCTCAACCTCAACGGGACCGGTCCGCTGGACGCGATCGTGGCGTCGCCCGGTGAAGAGGTGACCGGCGACCAGGCCGGGCTCGGATCCGGCTCGGTTGCCCTGTTCCACGGTGCTTCCGGTGGGCTGGTTCCGCAGTCCACCGCATGGAGTGGCCTGAGCATGCGTACCGACTTCGTCTGGCCCAAGTGGTACGGCCGCCGCCTCGCCACCCCCCAGACCGGCGGCCTCTACTACTGACCCACTGCGACGAGATCTTGGTACGGGTCCGCCCCTCGGAGGGCAGCCTCGTACCAAGATCCCGATGTCAGCAGGGGCCGTGGCCCTCGACGAAGAGGCGGTGCGCCCAGTCGGCGTACCCGGCGATGATCTTGCGGACCGTGCGCCCGTCGTGCAGAAACAGGTACGCGCGGTCGCCGTCGCGGGCGAGCAGCCCGTCGAAGCGATGCGTCCCCTGTGGAGCGCGAAGCTGGCGTACCTCCGGATATGTGGCCCGGACCTCGGCGATCGGCGTGCCGGCCGCGATCCCCTCCGGGGTGCGGACCGGGGCGCCGGCCCAGAGCAGCACCAGCCGGTTGTCGATGAAGATCGGGCTGATCATGTCGTGCCCGGCCAGCGTCGGGCCGCAGGCGTCGACGTCGGTGCGGAGTATGCCGCGCCGGGTCAGCTCGCCCTCGGTGGCGCCGAAGTCGACGTCGGCCAACCCGTCGAGGTCGACCACGGTGACCGATGCGACGGGTTCGGGCACGGCGAAGGTGCCCGGTGGTACGGGTCCGCTGCCCGAGATCGAGGCAGCCAGAATCAACGTGGCGATGAAGCCGAATTGCCGCAGTTTCATTGGAAATCCCCCAGTCCCCAACGGGACGGGAGCGGAGAGGTTATTGCCGAGCCTCCCATTCGTCGGCCAATTCGTCCCAGTAGTCGGCGCTCAGCCCGCGCCGCCCGTGCGCCAGCCAGCCTTCGGTGCTGCGCTCGACATGCAGACCCAGTTCGGCGAACGGGTCGATCCACCGGCCCGGTTCCGCGCCCAGCTCGATCAGCGCGGCATTGATCGGCCAGTCAGGGCGCGGGCCGCCCAGCGCCGCGTCGAAGCGCGGCCCCCAGGCCAGGGCGCCACCCAACCAGACCGCCGACGCCTGGTGCCCGACCCCACCGGCGAACTCCGCCTCGACGTACGCCAGCGGACCGCGCTGTGACCAGTGGGCCAGCACCTCGGTCAGTGCGGGGGAGAGGATCAGCGTGAACGGCGACTCCGGGCCGGGTTCGTCGATCGCGTAGTCCGGCGGCGTGCCGGTCAGCTCCTGCACCAGCTGCGGGGTCACCGGCAGCAGGGCGAAGTCCTGGCGCAACCCGCCGAGGACGGCATGGTCCAGCTCACGGGTCTCCTCGCGCAGCAGTTCGGCGTCCGCGACGACCGCGCTGAGCTGGTAACTCACCCCGCGTCCACAGCCTGTGGATAGAACATGTGTACGACGGGTCAGGCGGGCCGGTTGATCTCGGCGACGAAGGCGCGCCAAGCGGCCGGGGTGAAGACCAGCGCCGGGCCGGTCGGGTCCTTCGAGTCGCGTACGCCGACCACGCCGGGCAGGTTGTCGGCGACCTCGACGCAGTCCCCGCCGTTGCCGCTGCTGCGGCTGCTCTTGCGCCACCGGGCGCTTGGCAGTTCTGAGTTTCCGGTCAGTTCCATGACTCCGCCACCTCCCTGATCAGGTCGACCGACTGCCAGTGGGAGAGCGTCTCGCCGCGCACGTTTTCCCACGCGGCCAGTATCGCTGCGATGTCGGCCTGCTCGCTAACCACCTGCCCCTGAAGTTGGTTGTCCAGGTAGCCGGCGATGCGGTGATCCGCCGCGGTGGCCAGCGCGAACGGGGCCGTGCAACGCGGGGAAAGTACGCCTCCTCGGCGAGTAGCCGGTGACGGCTGTCCGCGAACCGCTGCGGGGGCACGCGCGTGCCGAACACGAAAAGGCCCCGACCTGGTCGGGCCCTCACGTCTGCCCGATGGTGGGCGAGTGCGGAGCATACGAGATTCGAACCTTGTCGTGCAGCATCACCACTTACCCGCCACGACCGCCCCGCTAGGGCCGACCAACGCGAAGGGCCCCGCTCTCCCAGGTGGGAGGGTGGGGCCGCTTCTGCACGCGGACCTGTCAGAAGTTATCGGCCGTGCAGGTGACTACCGCGAACTCGCCTTCGGACGCGTTCTCCTTGACGACCTCGCCGTCGATTGTGATCTTGCACTTGATCTTGCCGGAGCCCTTCGACTGCGCCACGATCGTCGGGATGACGATGGTCTCCTTGGATGTCAGCTCCTTCTTCCAGGGCAGCTTTGCCCCGTTGGCCTGGGACTGGTCGGCGTTCAGTCCGTAGGTGACGTCGGCGGTCTTCGGGCCGGTCACTTCCAGGACGATCTTCTTTCCGCCCTTCTTGTCGCTCTTCTTCTCGCCGCCCTTTTCCGCCGCCCCGGCCGCCTGGTCCTGCGCTCCGGGGCCGGCCGTGTCGCTCTCGCCGGCACCACACGCGATGGCCATGAGCGCGAACACGGCCACACCGGCCGTAGTGAACTTCGTACGCAAGGGGAATCTCCTCGGGATCACCCGCTCCGGAGGGGGCCCGGAGCGGCAAAGGCACGAAGGTAGGGGCCTGCCGCGCCGCTACGGAACATGACTGTCACTCAGCCGATAGTGATCGTGTCCGCATCGGTGACCAGGGGCGGATCAACGGGCCACCCCCGTTCCGGCGCATGTCCGATGAACCCTAGGGAAATTCGACATGACCGTTACCGACGCGCGGGCCGAGCAGGCCATCGAGCAGGCGCGGTGGGCGCGGGGGACCGGCGGCGGCTGATCGAGCGGCACCAGGCCGAGTTGGCCAAGGCGCGGCGCAAGGGCGTGGCGCGTGGCTACGTGACCGCCGTGCACCAGCGGCTGGCGGGCGGGGACGAGCCGCCACCACTGCGTCCGGTGTCTGCCGACTTGCCGCAGCCGTTCCCCTACTAGTCCCCTAAAGATCATCAGGCCCGGTCGTGAGACCGGGCCTGATCTGCACCTTCTTGCCGGTGCGGCTGGCGGAGGATACGAGATTCGAACTCGTGAGGGTGTGAACCCAACACGCTTTCCAAGCGTGCGCCCTAGGCCTCTAGGCGAATCCTCCGTCGAACAGGATACAGGTCTTCGTGGGGCCGCTCACCCCACCACCCCCTGAAGATCGACCGGGGGTCGGGTAGGGTGGAGGCACCTCCCGTGCGGCGGTATCTCGTGAACCTCCCCAGGGCCGGAAGGCAGCAAGGATAAGCGAGCTCTGCCGGGTGCACGGGGGGCCTTTCTGTCTCCGGCGTCCGTCGCCGCCAGCCCACTCGCCCGCCGAGCTACCGCGCCCGGCTCAGGTGTTAACAAGGGGCCCCTCCTCTACCGGAGGCGTTAATAAGGTGCCCTTCCTTGCACCTCGACCAGCGGGGTGGGTGGTCAGGCGGGGCGTGGCGACGGAGAATGGCGCGGTCGAGAGGAGGCGGGACGCCGTGGCACTGGCGCTCTACCGCAAGTACCGGCCGCGTACCTTCGCCGAGGTCATCGGGCAGGAGCACGTCACCGAGCCGTTGTCGCAGGCGTTGCGCAGCGGGCGGCTCAACCACGCGTACCTCTTCTCCGGGCCGCGCGGCTGCGGCAAGACGTCCAGCGCCCGCATCCTGGCCCGCTCGCTCAACTGCGAGCACGGTCCCACCCCGGAGCCCTGCGGCACCTGTGACTCGTGTCGCTCGCTGAGCGGCGACGGGGCCGGCTCGATCGACGTCATCGAGATCGACGCGGCCAGCCACGGCGGCGTCGACGACGCCCGCGAGCTGCGGGAGAAGGCGTTCTTCGCACCGGCCAGCAGTCGGTTTAAGATCTACGTCATCGACGAGGCGCACATGGTCTCGTCGGCCGGCTTCAACGCCCTGCTCAAGCTGGTCGAGGAGCCCCCGGAGTACGTCAAGTTCATCTTCGCCACCACCGAGCCGGAGAAGGTCCTCGGCACGATCAAGTCGCGGACCCACCACTACCCGTTCCGGCTGATCCCGCCGAAGGTGCTCCGGCCGTATCTTGAGCAGCTCTGCGAGGCCGAGGGAGTGCAGGTCGAGCCGGCGGTCTTCCCGCTGGTGGTGCGCGCCGGTGGCGGCAGCGCCCGGGACAGCCTCTCCGTGCTCGACCAGCTCATCGCCGGTGCCGGCCCCGACGGCGTCAGCTACGCCGGGGCCGCCGCGCTGCTCGGCGTCACCGACTCGGCGCTGATCGACGAGATGTGCGACGCCCTCGCCGCCGGGGACGGCGCCGCCGCGTACGCCACCGTCGACCGGGTCGCCGAGGCCGGGCACGACCCCCGCCGGTTCGCCTCCGACCTGCTGGAACGCCTGCGCGACCTGATCGTGCTCCAGCAGGTGCCGGATGCCGCCACCAAGGGCCTGATCGACGGGCCGGACGACCAGATCGAGCGGATGGCCGCCCAGGCCCAGCGACTCGGTCCGGGCACCCTGTCCCGCTGCGCCGACATCGTGAACGACGGCCTGGTGGAGATGCGCGGCACCACCGCGCCCCGGCTGCTGCTGGAGTTGATCTGCGCCCGGATGCTGCTGCCCGGCGTCGACGACACCACCGGCGGCCTGCTCCAGCGCCTCGAACGCATGGAGCGCCGGCTCACCCTCGCCGGCACCGACGCGCCGCTGGCCGCCGCCGACTCCGCACCAGCTTCCGCCCCCGCCACGGTACGCACCCAGCCTCCCGCCGCGCCCGCGGCTGCCGCCGTGACCCAGGCCGGGACCGCCGGCGAGCCGGCGGCGCCCGGTGCCCAGCCCGGGGTGGCCGCCGCCCGCGCCGCCGCTGCTGGTGCCGGTGCCCGAGGAGCGGCCAGCGGTAGCACCGGTGCCCGGGGAGCGGCTGCCGCGAACGGTGGTGACCAGGGAACGACCGGTACGCCGGCCGGTGGCTCAACCGGGGTGGACACCGCCCGCCGTCCGGTGCCCGCGTCGGCCGTCATGCCCGATCCGGCCACTCCCGAGCCGCCCAGGCCGGGTTCGGTGAAACCCGGCGTGCTCGATGCGGCCGCGGTGCGCCGGATCTGGCCGGAGGTGGTCGGCAAGGTCGGTCGCAAGAGCAAGAAGGTCGCTGCCTGGGCGCGCGAGGCCACGGTGCGCGAGGTCGACGGCCAGACGCTCGTGTTGACCTTCCGTTACCCATTTCATGCACAGGCCCTCTCGAACGAACCCGACCTGCTGATCGACTCCCTCTACGAGGAGTTGGGCGAACGCTGGCAGATCCGGTGCGAGGTGGCCGGCGAGCGGGGTGGGACGTCGCCCGCCCCTGCTCGGAGCGCTGCCCCGGCCGGATCGGCCGGCCCCCGTGCCGCCGCCGGGCCCGGTACCGATTCCGGTGCGGGTCGCCCTGATGGTGACTCTTCGAGCGCGGCCCGGTCCGGTGGTGAGGTCACCGGTAGTGGCCGGTCCGGTGGTGACGTCTCCGGTAGCAGCCGGTCCGGTGACGGGCCCGCCGCTGGCCGGTCCGGCAACTCGGCGTCTGCCACCGGCGAGGACGACGAGGGCTGGCCGGAACCGGCCCGCCCGGGTGGCTCCGCCCCGACCGCCGCAGCGGGGAACGGCGATTCGGCGGACGACTGGCCGGAGGCAGCCCGCCCGGGCGGCCGGCCCGCACCGCCCGACGCCACACCGGCGCCGGGTGCCCCGGCGGGTCACGAGGGTGCTCCGGACGGCCGGGCAGGTCAGTCCGGCACGCCGGATGCCCCGGCGGCTCAGGCCGGTGCTCCGGGTGCCCGGGTGGGTCAGGTTGGCGTTCCGGGTGGCCCGGCGGCTCAGGCCGGTGCTCCGGGTGGCCGGGCGGGTCAGGTTGGCGTTCCGGCGGGTCGGAACGGTGCACCGGGCGGCTCACACTCTGCGGCAGGGGCCGGACCGAAGTCGTCCGTCCCGCCGCGACAGGTCCCGGCGACCAACGGCAACGGCAGCACCGGTGGTGCGCGGGTGAGCAGCGCGATCGCGGCGGCTCGGGCGGCGGCGGCCGGGCGGGGCGCGCGTACCGCCCAGGCGACCCGGCAGACCGCGGACGCCGAGTTTGCCGGCGAGCCGCCGTACGACCCGGATTTCGACGGCCCGGTGCGTGGC
>NZ_POTY01000141.1 GCF_003236315.1 Micromonospora craterilacus
GTCAGGGGCAGGCCGGAACAATGGGCGGGTGGATCTGGAGCAGCTGGCGGCGTTGCGTACCGCCGAGGGGTCGGCCGTGCTCGATGCGGCGGCTCGGGTGGCCGGCGGCGACCCGCTGGCCGCGGCGGCGGCGCTCCGCTCGGCCGGGGTGCCGGCCGGCTTGGCGGCGGCGGCGTTGACCCAGGCGGAGCTGCGCCGCAAGGCTGCCGGCAAGTTCGGGTCGGCGGCGGCCGGGATGTTCTTCACCCGGCCGGGCCTTGAGCAGGCCACCCGGCAGGTCGTCGCGCGCCGCCGCGCCCAGCGGCTGCGCGCCGCCGGGGTGACGAGCCTGGCCGATCTCGGCTGCGGGCTGGGGGCCGACGCGCTCGCCGCCGCCCGCGAAGGCATCCGGGTGTACGGCGTGGAGGCCGACCCGGTCACCGCCGCGCTGGCCGAGGCGAACGCGCGAGCGGCGGGGCTGGCCGAGTTGTTCACCGTCGAGTGCGGCGACGCGACCGCGTTCGACGTGACCCGGGTGGGGGCGGTCTTCTGCGATCCGGCCCGCCGCCGGGCCGGCACCGGCCGCCGGATATTCGACCCCAACTCGTACTCGCCGCCGTGGGACTTCGTCACCGGGCTGGCCGAACGGGTGCCGTACACGGTGGTGAAGGTCGCTCCGGGCCTCGACCACGCCCTCATCCCGGCCGGTGCCGAGGCCGAGTGGGTCAGCGTCGACGGCGACCTGGTCGAGGCGGCCCTCTGGTGTGGCCCGCTCGCCGAAACCCCCCGCCGCGCGACGCTGCTGGCGGAAGGGCCCGGTGCGGCGGCCTACCAGCTCACCGGATCCGGAGCGGTGGACGCGCAGGTCGGGCCGGTGCGGCGCTTCGTGTACGACCCGGATGCGGCGGTGGTCCGCGCCCACCTGGTCGCCGAGTTGGCCGCCAACCTCGACGCCACGCTGGCCGACCCGACCATCGCGTACCTCTACGCCGACGAGGCGGCGTCGACGCCGTACGCCCGCTGCCTGGAGGTGACCGACGTGCTGGCGTTCTCGCTCAAGCGGCTGCGCGCGCTGCTGCGGGAGCGCCGGGTCGGCCGGGTGGAGATCCTCAAGCGCGGTTCCGCGCTGGAACCGGAACGGCTCCGGCGCGACCTGCGGCTCAGCGGCGACCAGCCGGCGAGTCTGGTGCTGACCCGAGTCGCCGGGGCGCCGACGGTGCTGGTCTGCCGCCCGGTCAACTGAGCCGGGCCGCAAGCCGCTGGCCCTCGGGCCGGGCCGGGGATTAGGTTGGCGGGCATGGCGGGACGGGGTACGCCGGCGATGGCGCTGCTGGCGAAGCAGAAGATCAACCATCGCACCCACCCGTACGACGTCCCGGCGGACGCCCCCAACTACGGCGCGTTGGTCGCCGCCGTGCTCGGCGTGGCACCCGAGCGGGTCTTCAAGACGCTGGTGACCGAGGTGGACGGCGTGCTCACCGTGGCGGTGGTGCCGGTCACCGGCGAGCTGGACCTCAAGGCGCTCGCTGCGGCAGCCGGCGGCAAGCGCGCCACGCTGGCCGAGCGGGTGGCGGCCGAGCGCGCCACCGGGTACGTGCGCGGCGGCATCAGCCCGCTCGGGCAACGCAAGCGCCTGCCCACGGTGCTCGACGCCTCCGCCCTGGACCATTCCACCGTGTACGTGTCGGCGGGCCGCCGTGGCCTTCAGGTCGAGTTGGCCCCGGCGGACCTGGTCGCCCTCACCGACGCCCGCACCGCTCCGCTCGCCACCGCCTGACGCGGGCGAGACGGCCGGGGCCAGATCCGGCCGGCGACCCGGCGGCGCGCCGATGTCGGCCGGCCGCCCCTCGGCGGCTCGGCACCGGAACTCCGCCGACCCCGCCGGCCCAAGCCATCGACCAGCGCGTTTGGCTCGCTGACGGGGCCGTCGTGGCGGCGGGGTGTCGGGGGCGTTGCTGAATTGTTACCGCCGACAACAAACTCATGGCCACCACGCTCTTGTGCTGAAGTGTGACGCGGAATACGTTGCCGGGCACAACAAAACAACACCGACACCCTCTTCCCACCATCGAAAGGACCCTGCACATGCGCAAGGGCTTCCTCGCCGTCGGCGCCGTGGGCCTGCTGGCCCTCGGCAGCATGACGGCCTGTGGTAACGAATCCGATGGCGACCAGGCCGGCTCCAACAAGACCCCGAAGATCGGCGTGATCCTGCCGGACAGCAAGTCCTCGGTCCGCTGGGAGAGCGCCGACCGCAAGTTTCTGGCGGAAGCGTTCGACGCGGCCGGCATCAAGGCGGACATCCAGAACGCGCAGGGCGACAAGAACGCCTTCCAGACCATCGCCGACCAGATGATCACCGGTGGCGTCACCGTGCTGATGATCGTCAACCTGGACTCCGGCACCGGCAAGGCCGTTCTCGACAAGGCCAAGTCGCAGGGCGTCGCCACCATCGACTACGACCGCCTCACCCTCGGCGGCTCGGCGGAGTACTACGTCAGCTTCGACAACGAGGCCGTCGGCCGACTCCAGGGCGAGGGCCTGGTCAAGTGCCTGACCGACGCGGGCGTGCAGAAGCCGGCGATCGCGTACCTGAACGGCTCGCCGACCGACAACAACGCCACGCTGTTCAAGAACGGCTACGACTCGGTGCTCAAGCCGAAGTTCGACTCCGGCGAATACACCAAGGTCGCCGACGACTCGGTGCCGGACTGGGACAACGCCCAGGCCGCGACCATCTTCGAGCAGCAGCTCACCAAGGCCGGTGGCAAGATCGACGGAGTGCTGTCCGCGAACGACGGCCTCGGCAACGCTGCCATCTCCGTGCTGAAGAAGAACAACCTCAACGGCAAGGTCCCGGTCACCGGGCAGGACGCCGACCCGCAGGCGCTGCAGAACATCCTCGCCGGCGACCAGTGCATGACCGTCTACAAGGCGGTCAAGAAGGAGGCGGACGCCGCCGCCGAGCTGGCCATCGCGCTGGCCAAGGGCGAGCGCAAGGGGACCGGCCAGACGGTGAAGGACCCGGAGGGTGGCCGCGACGTGCCGTCCGTCCTGCTCACCCCGGCGGCGATCTACAAGGAGAACGTCAAGGACGTCATCGCTGACGGCTACGTGACCAAGGACGAGATCTGCGCCGCCGACTTCGCCAAGCTCTGCGCCGACGCGGGCATCAGCTGACCGCACCCCCGCCCAGGCGACGCCGCTGGACGGGCCCCGATCTCCCTCCGTGATAGGAGAACCCCGTGTCCGCGACCCCACTGCTGGAGCTACGCGGGATCGACAAGAGCTTCGGTCCCGTCCAGGTTCTACGCAACGTCGCCCTGTCCGCTTATCCAGGCGAGGTGACCGCGCTCGTCGGCGACAACGGCGCCGGCAAGTCGACCCTGGTCAAGTGCATCAGCGGCATCCACCCCACCGACGCCGGTGAGTTCGTCTTCGACGGCCGGCCGGTGAGCATCAACAACCCGCGGGAAGCCGCCGGGCTCGGCATCGAGGTCGTCTACCAGGACCTCGCACTCTGCGACAACCTTGACATCGTGCAGAACATGTTCCTCGGCCGCGAGAAGCGCAGCGGCATCGTCCTCGACGAGCCGACGATGGAACAGATGGCCGCGGAGACCCTGGCCGGGCTCTCCGTACGCACCGTGAAGTCGCTGCGCCAGCACGTCTCCAGCCTCTCCGGCGGCCAGCGCCAGACCGTGGCGATCGCCAAGGCGGTGCTCTGGAACAGCAGGCTGGTAATCCTGGACGAGCCGACCGCCGCGCTCGGCGTCGCGCAGACCGCCCAGGTACTCGAACTGGTCCGCCGGCTGGCCGACAACGGTCTGGCCGTCGTACTCATCTCGCACAACATGAACGACGTCTTCGCCGTCTCCGACCGCATCGCCGCGCTCTATCTCGGCCAGATGGTCGCCCAGGTGAGGACCACCGACATCACCCACGCCCAGGTGGTCGAGCTGATCACCGCCGGTCGTTCCGGCGGGCTCGGACTCGCCGCCGACACGGGCGCCAACGGCAACGGCGCGCCGGCCGACAGCACCACGGGAGGCGTCTCATGAGCGAGCCGCAGCGAGCGAATCAGCAACGCCGGACAGATGCCGGCACGCAGCGCAGCGGAGGGTCGGCATGAGCGAGCCGCAGCGAGCGAATCAGCAACGCCGGACAGATGCCGGCACGCAGCGCAGCGGAGGGCTGGCATGAGCACCACCGCCGTCACGCAGGAGGGGCCGGCCGCCGTCGCTCCGCCATCCAGCATCGGCAGCCACATCCGCGACTACTGGCGGCGGGTACGCGGCGGAGACATCGGCGCCCTGCCCGCCGTCGCCGGGCTGCTCGCCCTCTGCACGATCTTCTCGATCATGCGGCCGTCGTTCCTCACCGCCGGCAACTTCGCCAACCTGTTGACCCAGGGCGCGGCAGTCACCCTGATCGCGATGGGGCTGGTCTTCGTACTGCTGCTGGGCGAGATCGACCTGTCGGCCGGTTTCGCCAGCGGCGTCTGCGCGGCGGTGCTGGCCAACGTGGTCACCGTTCTCGGCTACCCGTGGTACGTCGCGGTGCTCGCCGCCGTGCTCACCGGCCTGGTGATCGGTACCGCGCTCGGTTTCCTGGTCGCCAAGGTCGGCATCCCGTCATTCGTGGTCACCCTCGCGGGCTTCCTCGCCTTCCAGGGCGTGGTGTTGCTGCTGATGGAGGAGGGCCGCAACATCTCGGTCCGCGACCCGGTGCTGGTGGCGATCGCCAACAACAACATGTCGCCGGTGCTCGGCTGGGCGCTGGCCGCGTTCGCCGTCGCCGGGTTCGCCGCGGTGCAACTGCTCCGCTACCGTAAGCGTGCGGCGCGCGGCCTGATCAACGACCCGCTGGCCGTGGTGCTGGGCCGCATCGTCATGCTGGCTCTCGTGCTCGGCATCGCCGTCTACGTGCTCAACCTCGAGCGCAGCCGCAACGTGCTGATCACCTCGCTCAAGGGCGTGCCGATCGTCGTGCCGATCATCGCCGTGCTGCTGGTGGTCTGGACCTTCGTGCTCAAGCGCACCAGCTACGGCCGGCACATCTACGCGGTCGGCGGCAACAAGGAGGCCGCCCGTCGGGCCGGCATCAACGTGGACCGGATCCGCATCTCGGTCTTCATGATCTGCTCTACGATGGCGGCGATCGGCGGTATCGTCGCCGCCAGCCGGGCCAACTCCGTCGACCCGAACACCGGCGGCAGTAATGTGCTGCTCTACGCCGTCGGCGCGGCGGTGATCGGCGGCACCAGCCTCTTCGGCGGCAAGGGCCGGGTGCTGGACGCAGTCCTCGGCGGTGCCGTGGTGGCGGTGATCGCCAACGGCATGGGCCTGATGGGCTACAGCTCGGGCGTCAAGTACGTGGTCACCGGTGTGGTGCTGCTGCTCGCCGCCAGCGTCGACGCGCTGTCCCGACGACGAGCCGCCGCGACCGGCAACCGCTGATCCGCACCACCGAAAGTAGTAAGCCCCGATGCGCGTAGGACCGAGCCAGGACGAGATCCGCCGGCAGAACCTCGGCGCCCTGCTGCGCCACGTGCACGTGCACGGCGCCACCACGCGCGCCGAGCTGACGAACACGCTGGGGCTGAACCGGAGCACCATCGGCGCGCTCACCGCCGACCTCGCCGCGGCCGGCCTGGTGACCGAGGGTGCGCCCAAGGAAACCGGCCGGGCCGGACGACCGTCGCTGGTCGTCCGGCCCGAGTCGGAACGGATCTTCGCGTACGCGTACAGCATCGAGGTGGACCGGCTGCGCGCCGCGCGGGTCGGCCTCGGCGGTGCGGTGCTCGACCGCCGGGAGTTGGACCGGCCGCGTGGTCTCACCGCCGCGGAGGCCGCGCCGCTGCTGGCCGGGGCGGTCAAGGAGATGCGGAACGCGCTGCCGGAGGGGGCCGTCTGCGTCGGTGCCGGGGTGGCGGTCTGCGGCATGGTGCGCCGCGACGACGGGCTGGTTCGGCTCGGCCCGACCACCGGTTGGGTGGACGAGCCGATCGGCACGGCGCTCGGTGCGGAACTCGGCGTCGACGTGCCGGTGACGGTCGGCAACGTGGCCGACGTGGCGGCGTTCGCCGAGCATGCCCGTGGCGTGGCGGCCGGCTGTGACAACGTCATCTATCTCTACGGCGATGTCGGCGTGGGCGCCGGGATCATCGCCGGCGGGCGGCGGCTGACCGGGCACGGCGGCTACAGCGGCGAGGTCGGGCACATGGTGGTGGCCCGCGACGGGGTGCGCTGCGAATGCGGCAACCGGGGTTGCTGGGAGACCGAGATCGGCGAGCACGCGCTGCTCCGGGCCGCCGGCCGATCCGACGCCCGGGGCCGGGAGGCGATGCTGGCGGTCTTCGACGCCGCCGGCCGCGGCGACGCCCGGGCCCAGACCGCGGTACGCCAGGCCGGCGACTGGCTCGGCTTCGGCCTGGCCAACCTGGTCAACATCTTCAACCCGGAGATGGTCATCTTCGGCGGCACCATGCGCGACCTGTACCTGGCCGCCGCCGCCCAGGTGCGTAGCCGGCTCAATTCCAACGGGTTGCCCGCCTGCCTGGAGCACGTCCGGCTGCGTACACCGAAGCTCGGCGAGGACGCCGCCCTGATCGGTGCCGCCGAACTGGCCTTCGAGCGGTTGCTCGCCGACCCGCTCGACGTCGGCTGACCCCGGTCGCGAGCCGGTCTCGGGAACGGTGAACTGATCGGCCGGACGATCCGTACCAGTGTGCGGACGGGCGGCCGGCGGGTGCGGACGCCCGTCTCGTAGAAATCGGTTCCCGACCGAGGAGGCACCGCAGACATGGCACCGCTGGATTCCGCTCGTCGCCGGCAGGGCAACCGGTCCCGTCGCCTGGCGGTGCTGCTCACCACGATCGCCGCGGCCCTCGTCGTGCTGCCCGGCGCGGCGTTGGCCGCGCCAGCGGGCCAGCAACTCAACGCCGCCGACCAGGCCCTGCTCGACGGGGTGCGGCTGGCCGGACTGTGGGAGATGCCGGCCGGGCAGATGGCCGCCGAGAAGGGGCAGTCGCGGGTGGTCCGGGAGATCGGCGCGGAGATCGCCCGGCAGCACGAGGAACTGGATCGGCTCACCGTGGAGGCCGCGAACAAGCTCGGCGCCGCCATTCCGAACGCGCCGACCACCGAGCAGCAGGGCTGGCTGACGGAGATGAAGAACGCCTCCGGCGCCCGCTTCGACCAGATCTTCGTCACCCGCCTGCGGGTCGCCCACGGCAAGATCTTCCCGGTCGTCAGCGCGGTCCGGGCCAGCACCCGCAACCCGGTCATCCGCGACCTGGCCAACGCGACCAACACCTTCGTCGGCGACCACATGACGATGCTGGAGAGCACCGGGCTGGTCCGCTGGGCCGAGCTGCCGCCCGCGGCGCTGCCCGCGCCGGGCAACGACGGCCTGCTCGCCGCCGCATCGGCCAACACCGGCCCGCAGATCGGCATCAACAACACCCTGATCTGGGTGATCTTCCTCGGTGCGCTCGGCACCGGCGGCTTGCTCTCGTACCGCATGCTCCGCCGCAGCTAGCCCCGACCGATGGCGACCCGTACCCGAGCCGCTGTCCTGCTCGGGCTGATCCTGGCCTCCCTGTGCGCCGCCCTGGTGCCCGCCGGCCCGGCGGCGGCGCACGCCGTCGTGGTGGCCACCACCCCGCTGCGCGACGAGGTCCTCGGGTACGCGCCGCGCGAGGTGCTGGTGACCTTCAGCGAGCCGATCGCCGCCGTCCCCGGCCGGGTGCAGGTCCTCGCACCCGACGGCAAGCGGATCAACGTCGGCGCCCCGGAGGTCCGGGACCGGACCATGCGCATGGCGCTGCGGGCCTCCGACCGGCCACTCGGCACCTACCTGGTCAGCTACCGCGTCATCTCGGCGGACAGCCATCCGGTCGCCGGGAGCTTCACCTTCGCCGCCGGGGCACCCTCGGCGACCCCGCCGCTGCCGGCCGCGGCGGAGTCCGAATCACCGGCCGGGGCACTGGTGCCCGTCGCCAGGTTCGTCGGGTACCTGGGATTGCTCCTGGCGGTCGGCCCGCCGCTGCTCGCGGCGACCATGTGGCCCCGCCGCCGGTCCCGGCGGGGGGCGACGGTCGCGGCGCTGGTCGGGCTCGGCCTGGTCGCCGCCGCCACGCTGGGCACCTGGGTCGGGCAGGCCGCGCAGGTGGTCGGTGCCCCGGTCGGGCAGTTGTCCCCGGCCGACCTCCGCGCGGTCGCGGACAGCGACATCGGGGTGGTGCTGACGGTACGACTGGCGCTGGTCGGCTTGGCCGCCGCGCTGCTGCCGGCGGTCACCCGGGGCACCGCCGGCCGGCCGCGTACCGGAGCGTTGGTGGCGGTGGGGGTCGCCGGACTGGTCACCTGGCCGGTCGCCGGGCATCCGGTCGCCTCGCCGGTGCCGCCGGTGAGCATCGTGCTGACCACCGTGCACATCGCCGGGGTCACCGTCTGGCTGGGTGGGCTGCTCGCCCTCACCATGTTCCTGCTCCGGGGCACCCACGAGCGGGTCCTCGCCCGGATCCTGCCGGCCTGGTCGAGGGCGGCCACGCTGGCCGTGGCCTGGCTCGTCACCGCCGGGGTCATCCAGGCCGCGATCGAACTCGGCCGGCCGTCGGCCCTGCTCGGCAGCACGTACGGCCGCCTGCTCTGCGCCAAGGCCGCGCTGCTGGGCGGCATCCTGGCCGTCGCGGCCTGGCAACGGCGGCTGATCCGCCGGCAGGTCGCCGCCGGCCAACCCCGACGGGTCGCCCGGGCGGCCGGCGTCGAACTCGCGGTGACGGCGGTGGTGCTGGCGCTGACCGCGGTGCTCGTGCAGACCCCGCCCGGCCGTACGGCCGGCACGACGGCGGCCGGGGCGACCCGGGAGGGCGTCGCGCAGTCGCTCACCACCGACCTGTTCACGCTCCAGTTCGACGTCTACCCGGCGGCCGCCGGCACGGCGAACAGCCTGCACGCCTACGTCTACACACCCGAGGCGAAGGAGCTGCCGGTGGCGGAGTGGACCATCACCGCCGCCCTGCCGGAGGCGGGCATCGAGCCGATCACCGTCGAGGTCTTCGCGCTGGAACCGCACCATGGCAGCGCCGAGATCCACTTCCCGGTGGCCGGTGACTGGACGCTGCGGATCACCGCCCGGACCAGCGAGATCGACCGGTCCACCGCCACCACCACGGTGACCATCCGCTGAGGTTCAGCGGTCGACCTGGGTGAAGTCCCAGGAGTGCGGAGGCCGGGCGAGCAGCATCACCGGCGGCTCGGGCAGCGGCCGAGGGCTGCTGCGCCACTTCGAGATCACCACCACCCGGTGGTCGGTGGAGGAGAACACCTCGCTGGACAGGTGCAGCGGGTCGTGCTCGAACTCGGGCAGGGCGGTGTCACAGACCCAGGTGATCAGGTCGGCGACGCCGTACGGCTCCGCCCGTGCCTCCCACATCCGTACGATCACGTTCCCGTCCTCCCTCAGACGCTGACCGTGGTCAGCGGCATGGCCGAATCCGCGGGCAGGTCGAGTCGGCTCGGCGCGACACCTGCGGCGACCAGGTGCGAGCCGAGCGCCGCCACCATCGCGCCGTTGTCGGTGCACAGTCCCGGTCGGGGGACACGTACCCGGATGCCGTGCCGGGCGGCCCGCTGCTCGGCCATCGCCCGCAACCGCGAGTTGGCCGCCACTCCCCCGCCGATCACCAGGGTCTCGATGCCGTTGGTACGGCAGGCGTCCAGCGCCTTCCCGACCAGCACGTCGCAGACCGCCTCCTGGAAGGACGCGGCGACGTCGGCGACCGGGACCGGCTCACCGGCCCGCTGCCGTGCCTCCACCCAGCGGGCCACCGCGGTCTTCAACCCCGAGAACGAGAAGTCGTAGCGATGTGCGGCGAGGTCCTTGGCGGCGGTCAGCCCGCGCGGGAAGGCGATGGCCGCCGGGTCGCCGGCCCGAGCCTCCCGGTCGATGTACGGCCCGCCCGGAAACGGCAGGCCGAGCAGCCGGGCGATCTTGTCGAACGCCTCACCGGCCGCGTCGTCGATGGTGGCGCCGAGCGGCGTCACGCCCCGGGCCAGGTCGTCGACCAGCAGCAGGGACGAATGCCCGCCGGAGACCAGCAGCGCGATCGCCGGCTCTGGCAGTGGACCGTGCTCCAGGGTGTCCACCGCGACGTGCGCGGCCAGGTGGTTGACGCCGTAGACCGGCTTCTCGGCGGCGACCGCATACCCCTTGGCCGCCGCCACCCCGACCAGCAGTGCGCCGGCCAGGCCGGGACCGGCGGTGACCGCGATCGCGTCGACGTCGGCGAGGGTGACCCCCGCCCTGGTCAGCGCCCGTTCCATGGTCGGCACGATGGCCTCCAGGTGCGCCCGGCTGGCCACCTCGGGCACCACCCCGCCGAACCGGGCGTGCTGGTCCACGCTCGACGCGAGCGCGTCGGCGAGCAGCGTGTGCCCGCGTACGACGCCGACGCCGGTCTCGTCGCACGAGGTCTCGATGCCGAGAATCAGTGGTTCGTCAGCCATGGAAGTCTCAGTCCTGGATGCGCTGCATCACCAGCGCGTCGGTGTTGCTCGGTTGGTAGTAGCCGCGCCGCACGCCGATCGGTTCGAACCCGTACATCGCGTAGAGCCGCTGGGCCGGCGCGTTGTCCGCCGCGACCTCCAGCAGCACGGCGCGTACGCCCTGCCGGGCGGCCTCGGCGAGCAGGGCCTCCAGCAGCAGCCGCCCGACCCCCCGGCGCTGGACGTCCCGCCGGACCGCGACGTTCTGCACCCACGCCTCGTCGGGCGGGGCCACGGCGAGCCCGGCGTAGCCGAGCACCGCGCCGCCGTCGTCGGTCACGACCCGGTAGAAGTGCCCGTGCGACAGTTCGTTCCAGAACATCGCGGCGGACCACCGCTCGGCGCCGAAGAGATCCGCCTCGATCGGCAGCACCTCGTCGATGTGCCACCAGCGGAACCGGGCAAGGTGCACCAGGCTCTCTCGCTGCCGGTCCCTCATGGCAGGACCGGTTTGCGCGCCGTCGCCGCCACCGCGTCCGGACGGCGCAGGTAGAGCGGGGTGAGCGGGTCACCGGGCGCACCGGCGCGGATCCGCTCGGCGGCCAGGGTGGCGAGGGCGGTCGCGTCCGGGTACCGCGGCTCGGGTCGCAGGGGCAGCCCGAGGGCGTCGGCGTACCGGTGCGCTCCGTCGCCGACCGCGGCGGTGACGGCCAGCGCGCGGGCCTGTTCGGCGGCGGCCGTGGGCGCGCCGACCTCCGGCCCGACGAGGCGCTGGCCAGCGCCGTCGTAGACCGCCCAGTAGATCTCCCGGCGCCGCGCGTCGCTCGCCGCCAGCACCGGCTCGCCGGCCGCCGCCGGGTAGCCGATGGCGTCCAGCGAGCAGACGCCGTACGCGGGAATGCCGAGCACCTGCCCCATGGTGGCGGCGGTGACCAGCCCCACCCGCAGCCCGGTGAACGGGCCGGGGCCGAGCCCCGCGACGATCGCGCCCAGGTCGGCCGGTCGGGCGCCGGTGTCGGCCAGGACCGCGTCGACCTGCGGGGCAAGCAGTTCACCGTGCGCACGGGCGTCGACCGTGCACCGGTGCGCCCGGGTGGTCACCGCGCTCGCCGTGACCTCGACCAGGGCTGCGGTCACCGCCGGGGTCGAGCTGTCCACCACGAGTACGAGCACAATGAACCACCCTATCCGCACGCCCACCCGACCGACGCCACCCCGCCGCCCTGGCGGCCGGGCTCCCGGGCGGCCGGGCTCCCGGGCGGCCGGGCTCCCGGGCGGCCGGGCTCCCGGGCGGCCGGGCTCCCGGGCGGCCGGGGCTCCCGGGCGGCCGGGGCGCCCCTGCTGCGCGGACTCGGCCGCCCGTCACACTCCGTGACGCCGCACCGCTACATTGCCTTACCGTCCTGATTTCACAGCGAAATATTTATTTCGGCGTGAAATCAGGCTCTCCGGAAGAGACATGGGTCCTCGCCCTGTCCACGCAAGGGCCGAACCGAACTGACATGAATACGTCCGAGCTACCTCAGGCGGCGTCGGGATGCGCCACCATCCGGGGATGACCGGAAGCCGGCTCGCCACCCAGATCGCCACCGCCCTCCGCCGCGAGCGGGAACGCCAGCAGCTCACCCAGCGCGCGCTGGCCGACCTGGCCGGCGTCGGGCAGGCCACCCTGGCAAATCTCGAAAAGGGTCAGCGACTGCCCAGCATCCGGCTGGTCGAGCGCGTCTTCGAGGCCCTGGAACGGCAGCTTTCGGTGGTGGTCGAGCCGCTCGACGCACATCTCGACGCCCGGCTGGCTGACCTCGCGGCGCGTCCGTTGGCCGACCGCGTCGACGATCTGAACCTCGACCGCCTGTTGGACCGGCTCGGTGACCTGCCGTACCTGTTGACCGGCAGCACCGCGGCGATCCTCCAGGGCGCTCCCGTGCCCGCCGACGGGTGCGAGATCGCCGTGCGCTGGCGCGACTCCGTCGCCTTCACGGCGTGGCTGAACTCCGCCTACGCCCAACGCTGGAGCGAGCGGTGGGGCGAGTACGGCGGGCTGCGGGTGGAGCCGGAGGAGCCCGGCGCGCACCGGTGGTTGACCCGTTTCGGCGAGGTCCGGGCGACCATGTGCGACGAGCTGCCCGAGCCGATCGAGGTCCGCCACGGCGAGCGGGCCTACCGGGTGGTGCCACTGGTCGAGGTGGTACTCGCCGACCCACGCGCCGCCGGACTGCTACGCCGCTACCAGAGTCGCTCCACCGCCTGACCAGCGCCGCCCCTCAGCCGGCTGAGCGCTCCCATTCGATGGTGGGCAGGCCGGCGTCGGCGAGCGCCTTGTTGGCGGCGCTGAACGGGCGGCTGCCGAGGAAACCGCGCGGGTTCATCGGGCTGGGGTGACCCGCCTCCAGCACCACGTGCTGCGGGTTGCCGACCAGCGCGGCCTTTTTGCGCGCGTAGCCGCCCCAGAGAAGGAACACCACCCGCGAATCCAGGGCGTCGAGCGCCCGGATGGTGGCGTCGGTGAACTCCTCCCACCCGCGGTTGGCATGCGAACCGGGGGTGCCCTGCCGCACGGTGAGCACCGAATTGAGCAGCAGCACACCCTGCGCCGCCCAGCCGTCGAGATTGCCGCTGCGCGGCTTCGGCACGCCCAGATCCTCACCGAGCTCCTTGAACACGTTGCGCAGGGACGGCGGCACGGAGACCCCCTCGCGCACGCTGAAGCTCAACCCGTGCGCCTGCCCCGCGCGATGGTAGGGATCCTGCCCGAGGATCAGCACCCGACAGTCCGACGGCGCGCAGAGCCGGTAGGCGGAGAACAGATCCTCGACCGGCGGGAAGACCGTGCCGGTCGCGTACTCCTTGGCGACGAACTCACTCAGCGCGGCCGTGCGGGCCGGGTCGAGATGCGGGGTGAGCACCGCCCGCCAGTCCTCCGGCAGCAACGCCAGCAGGTCCAGGGTGGCAACGTCGTCGGGCATCAGCAGCCTTTCACCGGTCGGATCGTTCCCGGGCACTGTAGGCAGTGGGTACGACAGCCTTCAGCCCAGGGCAGCCAGGCCCAGGGCCGCCAGCCGCTGCGCCCAGTCGCCGCCGACCGGCACCAGCTCGGCGACCCGGGTGTCGTCCTCCCGCCGGTCGAGCCGGATCCGCAGGTGCGCCTCGGCCAGTTGCTCGACCAGCCCCTCACCCCACTCGACCACGGTCACCGCCTCGTCGACCGAGGCGTCCAGGTCGAGGTCGTCGATCTCGGCCCGGGGGTCGCTCGCGTCGCCCAACCGGTACGCGTCGGCGTGCACCAGCGCCACGCCACGCCCGCCGACCGGGTCCGGCCGGTGCACCCGGGCGATCACGAACGTCGGCGAGGTGATGTCGCCGAGCACCCCCAGCCCGGCCCCGATCCCCTGGGTCAGCGCGGTCTTGCCGGCCCCCAGCGGGCCGGTGAGCAGCACCAGGTCGCCGGCGCGCAGCAGCTCGGCCAGCCGCCGGCCGAAGGTGTGCGTGTCCGCGGCGGTGGGTAGGACGACGCGGTTCACCGCTCGTCCCGGCCGCAGGTGTCGAGAAAGCCGGTCAGCGCGGCGTTGACCTCGTCGGCGTGCTCCAGCATCACCACGTGCCCACTGTCCTCGATCTTGACGAACTCGGCGTGCGGCAACCGCCGGACGATCTCCTCCGAGTGGGTCATCGGCGTGATCATGTCCTTGTCCCCGACGATCACCAGCACCGGCGTCCCGGCCAGCGCGACCAGCGCCGGGAACCGGGAGTGGGTTGCGATGGTACGCAGATAGCGGGTCACCGTGTCGGCCGAGGTACGCGAGTTCATCTGCTCCACGTACGACACCAGCGCCGGGCTCGGCTTGCGGGTGCCGAAGCCGTACCGGCGGGTGAGCAGCCAGGCCACGTTGGTGGTCGACTTGCGTGCCCGGTCGATCACCGCACCGCCGTACCGGGTGACGTTGCCGGCCATGTAGAGCACCGGAGCGCCGACCCGGCCGAGCAGGGCCGGCGCGACCAGCTTCGTCTCCGCCAGCAGCCCGCCCGAGGTGGCCATCAGCACGGTGCCCACCACCCGGTCGCCGAACATCTCCGGGTACAGCTCGGCCAGCGCCATGATGGTCATGCCGCCCATCGAGTGACCGACCAGCACCAGCGGCCCCTCCGGGGCGACCTCGTCGATCACCCGGCGCAGCGTCCGCCCCAGCGCGATCAGGTCGTACTCGCCGCTCTCCAGCCGGCTCGACAAACCGTGCCCGGGCTGGTCGTACGCGACGATCCGGTGCTCGCCCCGCTCGGCCAGCAGCTTGCGCTGGAAGTGGAAGGTGCCCATGTCCAGGCAGAAGCCGTGTACCAGCACCACCGTCGGGTTACCGGCGACCGGCCGGGTCGGCTCGACCACCTCGACGTGGATGTCGGTGCCGTCGGGCATCTCCAGCCGGTACGCCTCGTCGAACCGCTGCTCGCCGAAGGGCTCGCCGGCGTACGGGTCGGCGGGGTCGGCCTTGAGCCGACGGACCAGGGCGCGCTCGGTGGCCACACCGGCGGCAAGCCCGGCGGCGGCCACGCCGAGCACCGCTCCGACCACGCCGGCCGCCTTCCCCGTGGCGGTCCGTGGCCGAGGAATGCGCATCACGGCACCACCCCACTCCTCACGCTCACGGCAACTCGCCGTCGTAGACGCGCGGGACCCGGATGCTGCCGAACCGGGTGACGATCTCGTAGTTGATGGTGCCGACCGCCTCGGCCCAGTCGTCGGCGGTGGGCTCGCCGTCGGCGCCGCTGCCGAACAGGGTGGCCACGTCGCCGGCGGCCACCGGGTCGTCGCCGCAGTCGAGCACGAACTGGTCCATGCAGACCCGGCCGGAGATGGTCCGCCGACGCCCGCCGAGCTGCACCGGACCGGCGTTCGAGGCGTGCCGCGGCACCCCGTCGGCGTAGCCGAGCGGCACCACGGCCAGGTTCGTCTCGCTCTCCGTGGTGTACGTGTGGCCGTACGAGACACCGGAGCCGGCCGGGACCCGCTTGGTCAGCATCACCCGGGCCCGGGCGGTCATCGCCGGCCGCAGCCCGTAGCTCTCCCCGGCCACCGGGGAGAGGCCGTAGACGGCCAGCCCCGGACGGACCAGGTCGAAGTGGGTGTCGGGGCGGGTCAGCGTGGCCGCCGAGTTGGCCAGGTGCCGGTAGCGCGGGCGCAGCCCGGCCCGTTCAACCATGGCCAGGCCCTCGTGGAAGACGGCCAACTGCCGGTCGGTGGTCGGGTGGCCGGGCATGTCCGCGTACACGAAGTGGCTCCACACCCCGACGACCTCGACCAGCCCGTCGGCCTGTGCCTTGGCGGCGGCGTCGAGCAGGGCCGGCCAGTCGGCGACGGTCGCCCCGCCCCGGGCCAGCCCGGTGTCGATCTTCAGGTGCACCCGGGCCGGGCGTTCCGCGCGCCGGGCCGACTCGACCGTCTCGTCGAGCTGCGGCAGGCTCGCCACCCCCAGGTCGACGCCGACCGTGACGCCGGTGTGCAGCGGCAGCCCCGGCGCGAGCAGCCAGGCCAGCACCGGAACGTCGATGCCGGCCGCGCGCAGCGCCAGCGCCTCGTCCAGGGTGCAGACGCCGAGCCAGTCCGCCCCGGCGTCCAGCGCGGCCCGGGCGGCCGGGACCATGCCGTGCCCGTAGCCGTCGGCCTTCACCACCGCCATCAGCTCGGCGTTGGTGCCGGCGCGCAGCCGGCTCACGTTCTCCCGGATCGCGTCAAGGTCGACACGTACCTCGGCCTGCCACATGCCTCCACCCTACTTTCCGCGCTGATCACCGCGGGGTGCCCCGGCCAGGTCCGTCCGGGGCGACGCCGGAACGGCGTCCGGAGTGAGGGGCGAAGGGCGCTCAGGGCAGGCGGGCCAGCACCGGACGCAGCGCGGCGACCACGTCGGGCGCGGTGACCGGGCCGCCCCGGGCCGCCTCCCGGCCGGCCAGCCCGTGCAGGTACGCCGCCGCCGCGGCGGCCCGCTCCGCCCGCAGCCCGGCCGCGAGCAGCGAGCCGAGCAGTCCGGCCAGCACGTCGCCGGTGCCCCCGGTGGCCAGCGCGGCGGTACCGGTCGGGTTGACGTACGCCCGGCCGTCCGGCGTGCCGATCACCGTGCGGTCCCCCTTGAGCAGCACCACGGCGTTCATCCAGGCGGCCAGCCGCAGCGTGGCGGCGACCCGGTCGGTGCCGGGCTCCTCGCCGCAGAGCCGGGTGAACTCCCGGTCGTGCGGGGTGACCACGATGGGTGCGTCGCGCCGCCGCAGCTGGTCGGCGAGGGAGCCGTCCACCAGCAGGGTCAACGCGTCGGCGTCCAGCACCACCGGCACCGGCGCGGCGAGCACGGCACGCAGCTCCGCGGCCGCCTGCTCGTCGGTGCCCAGCCCCGAGCCGCACACCCAGGCCTGGACCCGGCCGGCGTCGACCACCCGGCCGGTGGCGATCACCGAGGGGTGCTCACGCACCACCTCGTCCCGGGCACCCCCGGCGTAGCGGACCAGGCCGGTCGGCCCGGCCAGCGCACCGCCGACGGAGAGCGCCGCCGCACCCGGGTAGGTCGCCGAGCCGGTGGCCACCCCGACCACGCCCCGGCTGTACTTCTCCGAGGCCGGACCGAGCCGGGGCCACCAGTCGGCAACGTCCGACCCCTCGACGACGTGCAGCGCCGGGCTGCCCCGCAGCCACGGTTGCAGCCCGATGTCGACCAGTTCCACCTCACCGGCCAGCGCGGCGGCGGGACCGACGGCGAGCGCCGGCTTCAGCGCGCCGAAGGCCACCGTCACGTCGGCGCGTACCGCGTTGGGCCGGCCGGACGCGGTCAGCGGCACCGCCCCGGTGTCCACCGCGACACCGCTGGGCACGTCCACCGCCACCACCGTGGCCCGTCCGCCGTCGCGCCCGTGGTGACGCAACAGGCTCGCCGCCAACTGCTCGGCGGTTTCCCGCAGCCCACCCTGGCCACCGATGCCGACGATCCCGTCGAGCACCAGGTCGACCACCGACGGTGGGCGGTCCACGATCCGCCCGCCGGCGGCCCGCAGCGCGGCCAGCCCCTCGGCGTGGGCGCGGCCCGGGGTCAGCAGCAACGCCGACACGGCCGCGCCCCGCCGGGCGAGGCGGGCGCCGGCGTACAACGCGTCGCCGCCGTTGTCGCCGGAGCCGACGAGCAGCAGCACCGGCGCGGCGTACACCCCGCCCCGGTCGGCGAGCAGCAGCGCGCAGCGGCGGGCCAGCCCGGCCGCGGCGCGCTGCATCAGCGTGCCGGCCGGCAGGCTGGCCATGAGTGCCTTCTCCGCCGCGCGTACGTCCGCCACCCGCCACACCGGCCGCATGTCACACCCCGTTCCCGCGCCCCGGGCGCGTCCGACGCTCAGCGCTCCGCCACCACCATCGCGGAGGCGATCCCGCCGTCGTGCGACAGCGAGAGATGCCAACGATTGATACCCCGTTCGGTGGCCGCCGCGGCGACCGTGCCCGAGACGGTCAGCCAGGGCCGGCCGTCCGGATCCGCCACGATCTCGCAGTCGTGCCAGCTCAGCCCGGCCGGAGCGCCGAGCGCCTTGGCCACCGCCTCCTTGGCGGCGAAGCGTGCGGCCATCGACTCGGGTGACCGTGGGTTGCCGGCGGCCGTGAACCGCTCGGCCTCGGTGAACAGCCGGTCGGCGAGCAGCGGGGTGCGAGCCAGCGCCCGGGCAAACCGGTCGACCAGCACCACATCGATGCCGACAGCAACGATCACCCGGCCCACCCTACCGGCGGGTGAGCCGCAAGATAGCCCGCCGGAGCGCACCGGGCAACGGCTGTGGACAACCTCGGGGTACGCCGGCCGCCGGTTGTCCACAGGGCGGTTCCGCGCCCCCGGGTGCCACCTAGCGTCGGCCGGGTCGGGGGTGCCGGGCG
>NZ_POTY01000142.1 GCF_003236315.1 Micromonospora craterilacus
GGTACGAGCCGGCCGCCCCCGATCCCGGCTGGGCGTGCCAGGGGCGGTAGCCGGCCCGCCACCGCAGCCACGCCGAGTTGATCAGCACGGCGTGCACGATGGTGGCCATCCAGATCGCCAGGACCGCACCGGTCGCCCACTCCTTGGTGCCCGGGTCGGATTCGCCGACCAGGATGAAGGCGGTCCAGCCGACCAGGGTGTAGACGATGCCGGGGATCCACCACGCCGGGCGCTTGGCGCGGAGACCCACGAAGACGAACCCGATGCCGCCGAGGCAGCTCATGCCGAGGACGGGCAGCAGCAGCCACCAACTGTGCAGCAGCCGCCACTTCAGGGTGGGGCCCTGCGCCGGCGGCGGAGGTGACGGCTGCGGTGCCGGCGGATGCGGCCATCCCGGGTTAGGCGCGCTCGACATCGCGTTCCTCCTGTCGCACGGTCTCGGCGGTACGCGTGTAGTCGGCGGTGTACGCGCTCTGCACCGTGCGGGCGCCAAGCAGCTCCTCCAGCACGGCGATGTAGTCGAGGCACCGCTCGCCGAGCAGCCCCCGGGTCTCCGCGCTCACCACGCCCTCGTTGCTCACAGTGACGACGATCCGCGGCTGCCCGCCCATCACGACCTGCCCTCGACGGCGAAGACCAGCCGGACGCTGGCGTCCTCGGTGACCTGTTCGGACTCCAGCCGGAGCCCGGCGGCCGGGGCCTGCTGGCGCAACCGTTCCAGTACCGCGCGCTGGACCTGCCGCCCGTACGCGGTGTCGATGGCTCGCACCACCTCGACGGCCCGCTCCTCGTCGACCTCGCCGGTGAAGTGCGCCGACCAGATGCCGTCCGCGTCGCGCTGGAAATTCGCCCGTACGCCGGCCCAGTCCGCGGTGATCGTGTCCCGGTCGGCACCGACCACGGCGGCGGTGTCGTGCAGCGCGGCCGCGAGCAGCCTCTCGTCCCGCATCCGGGTCTGCACCTGGCAGACGACGCGACCCTGCTGATCCCGTCGGGCGGCGACTCCCTGGACGGCGACCACGGCGGCGACCGCCAACGGCACGAGTACCACCGAGATGCTCATGACGACACCCCGCTGCGCTCCGTGCCGCCACGAGACACCACCGCACTGCGCCTGATGCTCCGCTCGCTCATGCCTGTCTCCTCCCTGCCGGCGCGGGGATCAGAACTCCACCGCCCGGCCGCCCTGCCGCTCCGGTGAGGGCGCGCCGGGCCCGCCCTGCCCCGGCTGCCAGGGAGCGGCGGCACCGCCATGACCACGCTGGTCAGGAGCGGCAACATCGCCGTAACCCCGCTGGCCAGGAGCGGCTCCACCGCCATACCGCCGCTGGTCAGGGGCGGCAGCGTCGCCGTACCCGCGCTGATCGGGAGCGGCGGCACCGCCGTACCTCCGCTGATCGGAAGCGTTGGTGCCGCCATAACCGTGCTGGTCGGGAGGGGTGGCAGCGGCGTAACCCTGCGGTACAGGCGCGGCGGCCCGGGTGCCGGACGGCGCACCCAGGTCCGAGTCCTCGGCGGCGGTGGCGGCGACGGCGCGGGCGTCTGCCCAGGCGCGGATGGCGTCGATCCGTTCGGCCTGGGTGACGCTGAGTGGCACCATGCTGGCCACGGCGTGGACCAGGTCGTCGCGGCGCAGCGGGCGGCGTTCGGAGAAGGCGTCGAAGAGCCCGCCGACCACGGCCTGTTCGATCTCGGCCCCGGCGTAGCCCGCGCTGAGTTCGGCGAGCTCGGCGAGCAGGGCGTCGTCGAGGGAGAGGCCACCGGCGACAGCGGGGTTGCGCAGCCGGCGGGCGAGGTGGACCCGCCAGATCGACATCCGCTCGGCGCGGGTCGGCAGGTCGACGAAGAAGATCTCGTCGAAGCGCCCCTTGCGGAGCAGTTCCGGCGGCAGCCCCTCGATGTCGTTGGCGGTGGCGATGACGAAGACGGCCTGGCTCTTCTCCTGCATCCAGGTCAGGAAGGAACCGAAGACCCGGGTGGAGGTGCCGGAGTCGCCGGCCCCACCGGAGAAGCCCTTCTCGATCTCGTCCACCCAGAGCACGCAGGGTGCGCTCGCCTCGGCCGTCCGGATCGCGGTGCGCATGTTCTGCTCGCTCGATCCGACCAGCCCGGCGAAGACCCGGCCGATGTCCAGCCGCAGCAGCGGCAGGCCCCAGACCGCGGCGATCGCCTTGGCGGTCAGCGACTTGCCGCATCCGGGCACGCCGGTGATCAGCACGCCGCGCGGCGCGGGCAGCCCGTACGCCGCCGCCTCGCCCAGCCAGGAACCGTCCCGCTTGGCCAGCCACCGCTTCAGGTTCTCCAGCCCACCGACGTCATCGAGGTTGACCGAGGCGTCGACGAACTCCAGCAGACCCGACTTGCGGACCGTCTGCCGCTTCTCCTCGTGCACCACCTCAAGGTCACGGCTGTCGAGCACCCCGTCGTTGACCATCGCTCGGGCGAACGCGTTCTCCGCCTCGTGCAGGGTCAGGCCGAGTGCCGCCTTGGCGAACCGTTCCCGGCCGAGGTCGTCCAGCGCCATCTGGATCCGACCGCTGGCCGAGTTGGCGGCGATCATCCCGTCCAGCACCTGCCGGATCTCCGTCTCGGTGGGCAGCGGGAAGTCGACGATCGTGACGTCCTTCTCCAGCTCCGCCGGGATGTGCAGCACCGGCGACACCAGGACGAGGGTGCGCGGCACGGAGCCGGACTTGAACGCCGCCACCAGGTCCCGCAACCGACGGACCAGCCCGGGGCTGGCCGGCCGCCCGCCGGCACCCAGCGCCGGATGCAGATCCTTGAAGATCAGAACACTCGGGTGGTCGACCCGGAGCGCGGCGTCCAGAGCGGCCTCAGGTTCGGTGGTGCCCTGACGGGGAGCGCCGTCGGGCTGCACCAGCCCGGTCGTCAGCGACCAGGTCCACACGGCACGGGGTGTACGCACCTGCGCGGCGTCGGCCGCCACACCGCAGACCTCGGCGATGACCCGCTGTTCCTCGGACGATTCGACGTAGAGGATCGGGAAGCGTGCTTTGAACATCTGCGCCAGCGCATCGCGAAACGCTATCGCCACGGTCGGATTCCTCCCCCACAGAGACATTCGACCTGGCGGACTCTAACAGCCCATGATCGAAAGTGGCGATCTGTGCGGCTGGCGGCGGTGCGGATGGCCGGCGGAAGGCACCACCCGCGCGCCGGTGGATGGCGTACCACCGCAGTCACGGGAGGGGATGATCGAACTCCCGCCCGCCGGCCAGCTACCGTCTCCCGTCTGGGGAGGTACGTCGATGTACGTCGTGTCCGTAATCAACTACAAGGGTGGGGTCGGCAAGACCACGGTGACCGCCAACCTCGGTGCCGAACTGGCCAACCGCGGGATGAAGGTGCTGCTCATCGACCTCGACCCGCAGGCCAGCCTGACCTTCGGCTTCTACGACCCGGACGACTGGCGGGAGCGGCTGCGCGACAGCCGGACCGTGAAACGCTGGTACGACGGTCTACGCGAGGGCAACCCGTCGATCACCCTGGGTGAACTGGTGGTGTCGCCCGGTCCGGCGAACGCCCGACTCACCGGCACCGGCCGGCTCGACCTGATCGCCTCGCACCTGCAACTGGTCGACATCGACCTGGCGCTGGCCCGCAGCGTGGCCGGCGGCGAGGAGTACGACGCCGAACTGTTCCGGGTACGCGGCTCGCTCGCCGAGGGGCTGCTCGCCGACGGCCTGGAACCGTACGACATGGTGCTGATCGACTGCCCGCCGAACTTCAACGTGGTCACCCAGTCGGCCATCATCGCCAGCGACCACCTGGTCATCCCGGCCAAGGCCGACTACCTGTCCACGTTGGGCATCGACTACCTGCACGGCAACGTGCGGGAACTGGTCGAGCAGTACAACGCCGACGCCCGCCAGTTCGCCACCGTACGCCGGCACCAGAAGGTCGCCCCCGGCGTGGCCGGCGTGGTCTTCACGATGATCCAGCTGCTGGCACGGCAACCGATCGCCACCCATCAGCGCTACATGGACCAGGTGCGCAACCTCGGCCTGCCGGTCTTCCCGACCGCGCTGCGGGAGAACGTCACCCTCTACGCCACGAACACGCCGCGCGGCGTACCGGTGGTGCTGCGCGACCGGGTCACCGTCCCCGCCGTCCGGGACGAACTGCGCCAGCTGGCCACCGAGTTCCTCGACCATCTCCAGCCCGACCGGCAGCCCGTATGACCAGGCCGACCAGCGACACGGGACCGCACGGCGCGGCTGGGCCCGCCAGGTCCGCCGCACTGGCGCGGGCAGCCGAGTTGCTCGCCGAACTCACCGACGCCGACCTGGCCGCGCTGCTCGACGGCCGGGCCCGGCTCGCGGTCGTACCCGTGGCTCCCCCACCGGCCGGCCAGCTCCGGCCGACGAGGACCGGACGCGGCGCGCCGGCCACCGGACACGGGTCGCCGGGCCGGGATCCGGCCGTCACGCAGGCCGCGCTGACGGCCATGACCAGCCGCGCCGACGGTACGGCGTACCTGTCGGACCGGCCCGTGCGCGAGCTGCGGGCGCTCGCCGCCGGCCTGGGCTTGCGCGGCGTCGGCGGGCTGCGCAAGGCGGAGCTGGTCGAGCGGATCGTGGACGGCACGATCGGCTACCGGCTCACCTCCACCGCCCTGCGGGAGCGCTGACCGGGTGGCGCGGACCCGCCGAGAACGGCCGGCGGATCGGCGTGAGAATGCCGGCCTCAGCGGGTATGGCGGACGAATGGCAGGCACGATTCCGGACATCAGGCTGAACGACGGCAACACCATCCCACAACTGGGCTTCGGGGTGTTCCAGATCGCCCCGGCGGACACCGCGCAGGCGGTACGCACCGCCCTCGACGTCGGTTACCGGCACATCGACACCGCCGAGATGTACGGCAACGAGGCCGAGGTCGGTCAGGGGGTACGCACGGCGGGGCTGGACCGCGAGGACGTGTTCATCACCAGCAAGCTGAACAACGGCTTCCACCGCCCCGACGAGGCCCGAGCCGCCTTCCAGGCGACGCTGGACGCGCTGCGGACCGACTACCTCGACCTGTTCCTCATTCACTGGCCGCTGCCGACCCGCTACGACGGCGACTTCGTCACCACCTGGAAGGTGCTGGAGGAGTTCAAGAACGACGGCCGGGCCCGCTCCATCGGCGTGTCCAACTTCCAGGTGCCGCACCTGGAGCGGCTGGCCGCCGAGACGGACGTGCCGCCCACGGTGAACCAGGTCGAGGCGCACCCGTACTTCGCCAACGACGAGGTGCGCGCGTACGGCGCCAAGAACGGCATCATCACCCAGGCGTGGTCGCCGATCGCGCAGGGTGCGGTGCTCGGCGACCCGATCATCAGCGACCTCGCCGAGCAGGTCGGCCGCACCCCGGCGCAGGTGGTGCTGCGCTGGCATCTTCAGCGCGGCGACGTCATCTTCCCGAAGTCGACCACCCCGAAGCGGATCGAGGAGAACTTCCAGATCTTCGACTTCGAGCTGGACGACGTCGCGACCGAGCAGATCACCCTGCTGGATCGGGGCGAGGCCGGGCGGCAGGGCCCGAACCCGGACACCTTCGACTACATCCCGGCCTGAGCACGCGCGACGCCACCGGCGTCGGACAGCCGCCGCTAGATCTGATCTAGCGGCGGCTGCTCGCCGTCTCGCGCCATTAGGGGGAAGCTGGTCTACAACCACCGCCGGCCACCATCGTTGAGCAGGCGGTCGGCACGCGCGTTTTTGTCGTACGCGTGCGCTGTGGTGGGACGGCAGGCGGTGGCGGTGCGGGAGAAGTCGCGACGTGACGCCCGTCCGGCCCGCAGATTCCCAGAGCGGAAGGAATTCAGAGATCATGAGTAGACGCACCACCGGCCTCGCCATCGAGGCCGAGGGTCTGACCCGGTCGTTCGGCGAGACCCGCGCGCTCGCCGGCATCGACCTTCAGGTGCCCGCCGGTGCCGTGTACGGGCTGCTCGGCCCGAACGGGGCCGGCAAGACCACAGCGGTGCGGGTCCTGGCGACGTTGCTGCGTCCCGACGGCGGGCGGGCGCGGGTCTTCGGCCACGACGTGGTCGGCGAGGCCGACGCGGTCCGGGCCCGGGTCAGCCTGACCGGCCAGTACGCCTCGGTGGACGAGGACCTGACCGGCGCGGAGAACCTGGTCCTGCTGGGCCGGCTGCTCGGGCTGCGCAAGCCGGCCGCGCGGGAGCGGGCGGAGCAGTTGCTGGCCGCGTTCGGGCTGACCGAGGCGGCCGGGCGGCAGGTCAAGAAGTACTCGGGCGGCATGCGGCGGCGCGTCGACATCGCGGCGAGCATCCTCAACACGCCCGACCTGCTGTTCCTGGACGAGCCGACGACCGGGCTGGACCCACGCAGCCGCAACCAGGTGTGGGAGATCGTCCGGGCGGTGGTGGCGCACGGCACGACCGTGCTGCTGACCACGCAGTACCTGGACGAGGCCGACAAGCTGGCCAGCCGGATCGCGGTGGTCGACCACGGCCGGGTGATCGCGGAGGGCACCCCGGGCGAGCTGAAGTCGTCGGTCGGCTCCGGCAGCGTGCATCTGCGGCTACGGGATCCGGAACAGCGGCCCGAGGCCGAGCGGGTGCTGCGGGCGGCGCTGGGCGTCTCGGTGCAGTTGGAGGCGGATCCGGTGGCCATCACCGCCCGGGTCGGCGGGGACGGCAGTGATCTGGACGCCAGCGCGCAGGCCGCCCAGGCGCTCGGTGAGCTGTCCCGTGCCGGGATCGTGGTGGACGACTTCTCGCTCGGGCAGCCGAGCCTGGACGAGGTCTTCCTGGCCCTGACCGACCACCCCGCCGTACCGGCCGAGGCCGAGCGGGACGACGAGCTGGAGGCAGCCCGATGAGCAGCGACACCGCCACCTCGGCCGACCGGGCGCCGACGGTCTACGTACCCTCGTCCGAGGCGTTGGCGACCGTCCTCGCGCCGGGCGCACGACCGCCCCGGCCGAGCCCGCTGTCGGCGTCGCTGACCTTCAGCTGGCGCGCCCTTCTGAAGATCAAGCACGTACCGGAGCAGCTGTTCGACGTGACGGCGTTCCCGATCATCATGGTGTTGATGTTCACGTACCTGTTCGGCGGTGCGCTCGCCGGCAACCCGCGTGACTACCTGCAGTTCTTCCTGCCGGGCATCATGGTGACCAGCGTCGTGATGATCACCATGTACACCGGTGTCGGCCTGAACACCGACATCGAGAAGGGCGTCTTCGACCGGTTCCGGACGCTGCCGGTGTGGCGGCCCGCCGCGCTGGTCGGCATGATCGTCGGGGATGTGCTGCGCTACGTCCTCGCCGCGGTGGTGATCCTGACGGTCGGGCTGGTGCTCGGCTTCCGCCCCGACGGCGGCCTGCTCGGGGTGCTGGCCGGGATCGGCCTGCTGGTTGTCTTCTCGTTCGCGTTCTCGTGGGTCTGGACGTTCTTCGGGCTCGTGCTGCGCAGCGAGAAGTCGGTGATGGGGGTCAGCATGATGGTGCTGTTCCCGCTGACCTTCCTCAGCAACGTCTTCGTCAACCCGTCCACCATGCCCGGCTGGCTCCAGGCGTTCGTCAACGCCAACCCGATCACGCACCTGGTGTCGTCGGTCCGGGCAGCGATGGCCGGCACGTCGGACGCGTCGAGCATGATGTGGACGATGGCGTGGAGCGTCGTCTTCGTGGTGGTCTTCGGCACCCTGACCATGTACCGCTACAACCGCCGCTAACCCAACTCCCCGCCGCCGGGGTGGGTGGAACAAACCGCCCACCCCGGCGGCGACACGGCTGTCCCGAGAGATCTTGGTACGAAAGCGCCCCTCCCCGGGCAGTTTCGTACCAAGATCCGGCGGGGCCGGTATTCAAAGGTGCCAGGGGACCGCGGTGGTGGGGAGGTAGCGGCAGGCGGTGCCGGTGGAGATCGTGTCGCGGAGGTGAGCGGCGAGGGGCGGATGTCGCTCGTCGAGGCGACGCAGAGTTTCCCGGATGCGGGCGGTGACCGTCTTGCGGGCCCGTTCCGCCTCGTCGCCGAGCCGGCGGGTACGCCCGGCCAGCCCGGCCGCCGCCCGCAGCTGGTCGATCAACACACGCCGCTCGGCGTCCAGTGCGGTCGCCTTCGGACCGTCACCGCGGACGGTCGCGCGGTCGATCTCGTCGTCGAGCCGTGCCAGGTGACGCCGGTAGCGGGTCTTCGCCTCGTCGTCGAGCACCTGGTCACCGCCCATCCGTCGGGCGGCGACGAGTTCCGGCCCGGCGGCCGGGTCGAGGAGCTCGACCGCGGGCACGTCGACACCCGGGCGGCCCAGCAGCAGACGCAGGTCGCGTAGCCCCTTGGCATCGGGCAGGTACGCCGTGCTGCCGTCGTACGTCAGCCGCCAGACCGCACCGTCGCGACGGAACTCGTACGCCGGACTCGGCGCGGCACCGGTCGACACCGCCTCAGCCGGCACCTGCCCAGCCGGCACCTGCCCAGCCGGCACCTGCCCAGCCGGCCCGTGCCCAGCCGGTGCCGATCCGTCCGGCCCCTGCCCAGCCAGTGCCGGCCTCGCCGGCACCGATCCGTCCGGCTCCTGCCCTGTCGGCGCAGATCCGGCCAGCAGCGGCCCGCCCCCGGCCGGCGATGCCCCTTCGGGCACGCGCCCAGCCGGCGACACCTCTCCGGGCACACGCCCAGCTGGCGACGCCCCTTCGGGCACACGCCCGGCTGGTGCCGGATCACCCAGCCGCGCCCCGGGAGCGGAGTCGGCAGCAACCCGCTTGCCGGGCGCGGAACCGGAAGCCAGCACCCCGGCCGAACCGGAACCGGACGACACCAGCCCGGCCGACGCGGAACCGGACGACACCGGCCCGGCCGAACCGGAGGCTGACGACACATGCTCGGCCGGCGTCGCGTCGGCGAGGCGAGCGAGCACCTGCCGCATGCCGAGGGCGCGGGCCTCGGGTTCGATGGTGGCGCGCAGGGCGGCGGCGGTCGCCGTGTCGCCCGGACGGCCCCGGTTGGTGAGGGCGTCGGCGAGGGCGGCGCCGGCGATGAGCGACCACGGCCGGGCGCCCATCCGGTCGGCGCTGTCGCGGGCGGCGGTGAATCCG
The DNA here is from genome assembly GCF_003236315.1 of Micromonospora craterilacus. Classification (GTDB taxonomy): domain Bacteria; phylum Actinomycetota; class Actinomycetes; order Mycobacteriales; family Micromonosporaceae; genus Micromonospora; species Micromonospora craterilacus. Next base: position 9,067 of record NZ_POTY01000142.1, read on the forward strand.
GCGACCGCAGCGTCCCAGCGCTGCTCGGCGGCGTCGACCACGGCCAGCCAGTGGTCGATCGGGCCGCTGACGTCGCAGCCGAACAGGGCGACCAGCCACTGGCCACGGTACGGCAGCAGGGCCTGCCGGACCTCGGCGCAGCGCGCCGAGTCGGCGACGGTGGACTGGGCGCGCAGCCGTTGCCACAGCGGGGTGATCGGCCCGCCGTACCCGGCTGCGGCGGCCTCGAGCTGTGCGGTGAGCCGGGCGGCGGTGTGGTGGTCGCCGCGTTCGGCGGCGGTGATCGCCCGGAGCAGTTCCCGGTGCGGATAGTCGGTCGCGGTGAGTCCGTCGATCAGGGCCTCGGCCTCGTCGAACCGCCCCTGTAGCAGCCGCAACGACCAGCGCAGGTGGTGGCCCAGGAAGACCTGGTCGGTGTGCTCCCACGCGTCGAGGTCACCGAGCTCGGCGTAGTCGGCTTCGGCTCCGGCGAAGTTGCCGCGGAAGGCGCTGATGATGCCGCTGTCGATGGCGGTGGCCATCCGGTGCCGGGGCTTCTCGGTCTCCCGCCCGGCGGTCACGAAGGCGGTGAGTTCGTCCAGGTAACCGGGGTCGCCGAGTTCGAGCAGCGCCACCCAGCGCAGGGAGGTGGACCACAGCTCGGTCTCCCGGTCGCCGGCGCGCCGGGCGACGTCGCGGATCTCGCCGGTGAGGGCGGCGCGGTCGGTCGCGGTGCCCAGCCCCCAGGTGGCGTTGTGCCGGGCCCAGAGACTGAAGGTCAGCGCCTCGTGGTCCTGGCCCTGCCGGGCGAGGGTCTCGGTGGCGGCGATCAGGCCGGTCACGAGCGTGCCGACCGGGGCATCCGGCTCGGGCTCCCCGATGAACCGCTGGTACGCCTCCCGCACCAGCGCGTCGGTGTCGATGCCGAGACTGGGATTCATCTGGTAGTGGCGCTGGACGGTGACGGCGAACCGGGCCAACAGGGCCGGCTCGTCGATGCCGAGCGCCAGGGCGGTGGTGTCGGCGAGGAGCAGGTGCGCCTCGTCGCGGTCGCCGGTGTGGAAGAGCCGGTCAGCCAGCTCCATCATGATCTTGACGCGTTGGGGGTCGTCCCGCACGACCTGCAACGCGCGGCGAAAGTGGACGGCCGACTCCTCCAACGCCAGCCGGCAGCTGGCATCCCGGGCGGCGGCGACCAGCAGGTCGGTGGCGCGGGCCGCGTCGAGGCGGTCGCCGGCGAGCCAGGCGTGGCGGGCCAGGTCGGCGGGGATCAGAAACTGGCTCAGCGAGGCGTGCTCGTCGACGGCACGGACGACGGCGGCGTGGCGGGTCCGCCGGTGGTCGTCGGCGAGGCCGTCGTAGAGCGTCTCGCGGACCAGGTCGTGGACGAAGGCGTACCGGCCGTCGCCGCCGGCGAGCACGAGCCGCGCGGTGACCGCGGCGTCGAGGATCTGGTCGAGCCGGGCCGGTGCCAGGCCGGCGCTGGCCGCGAGGATCTCACCGTGGAACTCCCGGCCCAGCACGGCGGCGACGGTGAGCGTGTCGACCACCGTGGCGGGCAGGTGATCCAGGCGCCGGCGCACCACCTCCCGTACGCCGGGGGCGAGGCCGCTCACCGAGCCGGCGGTGTGCCACAGCCGGGCGGTCTGCTCGACGAAGAAGGGGTTGCCGCCGGTGCGGCGGTGCACGTCGTCGACGCAGTCGGCAGCGGGCTCCCGGCCGGTGGTGCGGGCCATCAACGCGCCGACCTCGTCACGGGACAGGCCGGTGAGGCTGATCGTGGTGGCCTTGGCCACCAGCGACATGAGCAGCGGGCGCAATGGATGGTCGCCCGACTCGACCTCCGCGTCCCGGTACGTGCCGACGAACAGCAGTCGCTCGAACCAGGTGTGCTGGGCGGCGAACCGGAGCAGCCGCATCGACGCCGCGTCGGCCCAGTGCAGGTCGTCCAGGACCACCATGACCGGCCGGCGCTGGGAGACGGCGACCAGCGCGGTGGTGACCGCGTCGTAGAGGACGAACGCCTCCCGCTCGGCCGCCTCACCCTCGCCCGGCAACCCGCCGTCGTCCCGCACCCCGCCCGGCGTCAACGCGCCATCGCCGGGCATTCCGGCCGGCGTCAGCAGGCCCGGAGCGGGGCTCGCCGGGCCGACCGCCTCGCCGAGCAGCAGCGCGAGCGCCGGCTCGGCGGACTCCCGGGCCACCGCCCAGTCGTCGGGCGACCGGCGCAGCCCCCGCAGGATCTGCACCCAGGGCCAGTAACCCGGCGCGCTCGCCGAATCCCAGCAGGCGGCACCGAGCACCAGCGCGCCCTGCCGGCGCGCCTCGTCCGTGGCGGCGGTCACCAGCGTCGTCTTGCCGATGCCGGGCTCGCCGGTGACCAGGACGAGACCGCCGTGACTGGCCGCGGCCCGGTCGACCTCGGCACGCAGCAGGCCGGCGGGATGGTCCCGCCCGATCATGACTCCGCCGGACCGCGCCTTCATGGCAACCGACGGTAGCCGACACCGCCGACACCCCGGGCGGTCCCGGCGACGGCACCGAGCGCATGCACCCCGCCGGGGTAGGCGGACTGTCCGCGTACCGCCGGGATGCCGGCGGGGTCGGGTGCCGGGAGTGCGGGTGCCGGCCCGGTGCCCGCGGGCCCGGTCGCGGCGAGCAGCGCGCAGCCGCTCTGGCCCGACGGCACCGACGTCGCCCAGCAACCCGACCTGAAGAGCTATCTGGTCACGCTGCCCGGCGGCACCCAGCTCACCGTCGACGAGTCCACCGGGGATTCCTTCTCGGCTTCCGGCGTCATCGACGACAACCCCGCGCCCTTCGAGGTCGAAGCCCGGCTGCCGACGAAGATCGGTTCGTTCCTCGCCTACTGCGACGTCAAGGCGTTACCGGTCGCCTTCGCCGACGCCGCGACGTTCTCCGTTCACGGCCGGTAGGGGCGGCTCGCCACGTCGCCCAGGTGGGCGAGGATCGCCTGGTTGGCCTCCCAGCCGTCGGGGAACTTCACCGGCACGTCCAGCTGCGGCGCCTCGGTCGACGGGTGGGCGTCCAGCAGCTCGCCGATGCCCGCCCGGGCCACCACGACGCAGGCCTGCCGGTGCCGGGAGGCGAGCACGCAGAGCCGCCCCGACTCCAGGTGGAACGCGGTCGCGTCCCGCCGACCGGACAGCGGATGCAGCACGATCGTCACGTCGTACTCGCGGCCCTGGAGCCGGTTGGCGGTGTCCACGGTGACGCCCGCACCGGCCTCGCCCAGCTGCGCCCGGATGGCCGCGACCTGGTCGCGGTGCGCGGCCCCGACGGCGATCCGGTCCGCGGTGACCGGCGCGCCGCCGGGCGCCTGCTCACAGACCGCGACCGCGCCCCGCCGCAGCACGCGGACCGCGAGCGCGGCACACGCGGCGGCGGCCTCGGCGTCGGTACGCAGCGTGTGCCGGGCGGGCAGCTCGTAGAGCGCCCAGCCGGTGGCCACGGCCAGCTCCACCGCCCGGTCGACCGCGTCACCCGGCCCGACCTCGGTGAGTTGCAGGGCCCGGTCGGCGGACGCGGTCCCGGCGCGGAACCCGGTGAACGGGTAGAACGCCCGCGACACCACCGGAGCGGCCGAGGCGGGCAGTCGCCAGGACACCGGCAGCCGGTGCACCGGAAGCTGCGGGTTGTGCCGCAGCAGCACCGCCACCGCCGACTGCATCGGATCCCAGGTCAGACCCGCCCACCGCCCGGTCTCCACGGTGGAGAACGGGTCGAGCTGCCCCGGATCCCCCACGAACAGGGCCCGTTCGAACCGACCGGCCACGCGCAACAGGGCGTCCGAGCGCATCTGGTACGCCTCGTCCACGATCGCCCACGGCCAGGAGCCTTCGGTGACCGTGGCCCACTTGGCGGCCGTACCGATGATCACGGCCGCCGCGGCCAGGTCGGTGACCTTCGCGGCCACCCGGACCTGTTCGTGGGCCCGCACCCGCTCCGACGGCCGGTAGTCGCCCGCGGAGAGCCGGCCGACCCGCAGCTCGGGCGCCTTCCGGGCGAGCCGGTCGATCAGGTCGTCGACCTGCTCGTTGGTCTGCGCGATGATCACCAGCGGCTCGCCGGCACCTGCCAGCTCCACGGCGGCCCGCACCACCAGGGTCGACTTCCCGGCCCCGGGCGGCGAGTCGACCACCACGCCCCGATGGTCACCCGAGCGCAGGTCGGCCAGCACGGACGTGATCACCCGCTCGGCCTCGACCGTTGGCGGCACCGCCAGCTGCGGCATCATCTGCCCACCTCCCCCACCCGGCGTCCCGCACCCTACCCGCAGCCGCCGACGGGCTCAGCGAAGATCGTGGGCGTACGCCAGGGCGAGCCGGCGGTGCTCGGCGTCGTCGGTGCGTGCGGCCAGTGCGCGCAGCTCGGCGACCGCAGCGGCGTTGCGTGCGGACCAGGCGCGCAGCAGGGCTGCGGCCGACTCCGGCGGGCTGCCGGCGGCGGTGGCGACCACCACCTCCGCGGTCTCCTCCGCCAGCTGGTCCAGCGTCGGCACGGCCACATCCAGCTCGCGCAGGTGCCGGGCGACGAGGCCAACACCCAGCGGCGTCAGCACCGCTACCCGAGCCGTCCGGTCTATCGCACCGAGAAGGGCCAACTGGTCGAGCAGCCGGTCGACGTCATTGTCGGCGAACTGGCGCCAGCCCTCTTCCTCTTCGTCGGTGCCGGGTTCGAAGCCCAGCGAGTCGCAGGCGGCCTGGTAGGCGGCCTCGCGCAACTCGTCAACGGTGAGTTCCTGCCGCGCGACGAACAGGGCCATGCAGACGGTGAACACAGCGTCGTCGAAGCGCCAGCGCAGCACCGACTCCGCCCAGCCGCCGCCGCATACCGCCTCGCCGAGGTCGAACAGTGCGGTGAACGCCCGATGGGCCAGTGCGAGCGGATCGGACAACGTCTTCGCCGCGCTCTTCACCGGCACGAGCCGGCCTTTCACCACACGGACGACTCTGGCCGATCGGGCCCAGGCGATCAGCACGGTCAGGCCGAACAGTTCGTCGCTGCTGCGGGTCTTGAACACCCGGTCGCCGATCGCCGGATCGAGAACATCGCCGGTGTCGAGCAACACGACGAGTTCCCGCGCGTCGGCCAGCCGGAGCCGCCCGGTCGTGGTGAGGGAGCGCCCGTCGCCGAGCCATCGCACCAGCTCTCGGAGCCGATGGACCACCACCGACTCGGCGGCCAGCCGGCGCAGGGTGTCGTCCTCGGGTACGGCCACCAGCGGTAGCGGCGGGTGGGCGTCATGCTCGTCGTCGAGCAGGTGGTTGGCCGACACCTGGCGCAGAACCTGCTCGTCCACGGCGACCCGACCCGCGTTGACGTCCGCGATGAACCGCCCAGCGGCCGCAGGGTCCGTAGGGTCGACGCCCTCGTCCAGCATTCTTGTGGCCCAGAACTTGGCCAACCCGTACCGACGCTGGTCGGCCATCGCCTCGGCGAACGGGCCGCCGAGCTTGTCCAGGACGGCGTGCAGCAGATGCTGGTCGGCGCAGCGCCGGTCAGCGAGATCCTCGTCGAAGAGGAAATCCACGAACGCGCTGAGGGTCGGCGTGACAAGCGCCCACTGCTGCGGCCGCATCGTCACCTGCCGGGGAAACCAGTCGAGCAGCGCCTCTTCCAGATCTTCGGGCTGCCACCGGCCGAGCCGACCATCACCGTCGGCCCACCGGTGGTCGAGCAGCGCCTCGACGGTGAACGGGTCCACCGGGCGGCGTTGCCGCCGAGCCCAGCGTTCGAACCGCCGGACCAGCCGGTCCCGCCCGGGGATGAAAACGTCGTCCGGCGCCGAGGTGTAGACCATCCGCATGCCGGCCGACAGTACCCAATGGGCATCCTCACCAAATGCGGCATGCCGGTCCATCCTGACCGCAGTCTCGCTGGAGCTGCCGAACTGTCGCGAGCCGTCGCGGCGGCCTCCACTGGAGGCCGGGTCGAATGGGCGGGTCAGCCCGGGCGGCGTTGTGTCAGTCGAGCGTGATGTCACACGGACATATTCATGTCTGTGTGACATCAGGACTTTGGGTGAAAGGTAGGCCGAGAGCCGTGCAGGAAGTCCACGCTCACCAGCGCGACGCCCACGGCGAGGGGCCAGGGCCGACCGGCGGGATTCATTCCAGCCGGGCGCGGCCGGTCCAGAAGGCGTACGCGAAGCCTGTCTTCCGAGCTGACCATCGGTGGCAGGGGCCCCGGATGATCTTCTACCATGAGCCGTCGTCTCATTCGCGAGGGTGGATACCGTGAACGATCGGATCATGGAAGGTAAGACCGTCGTGATCACCGGGGCCAGCGCGGGCATCGGCGCCGAGGCTGCCCGCCGGCTAGCAACCCTGGGCGCGACCGTGGCGGTGGTCGGCCGGTCACCCGAGAAGACCGCCGCCGTCGCCCGCGACGTCGGCGCCGAGCCACTGGTCGCCGACTTCGCCCGGCTGGCGGACGTACGCCGGCTCGCCGACACCCTCCTGGACCGTTACCCGCGCATCGACGTCCTGGCCAACAACGCCGGCGTCGTACTGTCCAAGCGGAGCCGCACCGAGGACGGCCACGACCTGATGTTCCAGGTCAACTACCTGGCCCCGTTCCTGCTCACCAACCTGCTGCTGGACCGGCTGACCACCGCCGGGCCGGCGCGGGTCATCAGCACCTCCAGCAAGGGCAACCGGTTCGGCGGCGTCGACCTCGACGACCTCGAAGGCACCCGCAAGCGATCCGGCATGCTCCGGTACGGGACGACGAAACTGCAGAACATCCTGTTCACCCGCGAGCTGGCCCGCCGTACGCAGGGCAGCGGGCTGACCGCGACGGCCTTCCACCCGGGCGTGATAGCCACCACCGGAATCAACCGGGACACGCCGCTGATCGCCGCGCTGGTGCGGTATCGGCTGCTGGGCGGCCTGGTCACCCTCGAGGAGGGTGCCGCGCCGCTGGTCCACCTGGCCACGATGCCCGATCCGGAGACGGCCAACGGCGAGTACTACCACCGCCTCAAGCCCAACGGGCCAGCGCACCGGCAGGCCAAGGACGACCAACTGGCGACCCGCCTGTGGGAGCGTACGGCCGAGTTGCTCGGTGTGCCGGTGGCGTGACCTCGGCCTGGACCGCCGGCAGTGGCAGATCCTGAACCTGCTGTCCAGGGCGGCGCACAGCCGCGGCGACATCGATCAGACGCCCGCACCGTTCTGGCCCGGCCGGGCAGCGGGCGGCACAGGACTTCTATCGACCAGATTGCCACCTGCGGCGGAAAAGGCACTGGCCGACGGCGACTGCGCCGGCAGCGACGGCCATCCCGACGGCCAGGTAGGCGAGCCGATCCGTGGTGTCGCGCTCGTCCTCGGGTCGATCGGAGGGCGCAGACCGAGCCGGATCGGCTGCCACCTGAATGGGTTCCCGGCTGTCTACCGGCAGGCCAGTTGCGATCGCAGCGTGGTACCGGTCATCGACGACGGCCGTGAAGCGGCGGGCACGGCGCGAGGTCTCGGCCTTCATCCGCGGCGCTCGCGCCTCCGCCCAGAAGCGCCGGCCCGCAGCGCCTTTGAAGAACTGGTCGGCGAGGACTTCCAGATGCGGCTCACTCAGGAGGTCGACCTCCCACATCAACTGCCAGTGGGACACGATCAGATTGGTGTAGACGTGCTTACGGAACCACTCCCGGTCCGTCGACTGCTCGATTGGGCCCCAGCACTCAAGCAGCCCAGGGTCGTCGATAGCCATCTTGAGCAGATCGGTGTGCAATGCCCTGAGCGCCTGCTCGCGGGCCGCCTTAGCTTCCCGAGCCTGAATGATCAGCGAAGCAACCACACCGGTGAGCGCAAGCCCGGCGAGGATCGCGGACGCGGCTCCGTACGCCTGCCCGACGTTGCCGAGCAGCGGCCAGTCATATCCAGGTCGCTCGCCGATCCACAGTAAGCCCAGCGGCGACAGCACCACGGCGACGAGGATGACCAGAACTGCGAGCAGCAACGCGGTCGGCGTCATTGATCGGCGGGCCAGGCCGGTCACCGCCCGCAGTCGGGGCACACTGCCTCCACGCTCGCAGGTGGAGGCAGGCTACTACACGTGACCCTCCGGTGGCTTGAGCCCATCGACCTCGCGGCGGAAGAACGACTCGAACGCCTCCGCATCGGCGAGCAGCGATGTGACCCGCGACCGGCAGCCCTCCACCACCTCAGGTGCAACGAACTTGTCCGCCCCGACCGGCGCTCCTGCCTCGTCGTAGCGCACCTCGTAAACCGCCTGACTGCCAGCCACCATCAGCTCGGGAACGACGCCATGCTCGTACTCCAGCTTCACGACCGCGTTCGCATCCGCGTTGAGCACCCGGATGTGCTCGCCCGCCTCGGCACGGTAGCGGAGGAAGTTCAGTTCCCAGTGCAGGTAAGGCGTGAGAGGCAGCTCCACGATGCGCAGGCGGTGCAGCCCGGAGCCCAACTCGTCGAGGTGGGCGAAGAACCGCTCCAACTCGGGGTTGGGCTCAGCGGCGATCCGCAGCGCCTCCTTCCACCGGCCGGCCGCGAACGCCTCCCAGCTCGGGCTGCCCGGCTCACGAAACGACTGCATCCGCTCCGTCTTGAGGATAGGCCCGTCGACGGATTCCACCGCGGCGTAGAAGTCCGCCTCGTAGTCGGGAAGGTTCAGCCGTTGGGCGGACGAAGCTCGAAGAAGATCACGCATCCGGGATGTCCGACTTCGCTGCGATGATCACGCTGCGGGGAATAACCACCAGTCGCTCGTCGTCGCCGACACTGACACCAGCCGGCAACTGACCCACGTAGGTGGCCGTCAGATCCCGGCCGATAACTGCCACATCGCCGTTGGACAGCTCCCAGATGTCAGGACAGGTCGTCGTGCCACCGCTCTCTCCAAGCTCGGCCGCCGAGCGACCGAGCCGCCGCGCGAACGTCGCAGTACCATCCGCTTCCCATCGACTCACCATGGCCATCTCCCATAGTCACGGATCGAACACTCAGAATAGTTGGAAGGCTGCCATGGTCTCGCCGAGAAGGCTTTCGATTTATCACGAGCCGAAGCTGATCTAGTGGGCTGTCCATGAACGTTCACCGGGTCGGTGACACGCCGGGCGGCGTCCACGCGGACCAGGCGGTAGGGGCTCACCCTCGACGGCGGTGATGTTGGCTGCCGAGAGTGGGGTCTGTC
>NZ_POTY01000143.1 GCF_003236315.1 Micromonospora craterilacus
GGCGGCGGCTGGGCGCCGCCGGGCGGCGGATAGTCGCCGGGCGGGGGATAGCCGGCCTGGCCAGGCGACCCGGACATTGGAGTCGTGGGTTCGTCGCCGGCGTCTGGGGGACGAGGTGGTTCAGTCATGAAAGTCACGGTAGGTCCCACCGGCAACGGCGCACCATAGCGACACCGGCGAGTGTCAACCCGCCGATCGGACCTTAGACACGGGTGGGGTCTTGATCATCGCGTCGGCGGGGGCCTCGACGTAGACTGGCACTCGCTACAGTCGAGTGCCAGAGCGTTCCTCGGGCGGCCGTGGCGCTGAAGGCTGACCTGCGACAGGAGGTGGGAAGGATGGGTCTCGACGACCGCAAGCTGGCCGTTCTCCGGGCAATCGTCGAGGACTACGTCGCCACCCAGGAGCCGGTCGGCAGCAAGGCGCTGGTCGAGCGGCACCAGCTCGGCGTCTCGCCGGCCACCGTCCGTAACGACATGGCCGTGCTGGAGGAGGAGGGCTACATCCGCCAGCCGCACACCAGCGCCGGCCGGGTGCCCACCGACCGCGGCTACCGGCTCTTCGTCGACCGGTTGAGCCGGGTCAAGCCGCTCAGCCCGGCCGAGCGGCGGGCGATCGAGCGCTTCCTGGCCGGCGCGGTCGACCTCGACGACGTGGTGCACCGCACCGTCCGGCTGCTGGCGCAGCTGACCCGCCAGGTCGCCGTGGTGCAGTACCCGAGCCTGGCCCGCTCCCGCGTGCGGCACCTGGAGCTGGTGCCGATCTCCACCACCCGGCTGATGCTGGTCATGATCGCCGACACCGGCCGGGTCGAGCAGCGGCTGGTCGAGCTGCCCGCGCCGGTCCCCGCCGACGACGTCATCGACCTGCGCCGGCTGGTCAACGAGAAGCTGGTCGGCAGCCGACTGTCGGACACCCCGCCGCTGGTACAGGCGCTCATCGACGAGTCCGTGCCGCACCTGCGTCCGGCCATGACGACGCTGTCCACCGTGCTGCTGGAGACCCTGGTCGAACGGCACGAGGAGCGGATCGCGCTGGCCGGCACCGCCAACCTCACCCGGGGTGGCTTGCTCGATTTCCACGGCTCGTTGCGCCCGATCCTCGAAGCGCTCGAGGAGGAGGTCGTCCTGCTCAAGCTCATCGGCGAGGTGGAGCCGAGCACACTGAGAGTGCGCATCGGCGACGAGAACGAGATCGACAACCTGCGGGCGGCTTCCGTGGTCAGCACCGGGTACGGCCCGGGGGCGACCATCGTCGGGGGGATGGGCGTGCTGGGACCGACACGGATGGACTACCCCGGAACCATCGCCACGGTGAGGGCCGTGGCACGCTACGTGGGCGAGCTGCTGGCCCAGAACTGACCAGTCAGGGCCGACGGCAGGCTGCCGCCGCCGACCGGCGTAACGCGAGACGAACACGAGGACACGGAACGCAGTGGCCAGGGACTACTACGGAATTCTCGGCGTGAGCCGAGGCGCCTCCGACGACGAGATCAAGCGCGCCTACCGCAAGCTGGCGCGGCAGTTCCACCCGGACGTCAATCCGGATCCGGAGGCACAGGAGAAGTTCAAGGACATCAACGCCGCGTACGAGGTCCTTTCGGACGACCGGAAACGGCAGATCGTCGACCTCGGCGGCGACCCGCTGGCGCCGGGTGGCGGTGGTGCGGGTGGCCCGGGTGGCCCCGGCGCCGGACCCTTCGTCGGCTTCCAGGACATCATGGACGCGTTCTTCGGCGGTGCCACCGGCGCCGGCCGGGGGCCGCGGCCGCGTACCCGGCCCGGCGCCGACGCCATCCTGCGGCTGGAGTTGGACCTGCAGGAGACCGCCTTCGGGGTCGAGGCGCCGATCACGGTCGACACGGCGGTGCTCTGCACCACCTGCTCCGGGGCCGGCACCGCGGCCGGCACCCACCTGGCCACCTGCGAGGCGTGCGGTGGTCGGGGCGAGGTGCAGTCCGTCCAGCGCACCTTCCTCGGCCAGGTGGTCTCCGCCCGGCCGTGCACGGTGTGTCAGGGCCACGGCACCACCATCCCGCAGCCCTGCCCGACCTGTGCCGGTGACGGCCGGGTCCGGACCCGGCGCTCGCTGACCGTCAAGATCCCGGCCGGGGTGGAGGACGGCATGCGCATCCGCCTCGCCCAGCAGGGCGAGGTCGGCCCGGGCGGCGGCACCGCCGGGGACCTCTACGTGGAGATCCACGAGCGGCCGCACGACGTCTTCTCCCGCAAGGGTGACGACCTGCACTGCCGGGTCACCGTGCCGATGACCGCCGCGGCGCTCGGCACCCGACTGACCATCAAGACGCTCGACAGCGAGGAGCCGGTCGACGTCAAGCCGGGCACCCAGCCGGGCAGCACGCTGCGGCTGCGTGCCCGGGGCGTACCGCACCTGCGCGGCACCGGCCGGGGCGACCTCTACGTCCACCTGGACGTGCGGACCCCGACCAAGCTCGACGTCGACCAGGAGCGGATGCTCCGCGAGTTCGCCAAGACCCGGGGCGAGGAGGTCGCCGAGCTGTCCAAGCAGGGCGGCTTCTTCTCCCGGATGCGCGACGCCTTCAACGGCCACGGCTGAGTTGTCCGCCCCGCTGTTCCTGGTCGAGTCGCTGCCCACCGCCGACTCGATGGTGCTCGACGGCCCCGAGGGTCACCACGCCGCCACCGTGCAGCGGCTGCGGGTGGGCGAGGAGCTGTTGCTCGCCGACGGTCGGGGCGGCACGGCCACCGCGGTGGTCACCGCCGTCGGCCGCGGCACCCTGGACCTCGACGTCACCGGCCGCGGGTACGTCGACGCGGCGAACCCCCGGCTGGTGGTGGTGCAGGGCATCGCCAAGGGCGACCGGGGCGAACTGGCTGTGCAGGCGATGACCGAGGTCGGGGTGGACGAGATCGTCCCGTGGGCGGCGGCCCGCTCGGTGGTGCAGTGGCGCGGTGACCGGGGCGTACGGGCCCGGGGCAAGTGGGTGGCGACCGCCCGGGAGGCGGCGAAGCAGGCCCGCCGCGCGTGGCTGCCGGTGGTGGCGGGCGCGCCGGACGAGTCCACCACCACGGTGGCCCGCCGGATCGCCGGGGCCGCCGCCGGGTACGTCCTGCATGAGGAGGCGACCGACCGGCTCACCACCGCCGAGCTGCCCGAGCGCGGCGAGATCGTGCTGGTGGTGGGGCCCGAGGGGGGCATCACCCCGGCCGAGCTGTCGGCCTTCCGCGAGGCGGGCGCCCGCCCGGTCCGCCTCGGCCCCACGGTGCTGCGTACCTCCACCGCCGGCGTGGCCGCCCTGGCGGTGCTCACCACCCGCCTGCTGCGCTGGTGACCGTCGCTACCGGGCGTCGGGTCAGGTACGCAGGTACGAAGCGCCGTTGAGGTCGACGATGGTGCCGGAGGCCCACTCCGCCTCGGGGCTGGCGAGCCAGTGCACGGCCGCCGCTATCTCCTCGGGCCGGGCCACCCGGTCGAACGGGCTCTGTGCCCGGATCGCGTCGCCACGCGGTGACTTCAGGTGCTCGTTGGTCATGTCCGTCTCCACGAAGCCGGGCGCGACCGTGGCCACCGCGATGCCGTACGGGGCCAGGGCCACCGCCAGCGACTGCGCCATCGAGTTGAGCCCGGCCTTGCTGGCGCCGTACGCCGGATTGGCCGGCTCGCCGCGGAACGCGCCCCGGGACGAGACGTTGACGATCCGCCCACCTCGGGTCCGCATGTGCTGGGCCGCGCACCAGGCGGCGTTGGCCGCCCCGAACAGGTTCGTGTCGAGGACCTCGCGCCAGCGCTGCCGCCACTGCTCGTAGCTGCTGCCGAAGACCGGGTGCGGCGGGTCGGCCGGGCCGAACACGCCGGCGTTGTTGACCAGTACGTCCAGCCCGCCGAGGTGCTCCGCGGCCTGGTCCACCATCGCCCGTACGGCGTCCGGGTCGGCCAGGTCGGCGCGGACCACGACGTGGCCGTCGCCCGGCAGCTCCGCCCGCAGCTTCTCGGCCAGCTCCGCCGAGTCGCGGTGGTGGATGGCCACCCGGTCGCCACCGGCCGCGAAGGCCCGGACCACCGCCCGCCCGATGCCGCGCGAGCCACCCGTCACCAGTACCGCCCGTCCCGTCATGCGGGCCATCCTGCCGCACCGGCGGGCAATGTTGAGAGGGGGCCCTTCCTATACCTGAGACGTCAATAGGGGGCCCTTCCTTACACTGCCCCGGTGAGCACTCCTGACTGCCTGTTCTGTCGCATCGTCGCCGGGGAGATCCCGGCCACCGTGGTCCGCGAGACCCCCACCACGCTCGCCTTCCGCGACATCAGTCCGAAGGCGCCGGTGCACGTGCTGGTCATCCCGAAGGAGCACTACGCGGACGTGGCCACCCTCGGCCAGGGCGACCCGGCGCTGGCCGGTGAGGTGCTGGCCACGGCCGCCGCGGTGGCCGAGGACGAGGGCCTGCTCGGCGACGGGTTCCGACTCATGTTCAACACCGGTGCGTACGGCGGCCAGGAGGTGTTCCACGCCCACGCGCACCTGCTGGGCGGGGCCCCGCTCGGCCCGATGCTGGCCCGGGACCTCGCGTGACCGTGGCCGCCGGCCGTACCGCCGCCGCCGGCCAGCTGGAACGGCTGGTGCGGCAGGTGCAGGTGCAGGCCCGGGTGCCGGCGGTCTCGGTGGCCGTGAACCGGGCCGACCGCCCGCTGTGGACGTGCACGGTCGGCGGCACCGGCAACGACACCGCGCTGGACGAGCAGACCCGGTTCCGGATCGGCTCGGTGACCAAGACCTTCACCGCCGTGCTGACCCTGCAGTGCCGGGACGACGGCCTGCTCGACCTCGACGACCCGGTGGACCGGCACCTCGACCTGCCGGCGCACGGCGAGCTGACCGTACGCCGGCTGCTGTCGCACACCGCCGGCCTGCAACGGGAGCCGTACGGCGACGTCTGGGACACGCTGCGCGCGCCGGACGCCGATCAACTGGTCGCCGAGCTGGCCCGGGCCGAGCGGGTGCTGCCGCCGGGCCGCCGTTACCACTACTCCAACCTGGGCATGGCGCTGCTCGGCCGGCTGGTCGGGCAGCTGCGCGGCGGGACCTGGGCCGAGGTGCTGACCGAGCAGGTGCTGACCCCGCTCGGGCTGACCGCCACCACGGTGACCCCGGGCCCACGGGCCGCGACCGGCTTCCTGGTCGACGCGTACTCCGACGAGGCGCACCCGGAACCGCCCACCGACTTCGGCGCGGTCGGACCCGCCGCGCAGTTGTGGAGCACGGCCGCCGACATGGCCCGGTGGGCCGCCTTCCTGGCCGACCCGGCGGCGCTGGACGCGGCCGGCCGGGTGCTCGACCCGGCCACCCTGGACGAGATGCGCTGGCCGGTGACGGTCACCGACGAGACGCTGTGGACCGGCGGCTTCGGCCTCGGGCTGATCCTGGTGCCGCAGGGGGACCGGGTGGTGCACGTCGGGCACGACGGCGCGATGCCCGGCTTCCTCGCCGGGGTGTACGGCCGGCGGGGCGGCGAGGGCACCCCGGCCGCGTTCGGCGCCGCCGTGCTGGGCTCCTCGGGCACCGCGGCGCAGCTGTTGGAGCTGCCGCACCGGCTGCTCGCCGCCGCGGTCGAGCACGACCCGGCCGACATCGACCCGTGGCGGCCCGGCGAGCCGGCCCCCGAGCCCGTACGCGGGCTGCTTGGCCGCTGGTGGGGCGAGGGTTTCGAGTACGTGTTCAGCTGGCACGACGGGGCCCTGCGGGCGCGCGGTGCCGGTGACCCGTCGGGGAAGCCGCCGGCGGTCTTCGCGCCGGTGCCGGACCAGCCGGACGTGTTCCGTACGGTCTCCGGCCGGGAGGCCGGCGAGCTGCTCCGGCTGACCCGGGACTCCGACGGTGTGGTGATCCGGATGCACTGGGCGACGTACCGGTTCACCCGGCACCAGGAGACCTTCGACCGGTACGACTTCCGCGCCTGACCCTTCACTGCTGCCCGTTTTGTCCAGTGGTGCGAGACCGTCCTGCCGGCGGAAATGGGCAGCGTGTCCGTGCCGTTGACCCGATACGATGGATGTAACGTCCGCACGCCGCGGCGACAGGCCCGGCGCTGAGATCGAGAGCAGGTGGCGCAGGGCCCCTCGGCCCGACCTATGACCGGCACCCCACCTCCCGGCCCGCCCCGGGTGCAGACCAGGATCACGGTCCCCGACTCGAAGATCATGGTCAACCTGCTCGGCGCGGGTGACGAGATCCTGCGACTGGTCGAGCGCTCGGTGAACAGCGACGTGCACGTGCGAGGCAACGAGATCACCATCACCGGCGCTCCCGCCGACAACGCCCTCGCCGAGCGGATCTTCAGCGAACTGCTCGAGCTCATCGAGAAAGGCGAGACCCTGACCACAGACGCCGTCCGGCGTACCGTCGGCATGCTCGAACAGGGCAGCACGGAGCGGCCCGCCGAGGTCCTGACGCTCAACATCCTCTCCCGGCGCGGGCGCACCATCCGTCCCAAGACGCTCGGGCAGAAGCGTTACGTCGACGCGATCGACGCGCACACCATCGTCTTCGGCATCGGCCCGGCCGGCACGGGCAAGACCTACCTCGCCATGGCGAAGGCGGTCCAGGCGTTGCAGGCCAAGCAGATCAACCGGATCATCCTGACCCGGCCGGCGGTCGAGGCGGGAGAGCGGCTGGGCTTCCTGCCCGGCACGCTGAACGAGAAGATCGACCCGTACCTGCGTCCGCTCTACGACGCGCTGCACGACATGCTCGACCCCGAGACGATCCCGAAGCTGATGGCGGCGGGCACGATCGAGGTCGCCCCGCTGGCGTACATGCGCGGCCGGACGCTCAACGACGCGTTCATCATCCTCGACGAGGCGCAGAACACCACGCCCGAGCAGATGAAGATGTTCCTCACCCGACTCGGTTTCGGTTCCAAGATCGTGGTCACCGGTGACGTCACCCAGGTGGACCTGCCGGGTGGCACGACCAGTGGCCTGCGCGTGGTCCGGGAGATCCTGGCCGGCGTCGAGGACGTGCACTTCGCGCAGCTGTCCAGCGCCGACGTGGTGCGGCACCGGCTGGTCGGGGCGATCGTCGACGCGTACGCCCGCTGGGATGCCGAGCGGGAGAACCAGCAGGCGCAGGGCGTGCACGCGGTGGCCGGGCGTAGTGCCCAGGGCAATCGCGCCGGCCGGCGCCGTTAGACCGGGGGAAGACAGTTGTCCATCGAGATCGCCAACGAGTCCGGCGTCGACGTCGACACCGACGCCGTGCTCGCCGTCGCCCGGCACGCGCTCGACGAGATGGGGGTCAACCCCCTCGCCGAGCTGTCCGTGCTGCTGGTCGACATCGACTACATGACCGAGCTGAACCATCGCTGGATGGGCGGCGACGGCCCGACCGACGTGCTCGCCTTCCCCATGGACGAGGGCAGCGTCGACCACGGGCCGGGCGAGAACGCCGCCGCCGGTGGCGAGCCGGCCCTGCTCGGTGACATCGTGCTCTGCCCGGAGGTGGCGGCGAAGCAGGCGGCGACCGCCGGGCACAGCGCCGCCGACGAGCTGCATCTGCTCACCGTGCACGGCGTCCTGCACCTGCTCGGCTACGACCACGCGGAGCCGGAGGAGGAGCGGGAGATGTTCGGGCTCCAGGCCCGGCTGCTGGCCAGCTGGCGGTCGACCCGGTCCCGGTGATGGACACTCCGCTGGCCGCGACCACCACCGGCCTACCCGACCTGCAACTGCTCGTCTTCGCCGCCGGGCTGGTGGTGCTCGCTGGCCTGATCGCGATGACCGAGGCCGCCCTGGCCGCGGTCTCCCCGGCGCGCGCCGCCGAGCTGGCCCGTGACGGTACGCGAGGCGCGCGCACCCTGCAGACCGTCGCCGGTGACGTGGTCCGGCACCTCAACCTGCTGCTGCTGCTCCGGTTGCTCGCCGAGCTGACCGCCACCACGCTGGTGGCGCTCGTCGCGGTGGACACCTTCGGTGCGGGCTGGTGGGCGGCCCTGGTCACCGCCGGTGCGATGACCGTGGTCAGCTTCGTCGTGGTCGGCGTCGGTCCGCGTACCCTCGGCCGGCAGCACGCGTACGTGGTGGGCCGGACGGCCGCGCCGCTGGTCCGCTGGCTGGGTCGGGTGCTCAACCCGCTGGCGTCGCTGCTGATCCTGATCGGCAACGCGGTCACCCCGGGCCGGGGCTTCCGGGAGGGGCCGTTCGCCACCCAGGTCGAGCTGCGCGAGCTGGTCGACCTCGCCGAGCAGCGGGGTGTGGTGGAGCACGGCGAACGGCAGATGATCCATTCGGTCTTCGCCCTCGGCGACACCATCGCCCGCGAGGTCATGGTGCCGCGTACCGAGATGGTGTGGATCGAGTCGGGCAAGACGCTGTCCCAGGCCCTGGCGCTGTTCATGCGCTCCGGTTTCTCCCGGATCCCGGTGATCGGCGAGAGCGTCGACGACGTGCTCGGCGTGCTCTACCTCAAGGATCTCGTCCGGCGCACCCAGGGCGGTGCCGCGGAGGACCGCCAGCTCCCGGTGGCCGAGTTGATGCGACCGGCGACGTTCGTGCCGGAGTCCAAGCCCGTCGACGACCTGCTGTCGGAGATGCAGGCCGCCCGCAACCACCTGGTCATCGTCGTCGACGAGTACGGTGGCACCGGCGGTCTGGTCACCATCGAGGACATCCTGGAGGAGATCGTCGGGGAGATCACCGACGAGTACGATGTCGAACGCCCGCCGGTCGAGCAGCTGCCCGACGGCGCGGTGCGGGTCGCCGCCCGATTGCCGGTGGAGGATCTCGGCGAGCTGTTCGACACCGAGCTGCCGCACGACGAGGTGGAGACCGTGGGCGGTCTGCTCGCGCAGTCCCTGGGGCGGGTGCCGATCCCGGGTGCCCAGGTCGAGGTGGCCGGGTTGCGGCTGCTCGCCGAGGGCACCACCGGCCGGCGCAACCGGATCGACACCGTACTGGTGCGCCGGGTGGAACCGACCGACTCGCAGGACAGCCCGGGTGGCACGCCGACCGCCGCCCGGGGCGACACCGACCGATCCGAGGAGAGGCAACCCGCCGATGCCTGAGTCACCCGCCGTACCGGCCGCCCGGCCCAGCTCCGAGCTGAGTGCCGAGGACGGCAAGCTGGTCATCCTCGCCCGGGGAGCCCGGGGCAGGGTGGGCGCCGTGGAGGGCGCCGCGGTTCGGGACCAGGACGGTCGTACGTACGCGGCGGCCAGCGTGTCGCTGCCCTCGTTGACGATCACCGCGCTCCAGCTGGCGGTCGCCTCGGCGGCCGCGGCGGGCGCCACCCGGCTGGAGGCCGCCGCGGTGGTCACCGAAGCGTCCACCCTGGACGGTGCCGGGTACGCGGCCGTACGCGACCTGGCCGCCGACGCGCCGGTGCACGTCGCCGCGCCGGACGGCACAGTGCTCGGCACGGTGGCGTCGTGAGTGACCTGGGGCAGCGCCCGTACCGGGCCGGTTTCGCCTGTTTCGTCGGTCGACCCAACGCCGGCAAGTCCACGCTGACCAACGCGATCGTCGGGCAGAAGATCGCCATCACGTCGAACAAGCCGCAGACCACCCGGCACATCATCCGGGCGGTGCTGCACCGGCCGGATTCGCAGCTGGTGCTGGTCGACACGCCCGGCCTGCACCGTCCGCGTACGCTGCTCGGCGAGCGGCTCAACGACCTGGTCCGGCAGACCTGGAGCGAGGTCGACGTGATCGGCCTGTGCATCCCCGCCGACGAGCCGATCG
The DNA here is from genome assembly GCF_003236315.1 of Micromonospora craterilacus. GTDB lineage: Bacteria > Actinomycetota > Actinomycetes > Mycobacteriales > Micromonosporaceae > Micromonospora > Micromonospora craterilacus. The sequence continues at coordinate 9,715 of NZ_POTY01000143.1, forward strand.
GCCGCGGCGACCGGTTCATCACCGGGGAGCTGGCCGAGCTGAAGGCGACCGTGCTGGCGGTGGTCACCAAGACCGACCTGGTCGACCGGAAGCGGCTGGCCGAGCAGTTGCTCGCCGTCAGCGAGCTGGGCGAGTTCGCCGAGGTGGTCCCGGTCAGCGCGGTCTCCGGGCACCAGGTGGACACCCTGGTCGAGGTGATGACCGGCTACCTGCCGGAGTCCCCGCAGCTGTACCCGGACGACATGCTCACCGACGACCCGGAGCAGGTGCTGGTCGCGGAGCTGATCCGGGAGGCGGCGCTGGAGGGGGTGCGGGACGAGCTGCCGCACTCCATCGCGGTCGTGGTGGAGGAGATGATCCCCGAGGGTCAGCTCACGAAGATCTACGCCGATGTGTACGTGGAGCGGCCCAGCCAGAAGGCGATCGTCATCGGGCACCGGGGCAGCCGGCTCAAGGCGGTCGGCACCACCGCCCGACGGCAGATCGAGGAGCTGCTGGGCACTCGGATCTACCTCGATCTGCACGTACGGGTGGCCAAGGACTGGCAGCGCGACCCGAAGCAGCTGCGCAAGCTCGGCTTCTGAACGGGGTCGGCCCGGGCTGCCGGACCAAGCCGCCGAATCCGGACGCTCGGCGCCTGATCGCCTGATCGGTACCGGTCAGGCATATGGGAAGTTTCACTATCCCGGTGGGTAGCTGGCCGTTTCACCGGCGTGCCCCGGAGGGTAGGGAGGGTACCGCCCCCTGCCCCCGGACACAGATGCAGGCTGATGCGAAACAGATACCTGGACCTGCTGCGCTTCCTGGCTATCGTGCGGGTCGTCGTCTACCACGTCACCGGCTGGGCCTCGCTGACATTGCTGTTCCCGGCGATGTCGGTGATGTTCGCCCTCGCCGGGTCGCTGATGGCGACGTCCCTGCACCGGTCCGGGCCCACGGCGGTCGGCCGGCGGCTACGGCGGCTGCTGCCGTCACTGTGGGTGCTGGCCGCGGTCTTCGTGCCGGCGATGCTGCTCACCGGGCTGCCACTGACCCCCAAGGTGCTGCTCTGGCTCTTCCCGGTGTCCGACCCGCCGGCGAACTACTGGGGTGCGCTGGCGCTGAGCCCGATCTGGTATCTGCGGGACTACCTCTGGTTCGTGCTGGCGTCCCCGGTGGCCCTCTGGCTGTTCCGGCGGTTCCCGCTGCCCACCCTGCTCGCCCCGTACTGCCTGCTGCTGGCGATCGAGCTGGGCATCTACCCGAACGCACCCGGTGTGCTGCGAGAGTTCGGCCTCTACTTCGGCGCGTGGCTGCTGGGCTTCGCCCATCAGGCCGGGATGCTGCGCCGCCTGGCCAACCGGGTCCTGGTGCCGATCGTGCTGGTCCTCGCGGCGATCGGCGGTGCCTGGATCCTGGCCCATCCCGGCGCACGCGGCTACGACCTGAACGACAACCCGCTCGGTAACGCCCTCTGGTCGGCCGCGTTCATCCTGGTGGCGCTCGGTCGGGCCCCGTCGAGCGCGGACTGGGTGGACCGCAACGCGCTGTTCGGCCGCGCGGTCACCGTGTTGAACCGCCGGGCGCTGACCGTCTACCTGTGGCACATGGCGTTCGTGGTCGCGCTCACCCCGCTGGTGGACGTGGTCGGCTGGTCGCACCAGGACCCGCTGGGCCTGGCCATCCGGATCGCGCTGGTCTTCCTGCTGGTGGGCGTGGTGACCGCACTGGTCGGCTGGGTCGAGGACGTGGCGGCGCAGCGCCCGCCCGAGCTGATCCCCGGCGGACGCCTCCCGTCGTCCCCGGCCGCCCGCCCGAGGGCGTCGTCGACCCGTCAGGAGGCGTCGGCCACCCGGCCGACGGCGTCCACCTCGCGGCCGGATCCGCCCGCGACCTCGGCCGAGCTGCCGGTGGGGGCCGGCCGGTCCGCCGGTCCGTCGGCCGGTCGGGCACCCGAGCGTCGCGAGGACGCCGTACCGGGTCAGCGCGGCCGGGGCGGCGGAGTCAGCGCGAGGTGACGGTGATGCTGCCGCTGCTGGTGCCGACGTCGATCACGAGCGCGGCGGACGGATCATGCTGCACACCCATCTCGATCAGACCGGAGCCGGCCCTGGAATGCACCTGGTACGCGCCGGCCGGCACGGTCAGGTCGACGTCGCCGCTCGACGCGTGCACCCGGGCGGAGGCGGGCCGGTCCAGCTCGACGGTGACGTTGCCCGACCGGGTCTGCGTGTCCGTCTCGCCGCCGAGCCGGGTCGCGGTGATGTCGCCGGACCCGGCCCGGAGCACGACGGGGGTGGGCACGTCGTACACCTCGATGTTGCCGGAGTTGGTCTCCACCCGGACCGGCCCGGCGGCACTGGCCACCCGGATGTCGCCCGAACCCACCTTGACGTCCACCTGGCCGACCCGGCTCAGGTCGATGTTGCCGGAGCCGGTCTCGCCCTGGACGCTGACCCCCTCGCCGGTGATGATCTCGTACGAGACGCTGCACCGGTTGCCGCACGAGGTGTCCAGCACCAGTTCCGCGCCCTTGATCTCGTACGTCGGCCCCGGCTGGCCGCCCTGGTAGCGCACCACCCGCTTGACCCGTACGCCGTCCGCGCCGCCGTCGGCCCGGACGACCACGTCGCCGGAGCCGGGCAGCACCCGGATCGAGGTGATCCGGGCGGATTCGGTGGTGTCGTAGTCGAGCCGGCTGAAGGAGAGGTTGTCACACCCGGCGAGGACGATCAGGGTGGCAGCCGCGGCGATCGCCATGCTGGTCCGGCGCGTAGCGGTGGTCCGGTGCAGAGCCATGCCGAGCACGCTACGACCGATGCCGACGAATGCGCATCCGGGTTCGCCGGCACCGTGACCCGGAGCAGACCCTGAAATCCGACCCGGGGTGAGACCTGACTTCCGGCCGGGAGGGAGAATGAGGCGATGGCCGGGTACCGCCGACAGCTCTACCGCGACGACGCGGTGGTGCTGCGCGTACAGAAACTCGGCGAGTCGGACCGGATCATCACCCTGCTCACCCGGCGGCACGGCCGGCTGCGCGCGGTCGCCCGGGGGGTACGCCGGACCACCTCCAAGTTCGGTGCCCGGCTGGAGCCGTTCGGCCACGTCGACCTCCAGCTCGCCGGCGACCCCAAGGGTGAGCTGGGCAGTTCGCTGCACAGCGTCAGCCAGGTCGAGGGGATCGACCTGTACGGCAAGCGGTTCCTCGGCGACTACCCCCGCTACACCGCGGCCAGCGCGATCGCCGAGACCGCCGAACGGCTCACCCCGGTGGAGCGGGAGCCGTCGCTGCGGCTGTTCCAGCTCACCCTGGGGGCGATGCGGGCCCTCGCCGAGGGCGGCCACGCCACCACCCTGGTGCTCGACGCGTACCTGCTGCGCGGCATGGCCCTGGCCGGCTGGGCGCCGGCGCTGACCGCCTGCGCGGTCTGCGGCACCCCCGGGCAGCACCGGGCCTTCTCCGTACCGGCCGGCGGCGCGGTCTGCCCGGACTGCCGGCCACCCGGCGCCGCCCACCCCGCCCCGGCCACCATCGACCTGATGTCGGCGCTGGTCACCGGCGACTGGCGGATCGCCGACGCGGCTGAGAACGGGGTACGCCGGGAGTGCAGCGGGCTGGTCGCGGCACACCTGCAGTGGCACCTGGAGCGCGCGCTACGCTCGCTGCCGCTGGTCGACCGAGGTGGCCCGGCACCCGGCCCGGTCCCGCCGCCGCGCGGCGCGGCCGGCGAGGGCTGACGCCGTCCGGCGTCGCAGGATGTGAGCAGGGAGAACCGAGTGATCCGATCCACCAGGGCCGGCCGGCGTCAGCCGGTGCCGCCGACCCCGCACCCGTCGGGTGCCCGACCGCCGGCGCTGCCGTCGGGGGCGGTGCCCCAGCACGTCGCCGTGGTGATGGACGGCAACGGCCGGTGGGCCAAGGAGCGCGGGCTGCCCCGCACCAAGGGGCACGAGGCGGGGGAGTTCTCCCTCTTCGACACCGTCGAGGGCGCCATCGAGCTGGGCATTCCCTACCTGTCGGCGTACGCCTTCTCCACCGAGAACTGGCGGCGCTCGCCGGACGAGGTGCGGTTCCTGATGGGCTTCAACCGGGACGTCATCCGCCGCCGCCGGGACCAGCTGGTCGACCTCGGAGTGCGGGTGGTGTGGTCCGGCCGGGCCGGGCGGCTCTGGAAGAGCGTCATCTCGGAGTTGCAGACCGCCGAGGAGATGTCCCGGGGCAACTCGACGCTGACCCTGCAGTTCTGCGTCAACTACGGCGGGCAGGCGGAGATCGCCGACGCCGCCGCCGCGATCGCCCGGGACGTGGCCGCCGGCCGGCTCGACCCGGCGAAGGTCACCGAGAAGACCATCGGGCGCTACCTCTACCACCCCGAGGTGCCCGAGGTGGACCTGTTCCTGCGCCCCTCCGGCGAGCAGCGGACGTCGAACTTCCTGCTCTGGCAGAGCGCGTACGCCGAGCTGGTTTTCCTGGACACGCTCTGGCCCGACTTCGACCGCCGCCACCTGTGGTATGCCTGCGAGCTGTACGCCCAGCGGGACCGTCGCTTCGGTGGCGCGTTGCCCAACCCGGTGGCGCCGCCCACCTGACGCTTATCGCCCGGCCGGGCTGGGTATCACCTCTGGTACAGCCACTGACGGAGGTGAACCCACATGATCCGCAAGCGTGTTGCCCAGTGGGCGGTGATGGCCGTGGCGATTCCGTTGGCGGCAGCCGGTGCCCGCCGGCTCAGCCATTCACTGGAGGCACGGCGCGGCCCGTCCCGGGCCAGCCGCATGCTCACCCGCGGCGCCGACCTGATCCGTCCCGACCAGACCCGCCGCCGCCGTTTCTTCTAACCCGCTGCCCTCCTCCTGACCCCGCTTCCCGCCGACCCCACGACGCGCCCTGCCGCCAACGGCAGGGCGCGTCGCATCGGCGGAGCGGGGTGGGTCAGGCGTTGGTCTCGGGGCGGTCGGGGGTGGCCCAGAGGGTGTGGAAGGAACCGTCGCGGTCGGTGCGACGGTAGGTGTGCGCGCCGAAGTTGTCGCGCAGGCCCTGGATGAGGGCGGCGGGCAGGCGCTCCGCGCGCAGCGCGTCGAAGTACGCCAGGGACGAGGCGAAGGCGGGCGCCGGGACGCCGGCCCGGGCCGCCTCGGCCACCACCCGCCGCCAGCTCGGCACGCCGTCGCGCACGGTGTCGGCGAACCACGGCGCCACCAGCAGGGTGGGCAACTCCGGCTGGTCGTCGTACGCCTGCCGGATGCGGTCCAGGAAGCGGGCCCGGATGATGCAGCCGCCCCGCCAGATGGTCGCCGTACCACCCAGGTCGATGCCCCAGTCGTACTCGGCGCTGCCCGCGCGGATCTGGTCGAAGCCCTGGGCGTACGCGACAATCTTGGAGGCCAGCAGCGCGCGCCGTACGTCCTCGATGAACGTCTCGCGGTCACTGACCTGCCACTTCTCCCCGGCGCCCGGGAAGGCCCGCGCCGCGGCCTCGCGCTGGTCGACGTGCCCGGACAGTGACCGGGCGAAGGTCGCCTCGGCGATTCCGGTGATCGGCACGCCGAGGTCGAGCGCGCTCTGCACGGTCCACCGGCCGGTGCCCTTCTGCTCGGCCCGGTCCTGCACCACGTCCACGAACGCCCGCCCGGTGGCGGCGTCGGTGTGCGCCAGCACGTCGGCCGTGATCTCGATCAGGAAGGACTCCAACTCGCCGGAGTTCCACTCCCGGAAGATCTCCGCGATCTCCGCCGGCTCCGCACCCAGCCCGGCCCGCAACAGGTCGTACGCCTCGGCGATGAGCTGCATGTCGGCGTACTCGATGCCGTTGTGGACCATCTTCACGAAGTGCCCGGCACCGTCCGGCCCGATGTGCTGGCAGCAGGCTACGCCGTCGATCTGCGCGGCGATCTTCTCGAAGATCGGGCCAAGCTTGCGGTACGACTCGGCGGAGCCGCCCGGCATGATGCTCGGCCCCCACAGCGCGCCCTCCTCGCCGCCGGATACGCCGGTGCCGACGAAGTGCAGGCCCTTGTCCCGCAACGCCTCCTCCCGACGGCGGGTGTCGGCGAAGTGCGCGTTGCCGCAGTCGATGATGATGTCGCCCGCTTCCAGCAGCGGCACCAACTCGTCGATCACCGCGTCGGTGGGTCCCCCCGCCTTCACCATGATGATCACCGCGCGGGGACGCTCCAGCGCGGCGACGAAGTCCGCGAGGGACTCCGCCGGAACGAAGGTGCCTTCGTCGCCGTGCTCCGCCACCAGCGACCGGGTTCGCTCCGGCGAGCGGTTGTGCACCGCCACGGTGAACCCGTTGCGGGCCAGGTTGCGGGCCAGGTTCCGGCCCATCACCGCCAGCCCGGTCACACCGATCTGCGCCGTAGCCCGATCCGCCATCCTCGTCGCCACCTTCCGCCGTCGACCTGTAGTGCTGCGACGGTATCGCGGGCGGCGGCGATTCGCGCCGTCCGTCCCACGGCTGGTCACCGCCACGTCGCGCAGCGCACAGCCCGCACTGCTCCAGCGCCCGTCGGTGCCCGGCGCGGCGTGCGTCTGAACGTCCGGCACGATGCCGGTCGGCGTCCGGCGCGGCATGCGTGCGCGAGGCGCGGCGTGCGTCTGCGTCCGGGGTGGCATGCGTGCGCCTGGCGCGGTGTGCGTGTGGGCGGCCGGCTCGGTGTGTCTGCCGGCGCTGGCCGGAATTCGGCTGCGCCTGACTTCGTCCGGGGGTAACGTGCGGGCATGCGCTACTGACGCCCACTTCATCGAGCCCGGTCCGCCGCCCACGTTGCCGCGGACCCGTCCGCTCCCGGGCGTCCGCGCGTGCCACCTGCCGTCGTGTCGACGGCGTCCTCCGTGGTCGCTCCGGGGCAGCCGTTCCGAATCCGTCCGACCGCCGTTCGATGCCGGCGGTCACCAGACGCGGCGGCTCTGCGGCCGTACGCCGCCATCCGCCGAGCGAGGAGGCCCCGATGCCTGCCAGCCGTAAGTCCAGGAAATCCCGCGCCACCAGCGTTCCCGATCTGACGCCGGCCGATCTCGCCAAAGCCACGGCGACCGACCAACCCGGGTCCCCGGTGGCGCCGACATCCCCGGTAGGGCTAACGCCGCCGGTGCCGCCGGTGGGGCTCTCCCCGTCCGTGTCGCCGGTCGGGCTGACGTCGCCGGTGGGGCAGCTCGCGTTGCCGGTTGACCGGGTGCCGGTCGAATCGGCCGCGCCGGTGCCGGATCGCGCTGCGGTGCCGGAGGAGCGGGTGGTTCCGCCGAAGGCCGGCCCGCCGCCGTCGAGGCGTGGCAAGGGGTTCAGCTCCGGCCGCCCACAGCGGGCCGGACAGGCTCGCCAGTACGCCTTCCGGCGCAGCTGACCGATCCTCCTAAGTGGATCGTGCTTCCGGTGGGTACATCTGTTGTCGTCCTGACGAGAACAGATGTACCCACCCTCTCCGTCGCCGGCAGCAGCGGCGCTGCCCGGTGCCGCGCGGGGTCGTATCGGTGTGCCGGCGGCTCAGCCGATGAGCGGGCGGAAGGTGCCGAGTACGACGCTGACCGCGAGCGCGGCGCCGGCCAGTGCCGTCGCGCCGACGACCAGCAGCCAGTCGGCCGGGCCGAACTGCTGACGACGGGCGAAGGTGCGGGGGACACCGGCGTCGAAACCACGTGCGTCCATCGCCACCGCCAGCCGGGTACCCCGCCGGATCGCCCCGACCAGCAGCGTGAAGGCGGTCGAGACGAACAGGCGCAGCCGGGCCACCGGATTCCGGCCCGCCTCCACGCCGCGCGCCCGGCGGGCCATGACGATCATTTCCCACTCCTGTCCGAGCAGCGGCACCAACCGGAACGCCGCCAGCGCGCCGATCGCGAACCGGGCCGGCGCCTTGGCGTTCTGCACCAGTGCGTCGGCCAGATCGGTGGGGTCGGTGGTGGCGAAGACGATCACCCCGGGCAGGGCCACCGCGAACAGCCGCAGCACCATGCCCAGCGCGGTGACCAGCACCGCTGAGGTCACCATGACCGGCCCCGCATCGAGGAGCACGCGTCCCGAGCGGTCGCCGGCGAAGAGCACCAGGGTGACCAGTACCCCTCCGGCGGCGGCCAGCAGTGGCCAGGCCCGGCGTACCAGCACCCGGGGATGCAGGCCGAACAGCGGCAGCACGGCCAGCTCCACGGCGATCGCGATGGCCGGCGCGACCGGATCCAGGGTGGCCATCAGCGGGAACGCGAACAGCAGCGCCGCCGCGAGCTTGGCCACCGGGTTGCGCCGGGCCAGCGGCGCGTCCGGTCGGGCGATCGGTTCCAGGCTGATCATCGTTGCTCCACTGCGGCACCCGCACCCGCATCGGACTCGGCGCCGACGGGTGCGCCCGGTGCGCTCGCGGCTGCGGTGCCGGCGGGTGCGTGCGGTAGGCCGCTCGGGGCTGTGGTGGCGACGGTTACGTCCGGTGCGGCGCTTGGGGC
>NZ_POTY01000144.1 GCF_003236315.1 Micromonospora craterilacus
TGGTCGAGCTGGCGACCACGCCGTCGGCGGACTGGCTCGCGGTGACGGCCGGCCGCAAGGGCGGGCTGCCGGACGCCGCTCGGCACGTACTCACCGCCGTGGACCAGGTCCGCTTCGCCCACGTGTACGCCGACGGCGCGCTCGTCGCGACTGGCCGTGGGACGGTGACCGGCCAGGGGCGCTGGCTCGGGTTGTGCCTGATCGAGGTGCTGCCCGCCGCACGCCGGCAGGGACTGGCCGCCCAGCTGATCCGGGCGCTCGCCGAGTGGGCCGCCGACGCTGGGGCGACCGATGCGTTCCTCCAGGTGGAGCAGAGCAACGCCGCCGCGGTCGCGCTCTACCGCAAGCTGGGTTTCACCACCCACCACACCTACCTGACCCGCGTCGCGCCGCACTGACCCGTCGGCACCGAGGCCGAGACACGGGCCGACGCGGGGCAAGATCGTGCTCGATCCGGGATCGAGTGGCTTGGAAGCCGCGGTGAGGCCACTCGATCCTGGATCGAGCAACCGCATTCAGACCGAGCACCCACAGAGTCGCCGCCGATGATGCGGCGGCGCGCCACGGTCAGCGGCGGACGATCCGGCGGGGCTTGGCCGCGCTGGTCTCGGCGTACCGCTTGAGGCTCCGCGAGCGGTGGTCGAGGCCCAACGCGGTGAGCAGCAGGTACCCCAGGAACACCCCGGCGGTGGTCGCCACGAGGTAGAACGCGATCTGCGCGAAGAATGTGGCGCTACCACCGGCGAACGGGTTGCTGCCGGTCACCAGCGGCCCGATCAGCACGGTCAACCCGAGCGCGATGCCGATCGCGGTGGCGACCTCACCGGCCCACCGGGCGACCGGGCGCTGCCGGCCCCAGGTGAAGGCGACACCGGCCAGGATCAACCCGATCGCCACGAACATCCCGAGCGACACCCGTGCCTCAGCGGTGTCGTCACCGTCGAAGCCGAACCGGATGACCAGCCGGGCGACCACGTTGACCGCGAACAGCGCGATCGCGAGTACCCCGACCGCACGCCACCGCTCCCCCATCGCACGCCTCCCGCCGTACCGCCCGCCCCGATGGCGAGCCTCCTGGCAGGAATGTCTACCACCCGTAGCCGGGCGTCGTCAGTACCGGCCGGGAGCCGGTGGCAGGGCCACGATCGAACGGAACGCCATCACCGCGAAGGTCATCGCACCGGCCACCACCAGGGTGAGCCCCACCCAGTTGCCGACGAGCAGCACGTCGCCCTCGGTGGTCCGGTCGGCGGCGGCCACCATGATCACCACCCACGGCACCGCCGGCAGCGCCACCGCCCAGCGACGGCCGACCGCCTCGACGGCGAACCAGCTCAACGCGATGTTCGCGACCACGGCCACCAGCACCGCCGCCCCGACCAGGTAGCCGCCGAAGCGCAGCGGGGCGAGCAGCAGCTCCAGCACCGCCGTCGCCGCCCCGGCGACGAACGCGACCAGCCCGCCGACCACCCGCAACCCGACGTCGACGGGCCGCCGCCACGCCCGCACGGGCGGCGGCGGATCCTGCTCCTGCGGGGCGACCGACATCGCGGTGGGCAGGGTCACCGGTGACCGGCCGAGCTGACCGGCGCGCGATCTGGACCGGCGGCGACGTCCAGCCCGGCGAACAGGTCCGACTCCCAGCCGTACGGGCCGCCGCCCGGCCCCTTCGTCCCCACCGCCAGGGTGAAGTACTCCACGCCCATGAACTCGGCGCCGAAGTTGCCGGCGATCGAGTAGAGCCAGGAGGTGGCGGGGATCTGGGTGGCGTGCGCCCGCATCGCCGCCTCCTTGGCGACGTGCTGGTCGGTGGCGTCGATCCGCGCCGCGATCTCCTTGTCCGGCGTGCAGAACGGCAGCTCTGTCGCGTCGGAGATGCCGGCGAAGGGGTTGTCCGACGCCTCCTCGAAGTGCGTCATGCCCGCCTCCAGGACGCTCTGCGGCATCGCCGTCCAGTAGACCTTCGCCGGGGCGAGACCCTCGCGGGCGGCCAGCTCGACCGCCCGCATCGCCACCCGGTGTGCCTGGATGTGGTCGGGGTGGCCGTAGAAGCCGTTGTCGTCGTAGGTGATCACCACCTGGGGGCGTACCTCCTGGATGACCTCCAGCAGGTACCCGGCGGCCTCGTCCAGGTCCGCCCGCCAGAACGCCCGGGGATGCCCGTTGGTCGGCAGGCCCATCATGCCCGAGTCGCGGTAGCGCCCCGCGCCGCCGAGGAAGCGGTGGTCGGTGACGCCGAGCTCCGCGCAGGCCGCGGCCAGTTCGGCGATCCGGTACCCGCCGAGCTGGTCCGCCTCGGCGGCGGCGAGACCGGCCAGCTCCGGTACGTGGATCTCGCCCTCCTCGCCCAGCGTGCAGGTGACCAGGGTGACGTGGGCACCGGCGGCCGCATAGTGGGCCATGGTCGAGCCGGTGCCGATGGACTCGTCATCGGGGTGCGCGTGGACCAGCAGCAGGCGGCGGTCAGGCAGCGTCGTCACGACGGTCACTCTAACCGGCAGTTCTTCCGTACCGGCCCCGACGCGTCCGCCCAGGTCGGTCACATCGCACTCGGCACCGGCCTACGATCTGGCCTGTGGACTTTCCCGAGCTGGCCGCCCGCACCCGCCGGTTCAGCCACGGGGCGCCGCGCGCCGTCTCCGTGGCCGACGACGGGGCCCGGGTGGTCTTTCTGCGCTCCGCCGGACCTGAGGACCCGGCCGACGCGCTCTGGCTGCTGGACGTCGCGACCGGCGAGGAGCGCCTGGTCGCCTGTCCGGCCACCCTGCTCGGCGCGGACGCCGACCCCGACGCGCTCAGCCCCGGGGAACGGGCCCGCCGCGAGCGGCTGCGGCTGAGCGCCTCGGGCATCGCCTCGTACGCCCTCGACGGCGCCGGTCGGGTGGCGGTGTTCGCGCTGGCCGGCCGGCTGTTCCGGGCCGACCTGGTGCACGGTGACGTGATCGAGGTGCCGGCCGCCGGGCCGGTGCTGGATCCCCGCCCCGACCCGACCGGCCAACGGCTGGCGTACGTGACCGACGTCGCCGAGGGAGTACGCCGGGGCCAGCTGCGGGTGGTGGACATCGACGGCACCGACACGATCCTCGCCGGCGAGGACTCCGGGGTGGTCTGGGGGCTGGCCGAGCACATCGCGGCGGAGGAGTTCGGGCGGCATCGCGGGTACTGGTGGGCACCGGACGGGCGGTCGGTGCTGGCCGCCCGGGTCGACGAGTCCCGGCTGCCCCGCTGGCACCTGCACGACCCGGCGCAGCCGGAGAGCCCGCCGGTCAGCGTCGCGTACCCGGCGTCGGGCGGGCCGAACGCGGAGGTCAGCCTGCACCTGCTCGACCTCGACGGCGGCTGGGTCGACGTGCACTGGGACCGGGAGACCTATCCGTACCTGACCGCGGTGCACTGGGCCGAGGGCGCCCCGCTGATCACCGTGCTGCGCCGCTCGCAGCAGCACGGGCTGGTGCTCGCCGTCGACCCGCGCACCGGGGAGACCCAGGTGCACGCCGAACTGGCCGACCCGCGCTGGGTGGAGCCGATCCCGGGTACGCCCGCGCACCTGCCCGACGGGCGGGTGCTGGTCGGCGGCGAGCTGGCCCACGACGGGTACGACGCGCGCTGCCTGTTCGCCGACGGCACCCTGCTCACCCCGCCCTCGCTGTACGTACGCCGGGTGGTCGGCCGGCTGGCCGCCGCCACCGGCCCGGCGGACCTGCTGGTGGAGGCCAGCGACGGCGAGCCGAGCGAGCAGCACCTGTTCCGGGTGCGGACCAGCATCGGTGGTGGCGTCGACGCCCGCCGGCTCACCACCGACCCGGGCTGGCACGCCGCCGCGGTCGGCGGCGACGTGTTGGTCACCGGCAGCGCCTCGCTGGACCACGCGGGCATCCGGTGGACGGTGCGGCAGGGCGACCGCGAGGTGGGCCCGCTGCGCTCGCTGGCCGCCACCCCGAGGTACTCCCCGCTGCCGCTGCTGGAACGGGTGACCGACCGGCGGCTGCCCTCGGCCGTGCTCTACCCGGACAACCACGTCACCGGCCGGCGGCTGCCGGTGCTGCTGGACGTCTACGGCGGGCCGGGGCACCAGGAGGTGCTCGCCGCGCGGTCGGCCTGGCTGGAGCGGCAATGGTGGGCCGACGCCGGCTTCGCGGTGGTGGTGGTCGACAACCGGGGTACGCCGGGCGTCGCCCCGTCCTTCGAGAAGGCCATCCACCGGCGGGTGGCCGACGTGATCCTGCAGGACCAGGTGGAGGCGCTCGCCGCGCTCGCCGACAAGCACCCGGACCTGGACCTCGGCCGGGTCGGGGTGCGGGGCTGGTCGTTCGGCGGGTGGTTGGCCGGGCTGGCGGTGCTGCGCCATCCGGAGCTGTTCCGGTGCGGGATCGCCGGGGCGCCGGTCACCGACTGGACCCTGTACGACACCGCGTACACCGAGCGCTATCTCGGCCTGCCGGACGACGGCATGGACGTGTACGCGCACCACTCGCTGGTGGAGTTGGCCGCCGAGCCGATCACCGATCCGGCGCAGGCCCGGCCGCTGCTGCTGGTGCACGGCATGGTCGACGACAACGTGGTGGCGGCGCACACGCTTCGGCTGTCGGCAGCGCTGCTGGCCACCGGCCGGCCGCACTCGGTGCTCCCGCTGACCGGCGCCACCCACATGGCCGCCGGTGGCCTAGCCGAACGCCTCCTCCGCCTGGAACTGGATTTCCTCCGCACCCACCTGATGTAAGGAAGGGCCCCTTCCTATGCACGAGGCGTTAAGAAGGTGCCCTTCCTTACATCAGGGCTTCAGGTGGGCGTTGACGAAGGACGGGTAGCCGAAGACGCTGGAGACGAAGACCCCGCCGGCCTTCGAGCCGTGCACCAGGTACGCCACGTCGACGTAGAGCGGGACCACCGGGGCGTGCTCCTTCATGATCCGCTCATCGAGTTTCGCCCACTCCGGGCCCTGCTCGGCCGGGGACAGGGTGAGGATCCGGTCGAACTCGGCGTTGATCGCGGGGTCGTTGAAGTACGCCTGGTTGCTGTTGCCCTCGGCCTTGATGCTGCGACCGTCGTAGAGCACCGGCAGGATCGACGCGCCGCTCGGCCAGTCGGCGGCCCAGGAGCCGAGGTACAGGTCCCAGGGGTTGTCCTTCTTCTTGATCTCTTCGAGCTTGGCGTCGTCCGGGATGTTCCGAATCGTGATCTTGAATCCGGCCCGCTCCAGGTTGCCCTTGAGCTGCGTCGCCACCTGCTGCTCGACCGAGCTGTCGGCCGCGCCGAGGACCAGCTCCGGGGTCTGCCCGCCGAGCAGTTCCCGCGCCTTCTCCGGATCGCCGTTCGGTCCCGCCGGGTACGCGTCGTACGCCTGGTAGCCGATGGTGGCCGACGGCATCAGCGTGGTCATCGGCGCGGCGATGTTCTGCCCGCCCAGCACCTTGACCAGACCCTCCCGGTCGACGGCGTAGTTGAGGGCCTGGCGCACCTTCAGGTCGGTGACCCGCTGGTTGTTGATGACCAGCTGGTTGGCACTGGGCGTCGGGGACAGGACGGTCCGGGGCCGCAGCGCCGCGTCGCCCGCGACCCGGGCCACCAGCGAGGCGGGCACGTAGTTCCACGACAGCGCGCTCTGGTCGGCGCCGTTGTCGGCGATCACCCGGTTGGCCGCGGCGTCGGGGGTCGGGCCGAAGCTCCAGACGAACCGGTCCGGGTACTGGTGGCGTACCGGGTCGGTGTCCGGATCCCAGTGCTCGTTGCGCTCCATCACGATCTCGACGCCCGCCTGGTACCGGGTGACCTTGTACGGCCCGGACGAGAAGGGCGCGTTGCCGAGGTTGACCCCGGTGTCCTTGTCCGGCGGCAGTGGCGCGGTGGCCGGCAGCGACACCGCGAACGGCAGGTCGCAGCGGGGCTTGGCGAACTCGAAGCGCAGGGTGCGGTCGTCCGGCGTGGTCAGGCCGGGCGGCAGCGCTGAGCGGTTGGCCTTGAAGTCCCACCTGGTGTCGTACTGCGGGGTGTCGGCCAGCCACTCCTGGAGGTAGGTGGGGCCGCCGCTGAGGTCCGGGTCGAAGGAACGGGCGATGCCGTACGCGATCTCCTTCGCGGTGACCGGCCGGCCGTCCTCGAACTTGACCCCATCCTTGATCTTGAACTCCCAGACCTTGCAGTCGTCGTTGACGTTGCTGCCCGGCGTCTCGGCCAGGTCGCCGACCAGGACCAGGTTGCCCTTGCCGTCGTCCTTCCAGGTGGTGAGGAAGCGCGCGAACAGCGGCGCGGCCATCAGGCCGGCGAAGGAGTACGTCCGCTGCGGGTCCAGGTGGGAGATGGGGGTCTCCCGGATGACGGTGAAGGTTCCCCCGGCCTGGGCACCGTCCACCGCTGGGGCCGGCCCCATCGAGTCCTTGGGGTCGGTGGCGATGACTCCGGTCTGCTGCCGTTCGGTGTCCACACTGGCGCCTTCGCCGGTGTTCTTCGTGCAGGCTCCCAGGGCTACCAGCAGTGCGATCGCGCCACCCGCCGCAGCCGCCACGCGTGGTCTCATCCGCTACCTCCTTCACCCAGGTGCCGCCGGCCGGACACCGGCGTCCCGAGGATCGTAAAGGAAGAAAACCTTCGAGACATGTAACAGTCGTCGATAAATTCCGCCAGCAGCCGGTCGGCGCACCCCGGGATCCAGCCGGCCCACCCGATTCAGCCGAGCCGGACCCGTGGGTCGATGGCCGCGTAGAGCAGGTCCACCAGCACGTTCGCCAGCACCACGAAGACCGCCGCGACCAGCACCGTGGCCATGATGGTCGGCAGGTCACCGGCGCGTACGGCCTCGACCGCCGTCCGGCCGAGCCCCTGGATGCCGAAGGTCGTCTCGGTGATCACCGTGCCGCCGAGCGCCGCGCCCACGTCCAATCCGGCCACGGTCACCACCGGTGTGATCGCCGCGCGCAACGCGTGCCGCCCGTACACCCTCGTCCGGCTCAGGCCCTTGGCCCGCGCGGTCCGGACGAAGTCCTCGCTCAGCGTCTCCAGCATCTGGGCCCGGAACAGCCGGGCGTAGATCGCGGAGAACAGGAACGCCAACGACACCCAGGCGAGCACCAACCCACTCGCCCAGCGCACCGGATCCTCGAACAGCGACGTGTAACCCGGCACCGGCAACCAGCGCAGCGTGTAGACGAAGACCAGCAGCAGCACCGCGCCGACGAAGTACAGCTGCAACGAGGCCCCGGTGAGCGAGAAGCCGATCGCCGCCCGGTCCAGCCAGGTGCCCCGACGCAGCGCGGAGACCATGCCCAGACCCACACCGAGCAGCAGCCACAGGATCGCCGCCGGGATGACGATGCTCGCCGTCACCGGCAGTACCCGGGCGAGCGTGTCGGTGACCGCCTCGTTGTTCACGTACGACCAGCCCAGGCACGGCGCGTCACAACGGCCACCCTGGGCGCTGCCCAGATCCCGCCCGGTGACGATGCCCTTCATGTAGCCCGCGTACTGGCTCACCAGCGGATCGCGTAGGCCCAACTCCTGGCGCACCCGCTCCAACCGCTCCGGGTTGCAGTTCTTCGGGCACATGCCGCTGACCGGGTCACGCGGCAGCGCGAAGAACATCAGGAAGGTCAGCATGCTGACCGCGAAGAGGGTGAGCACCGCCGAGAGGGTCCGCTTGACCAGGAAACGCGCCACCGGGCTCCCTACCTCGACGACTTCGGGTCGAGCGCGTCGCGTAGCGCATCCCCGAACAGGTTGAAGGCGAACACCAGCGCGAAAATGGTGACGCCAGGGAAGAAGACGAACGCCGGGTCGGTCTGGAGGTAGTCCAGGCTCTGGTAGATCATCCGGCCGAAGCTCGGGGTCTCCTCGGTCAGCCCGACACCGATGAACGACAGCGCCGCCTCGCTGGTGATGAACTGCGGCACCGCGAGCGAGAAGGACACCAGGATCGGGGCCCAGGTGTTCGGCAGCAACTGCCGGAACAGCATGTGGCCGAGCCCCGCCCCGCTGGCCCGGGCCGCCTCCACGAACTCCCGCTCGCGCAGTGCGATCACCTGGCCGCGGACCAGCCGGGCGGTGCTGGTCCAGCCGAAGACGGCGAAGATCGCGATCAGCACCCCGATCCCGAAGGCCGGCGGCACCGCGTCCCGCTGGCCGTAGAAGCGCAGGGTCAGCGTCGGGGTCAGGGCGAGCGCGATGACCAGGAAGGGCAGGGCGAGGGTCAGATCGGTGATCCAGTTGACCACCGCATCCAGCCAGCCACCCAGATAGCCGGCCAGCGTGCCGAGCACCACGCCGATCACGGCGGTGAGCACCGCCGCCGCGAAGGCGATGAACAACGACGTACGCAGGCCGTGGACGAGGCGGATGAAGATGTCCCGCCCCAGCCCGGGTTCCAGCCCGAAGAAGTGGTCGCCGGAGACGCCCCCGGCGTAGCCGAGCGGCATGCCGAACCCGTCCAGCTTGCTCTGGAACTGGTCCCGTGGGCCGATGCCGTAGGCCAACTCGATCAGCGGAGCGGCGAGCGCCACCAGCACGAACAGGACCAGCATCGCCCCGCTGACCAGCGCGGTGCGGTCGCGGCGCAGCCGCAGCCAGGCGAGCTGCCCGGGCGAACGGCCGACGATCCGCCGTTCCCGGGAGACCCCGGCTTCCGCCCCGGCCGCCCCGCCGGACTCGATCTCGGCCAGCGCCGCACCGTCCACCGGCGACAGGCTCACGCCGGCACCTCTGCGTCCGTCCCGTTCGCCGGCATCGCGCCGAGCGGCCCCGACTCGGGGAAGTGGCAGGCGATGGCCTGGTTACCGCCGTCGCGCCGGACGAGCGCCGGCTCCTCGGCCGCGCACCGGTCGCGTGCCGCCGGGCAGCGGCTGCGGAACCGGCAGCCCGACGGCGGGTCGAGCGGGGTGGGCACGTCGCCGGAGAGCCGGATCCGCCCGGCCGGACCGAGCCGGGTGACGTCCGGCACGGCTGACAGCAGCGCCCGGGTGTACGGGTGCTGCGGGCGTTCGTAGATGTCGTCCCGATCGCCGATCTCGACGATCCGGCCGAGGTACATCACCGCGACCCGCTGGCAGAAGTGCCGGACCACGGCCAGGTCGTGGGCGATGAAGACGAAGGCCAGGCCCAGCTCGCGTTGCAGGTCCCGCAGCAGGTTGACCACCTGGGCCTGGATCGAGACGTCCAGCGCGGAGACCGGCTCGTCGGCCACCACCAGCCGGGGCCCCGGCGCCAGCGCCCGCGCGATGCCGACGCGCTGGCGCTGGCCCCCGGAGAACTCGTGTGGGTACCGGTTGTAGTGCTCCGGGTTCAGGCCGACCAGCTCCATCAGCTCCCGTACCCGGGCATTCGTCCCGCCGGGCGGGGTGATCCCGTTGACCTCCAACGGCATCGCGATGATCCGGCCGACCGTGTGACGGGGATTCAGCGAGGCGTACGGATCCTGGAAGATGATCTGTAGATCCGACCGCAGCGGGCGCAACTCGCGGCGGCCGGCGTGGGTGATGTCGCGCCCGGCGAACTCGATGCTGCCGCCGGTCGGCTCCAGCAACCGCACGAGCATCCGGCCGGTGGTGGTCTTGCCGCAGCCGGACTCGCCCACCAGGCCCAGTGTCTCGCCCGCCCGCACCGCGAAGTCCAGCCCGTCCACCGCGCGTACCAGGCCCGCGCGGCGCAGACCGCCGCGTACCGGGAAGTGCTTGGTCAGCCCGCGTACCCGCAGCAGCGACTCGCTCACCGGGCCACCCCCACCCGGGCGACGTCCTCGGCGTAGCTCCGGATGCGGTCCTCGGTGGCCAGATGGCAGGCGACCCGGTGCCCGGACGCCCCGGCCGGGCGCAGCTCAGGCAGCTCGGTGCGGCACCGGCCGCCGGTCTGCTCGGCGTACCGGCAGCGCGGGTGGAAGGCGCAGCCGGCCGGCACGTCGATCAGGCTCGGCGGATTGCCCGGGATCGGCTTCAGGTCCGCGTCGGCGTCGCCGTGCAACGACGGCACGCTGGACAGCAACCCCCAGGTGTACGGGTGCTGCGGCTGGCGTAGCACCTGCTCGACGCTGCCCTGCTCCACCGCCCGGCCGGCGTACATCACCAGCACGTCGTCGGCGACCTGGCTGACCACGCCCAGGTCGTGGGTGATCAGGACGATCGCCGTGCCGAACTCGGCCTGCAGGTCGGCCAGCAGGTCCAGGATCTGCGCCTGCACGGTGACGTCCAGCGCCGTGGTCGGCTCGTCGGCGATCAGCAGTTCCGGGTCGTTCACCAGCGCCATCGCGATCATCGCCCGCTGCCGCATGCCGCCGGAGAACTCGTGCGGGTACTGGTCGTGACGCCGCTCCGGCTGCGGGATCCCGACCCGGCCCAGCATCTCCACCACCCGCCGGCGCGCCTCGGCCCGCCCGGCCCGGGGATGGTGCACCCGGTACGCCTCGGCGATCTGCCGGCCCACCGGGTAGTACGGATGCAGCGCCGACAGCGGGTCCTGGAAGATCATCGCCATGTCCCGGCCGCGCAGCCGGCGTACCTCCGCCTCCGGCCGACCGACCAGCGGGCGCCCACCGAGGGTGATCTCGCCGGTGACGGTGGCCCGCCGGGGGTCGTGCAGGCCGAGGACGGCCAGCGCGGTGACGCTCTTTCCCGAGCCGGACTCGCCGACCACACCGAGGGTGCGTCCGCGCTCGACCGAGAACGACACCCCGTCGACCGCGCGCACCACGCCGTCGGTGGTGGTGAAGCCCACCCGGAGGTCGTCCACCCGCAGGTAAGGGTCCACGACCGCCTCCCTCCGCACCCCGACGAAGGGAAACTACAGCAGAACCGCGAAGCTGAAAATAAGCTACAGATCCCGGTCGCCCGGACAGGATCCCATGATCCGCTCTCGACGCACCACCCGCGGCCGCCGCTACCACGCCCGTCGCACGAAGGGTGCGGCCGGAGGATCTGCTCGCCTGACGGATGTCGGTGCACTCGCCTAGGGTCGGGCCATGGGCGAGCGAATCAGCGGCGCAGGATGACTCACGGCGGCGCGGGGCGCAGCGGGGTGCACCAATGAGCGAGTTCGACGCGGCCGGTGCCGCCGTGCAGGCCGCGCTGGACGCAGGTGCCCGGTACGCCGACGCCCGGGTGATGCAGCGGCGATACGAGTCGATGTCGGCCCGCAACGGCGAGGTCGAGGCGCTGACCCAGGACGAGAGCGTCGGGCTGGGCGTACGCGCGCTGGTCGGGTCGAGCTGGGGCTTCCACGCCGTACCGGAGCTGTCCGACCGGGCGGCCCGCGATGCCGGCCACCGCGCGGCCCGGATCGCCACCGCGAGTGGCCTGGTCCCCGGGCCGCCCGTCGACCTGGTCCCCTCCCCGCCGGTAACGGCTAGCTGGTCCTCGCCCTGCGAGCTGGACCCGCTCGGCGTCTCCCTGGCCAGCAAGGGCGATCTGCTGGTGGCCGCCACCCGCACGATGGCCGACCACGGCGCCGACCTCGCCGAGGGGCTCTACCAGGTCTGGGACACCACGAAGTGGTTCGTCTCCAGCGAGGGTCACCGGATCGACCAGCACATCCGCGAGTGCGGTGGCGGCATCTCGGCCACCTCGATCGGCGACGGCGAGACCCAACGCCGGTCCTGGCCGAGCTATCGCGGCCAGTACGGCACCACCGGCTGGGAGCTGGTCGACTCACTCGACCTGACGGCCCACGCGGCGCGCATCGCCGAGGAGTCGCGGGCGCTGCTGACCGCGCCGCTCTGCCCGGCCGGCGAGACCGACCTGATCCTGGGCGGCGAGCAGTTGGCGTTGCAGATCCACGAGTCGGTCGGGCACGCCATCGAGTTGG
This sequence comes from Micromonospora craterilacus, assembly GCF_003236315.1. Lineage (GTDB taxonomy): Bacteria > Actinomycetota > Actinomycetes > Mycobacteriales > Micromonosporaceae > Micromonospora > Micromonospora craterilacus. The sequence goes on from NZ_POTY01000144.1 coordinate 11,779, forward strand.
ATCGCATCCTCGGCTGGGAGGCGGCCTTCGCCGGCACCTCGTGGCTGGATCTGGCCCAGCTCGGCTCGCTGCGCTACGGCTCGGAGCTGATGAACATCACCATCGACCCGACCATCCCGGGCGCGCTGGGCAGTTTCGGCTACGACGACGAGGGCTCACCGGCGGTCAAGCGCGACGCGGTGCGCGCCGGGCGGTGGGTGGGCGTGCTGGCCGGGCGGGATTCGGCCGCCGTCGCCGGCCTGGACTACGGCGGCAGCGTACGCGCCGACGGCTGGGCGCGGCTGCCGATGGTCCGGATGACCAACGTGGGCCTGGAGCCCGGCCCGCACACCCTTGAGGAGATCGTCGCCGCCACCGACGAGGGGGTGCTGATGGACGTCAACCGCTCCTGGTCCATCGACGACAAGCGGCTGAACTTCCAGTTCGGTTGCGAGATCGGGTGGGAGATCCGCAACGGCCGGCGGCGGCGGATGCTGCGCAACCCGACGTACACCGGCATCGGCCCGCTGTTCTGGCGCTCGATGGACATGCTCTCGTCGGAGATCATTTCGTGGGGCACACCGAACTGCGGCAAGGGTCAGCCCGGCCAGGTCGGGCACACCGGCCACCCGGCCGCGCCGGCCCGGTTCCGCAACGTCCGGGTGGGGGTGCGGGCATGACCGCGGAGGTGGCCCGGGCTGACCGCCCGGAGCTGGACATCGCCGCGCAGGTGGTGGAACTCGTCGCCCGGTTGGCCGGGGCGAGCGCGCAGGCCGAGGTGGTGGTGACCCGCGCCGAGCTGGCGTTGACCCGGTTCGCCAACTCTGCGATCCACCAGAACGTCGCCGAGTCCGCCGTGGACGTCCGGCTGCGGGTGCATGCCGACGGACGCACCGCCGCCGGCGGTGGCAGCACGGTCACCGCCGACGGGCTGCGTGCACTGGTGGAGCGGGTGCTGGCGGCGACCCGGTTCACCCCACCCGATCTGGCCTGGCCGGGGCTCACGCCGCCGATGCCGGCACCGACCTCGGCGGAGTGGGACGCGGCCACCGCGTACGCCGGGCCGGACGAGCGGGCCGCCCTGGTCCGGGCGTTCGTCGACGCGGCCGGCGGGCTGGAGACCGCCGGCTACTGTCGCACGGCGTTCGGGGCGGCGGCGTTCGCCAACTCGGCCGGGCAGGTGGCCCAGGGCCGCACGGCCGAGGCAGCGATGGACGGGATCGCCCGGGCCGGTGGTGCGGACGGCACGGCCCGGCTCAGCGTCGACCGGCTGGCCGATCTCGACGGTGCCGGTCTCGGGCGGCGGGCTGCGGCGAAGGCCCGGGCCGCGGCCGACCCGGTAGAGCTGGCACCCGGGCGCTACCCGGTGGTGCTGGAACCGGCCGCCGTCGCCGACCTGCTGCAGAACCTCTCCTGGTTCGGCTTCAACGGCAAGCGGTACGCCGAGCGGCAGTCGTTCGCAGAACCCGGCGTGGCCCAGCTCGATCCGGCGGTGACCCTGGTCGACGACCCGCTCGGTGCCGCCGGGCTGCCGTTCGACCTGGAGGGCACGCCGACCCGGATGTTGACCCTGGTGGACGCCGGCACCACGACCGCGGTGGCACACGACCGGCGTAGCGCCGCCGAGGTGGGCGCCGAGTCCACCGGCCACGCCTGGGCCGGCAGCCCCACCTTCGGCCCGATCCCGCGCAACCTGCGCCTCGTCCCGTCCGGCACGGCGGGCACAGCCAGCACGGGCGCGGTAGGCAGCACAGGAGCGGCAGGTGGCACGGGCACGGCGGGTGCCGGCCTGCCGGGCGGCGGTGGCCCGGCGGCGCCGCTGGCCGGCGCGGTGGCCGATCCGGACACCGCCGCCCTGGTTTCCCGGGTGCAGCGGGGCCTGCTGGTCAGCGACCTCTGGTATACCCGGGTGCTCGATCCGAAGAGTCTGGTCATCACCGGCCTGACCCGCAACGGGCTGTGGCTGATCGAGGACGGTCGGGTCACCCGGGCGGTCCGCGACCTGCGCTTCACCGAGTCGTACCCGCGAGCGCTCGGGCCCGGCGCGGTGCTGGAGGTGGGTCGGCGCGCGGTACGCCAGCCGGACCGCGAGGACGGCGTCTGGTGGGAGGCGCCGTCGTTGCGGCTGGCCTCCTGGAACTTCACCGGGGGTGCGTCCGGCTGACCGGGCCATCGACCGCTTGTCGATCTTTTTCGGTCGCTCGCATATTGATCATGGCGGGAGGCTTTCCAAAGGGCGGGACACACGGGACACTGCCTTGCGCGGACGGCCCGCCTAGATCGGCGTAACGTGTGTCACTTAGCTGCTCCGGTACGCCGGGGCGGTCGTTGGTGTGCGCATGACGTGGCAAGCGGGTGCGGGTTCGCCGGTCCGCGTGCCGATCGGAAAGTGTTCCGCCGCCCGTGAAGGGCCCCGTCAGGGAGACGACGCGAGATGACATCATCGTCGGCCACGACGCCGACCAACAGGCCGCGGGGGGCGCGGGCACGCGCTGCCATCGCGGCGAAGACGTTGCGGACGGACCGTTGGTGGCTCCCACCGCTGATCACCGTCATCGGGCTCAGCGCGTGGATCGCGTACGCGACGGTCCGGGTCTTCATGCACAAGTGGTACTGGGTCGAGGAGTTCCACTACCTCACCCCGTTCTACTCCCCGTGCGTGACCGATCGGTGCATCCCGGAGGCGTCACACTTCGGGCAGTACCTCCCCGGCTGGTGGATCATCCCGGACGCCGCGTTCACCCTGCCGTTCCTGCTGCTGTTCCGGCTCACCTGCTACTACTACCGCAAGGCGTACTACCGGTCGTTCTGGCTCTCGCCGCCGGCCTGCGCGGTGCCCGACGGTCACACCACCTACGGTGGCGAGACCCGGTTCCCGCTGATCGTGCAGAACTCGCACCGGTACTTCTTCTACTTCGCCGTGATCATCTCGCTGATCAACTCCTGGGACGCGGTCCTGGCCTTCCACAGCCCCGAGGGCTTCGGGTTCGGCCTGGGCAACCTGATCCTGCTCGGCAACGTGGTCATGCTCTGGGGCTACACGATCTCCTGCCACTCCTGCCGGCACATCATCGGCGGGCGGTTGAAGCACTTCTCCAAGCATCCGGTCCGCTACCGGGCCTGGACCTTCGTCTCCTGGCTGAACGTCCGGCACATGCAGCTCGCCTGGATCACCCTCGGCACGCTGGCGCTGACCGACTTCTACGTCATGTCCGTCGCCGCCGGGTGGATCTCCGACCTGCGGTTCATCAACTAAGGGCCCCTGACATGACGAACACCACTACCACTCGCATCGAGCGACACCACTACGACGTCGTCGTGATCGGGGCCGGCGGCGCCGGCCTGCGCGCGGCGATCGAGGCCAGGCTGGCCGGCAAGAAGACCGCCATCATCTCCAAGTCGCTGTTCGGCAAGGCGCACACGGTGATGGCCGAGGGTGGCGCCGCCGCCGCCATGGGGAACGTGAACAGCCGGGACAGCTGGCAGGTGCACTTCCGCGACACCATGCGCGGCGGCAAGTTCCTCAACAACTTCCGGATGGCCGAGCTGCACGCGAAGGAGTCGCCGCAGCGGATCTGGGAGCTGGAGACGTACGGCGCGCTCTTCGACCGCACCAAGGACGGCAAGATCTCCCAGCGCAACTTCGGCGGTCACGAGTACCCCCGGCTGGCGCACGTCGGCGACCGGACCGGCCTGGAGTTGATCCGTACCCTCCAGCAGAAGATCGTCTCGCTGCAGCAGGAGGACAAGCGCGACCACGGCTCGTACGACGCACGGATCAAGGTCTTCGCCGAGACCACCATCACCGAGCTGCTGCTCGACGGCGACCGGGTCGCCGGCGCGTTCGGCTACTACCGCGAGTCCGGCGAGTTCGTCCTCTTCGAGGCGCCCGCCGTGGTGCTCGCCACCGGTGGCGTCGGCCGCTCCTACAAGGTCACCTCGAACTCCTGGGAGTACACCGGGGACGGTCACGCGCTGGCGCTGCGGGCCGGGGCGACCCTGATCAACATGGAGTTCCTCCAGTTCCACCCCACCGGCATGGTCTGGCCGGTCTCGGTCAAGGGCATCCTGGTCACCGAGTCGGTACGCGGTGACGGCGGCGTCCTGAAGAACTCCGAGGGCAAGCGCTTCATGTTCGAGTACGTCCCCGACGTCTTCCGCAAGCAGTACGCGGAGACCGAGGAGGAGGCGGACCGCTGGTACACCGACCCGGACAACAACCGGCGCCCGCCGGAGTTGCTGCCCCGTGACGAGGTCGCCCGGGCGATCAACAGCGAGGTCAAGGCGGGGCGGGGTACGCCGGCCGGCGGTGTCTACCTGGACATCGCCTCCCGGCTGCCGGCCGAGGAGATCCGCCGTCGCCTGCCGTCGATGCACCACCAGTTCAAGGGGCTGGCCGACGTCGACATCACGAAGGAGCCGATGGAGGTCGGCCCGACCTGCCACTACGTGATGGGTGGCATCGAGGTCGACCCGGACAGCGGCGCCGCGTTCGGCTCGGTGCGCGGCCTGTTCGCCGCCGGCGAGGTCTCCGGCGGCATGCACGGCTCCAACCGGTTGGGCGGCAACTCGCTGTCCGACCTGCTGGTCTTCGGCAAGCGGGCCGGCGGCCACGCCGCCACGTACGTCGACCAGCTCGCCGCGCGGCCCCGGGTGGAGGTGAGCGAGGTGGAGACCGCGGTGGAGACCGCCCTGGCTCCGCTGCATCGGGACACCGGCGAGAACCCGTACACCTTGCAGCAGGACCTCCAGGCGGTGATGGGGGATCTGGTCGGCATCATCCGGCGGGAGGCCGAGCTGGAGGACGCTCTGGCCCGGCTGGCCGAGCTGCGCGAGCGGGTGGCGAAGGTCAGCGCGGCCGGCGGCCGGCGCTACAACCCGGGCTGGCACCTCGCCCTGGACCTGCGCAACATGCTGGTCGTCTCCGAGTGCACCGCCAAGGCGGCGCTGGAGCGCCGGGAGTCGCGCGGCGGCCACACCCGTGAGGACTTCCCCACCATGGATCCGGGGTGGCGGCGGGTCAACCTGGTCTGCTCGCTCGACGGCGACACGGTCCGGCTGGACCGCAAGCCGCTGCCGAAGATGCGCACCGAGTTGATCAGCCTGTTCGACCGCGGGGAACTGGCCAAGTACCTCACCGACGAGGAGCTCGCCGAGTTCGACGCCCTGGCCGCCGCCGACGCTGCTGCTGCCGGCGGGGCTGCCGGCGCCGCCGAGAAGGAGAACCGCTGATGGGTACGAAGCGCCAGTTCCGGATCTGGCGGGGCGACGCCGACGGCGGCGACCTGCGGGACTACACGGTCGAGGTGAACGAGGGCGAGGTCGTCCTCGACGTGATCCACCGGTTGCAGGCCACCGACGCGCCCGACCTGGCCTGCCGGTGGAACTGTAAGGCGGGCAAGTGCGGCTCCTGTTCGATGGAGATCAACGGGATGCCCAAGCTCGGCTGCATGACCCGGATGTCGACGTTCGACGAGAACGAGACGGTCACGGTGACCCCGCTGCGGACCTTCCCGGTCATCCGGGACCTGGTCACCGACGTGTCGTTCAACTACGAGAAGGCGCGGGAGACGCCGGCCTTCGATCCCCCGGCCGACGTGGCGCCCGGTGACTACCGGATGCAGCAGGTCGACGTGGAGCGGTCGCAGGAGTTCCGCAAGTGCATCGAGTGTTTCCTGTGCCAGAACGTCTGCCACGTGGTCCGCGACCACGACGAGAACAAGCCGGCGTTCTCCGGGCCGCGGTACTTCATCCGCGCCGCCGAGCTGGACATGCACCCGCTGGACACCAAGAGCGACCGCAAGGAGTACGCACAGGCCGAACAGGGTCTCGGCTTCTGCAACATCACCAAGTGCTGCACCGAGGTCTGTCCCGAGCACATCAAGATCACCGACAATGGGATCATCCCCATGAAGGAGCGGGTCGTCGACCGCAGGTACGATCCACTCGTATGGCTCGGTAGCAAAATCTTCCGGAGGGGTCAGGTGCCTCAGACCTTCGTGACCAGCGAACACTCCCCGGGTGCCGTGCGCTCCCACGCGGCGGGCGGCGGTACGCACTCGCATGCGGGCGGCTCGCACGACACCGGGTCGGAGACGCAGGCCCAGCAGGGCGTCAACTGGCACCGGGAGGTGCCGCACCCGACCGCCCCGGCGGTCGACGCGAGCGGCCGGCTGCCGCTGACGGAACTCACCTTCGACCGGGCGGCGGCACCCTCGCCGTTCGGCGACGACGTGACCTTCCCCCTGCCTCCGGAGCACCTGAACTTCGCCCACCCCGAGCAGGACGACAAGCACTGAGCACCCGTCCCCGTTTCCGCCCCACGCCGGCCCGTCCCGTTGCCGGGACAGGGCTCCGGGGGTGGTCAGG
>NZ_POTY01000145.1 GCF_003236315.1 Micromonospora craterilacus
CCTCCCCCGCCTCGGGGAGACACCTCGCCCGCCGGTCAGCGCCCGGCGCGGGCCTTGATCAGGCGGGGCACCGCGGCCAGCCCGGTGACCGGGCGGAACGCCCGCGCCGCGTTGACCAGCGCGGCGTACTCGTCCTCGGTCAGGTCGATCTCCGCGGCGGCGGCGTTGCGTTCCATCTGCTCCACGCTGGACGCGCCGGGGATGGCCACCACGTTCGGGTGCCGCAGCACGTACGCCAGGGCGATCTGGCTCGGCGTGGCGTCGTGCGCGGCGGCCACCTGACGAAGCGTCTCGATCAGCGCCGTGCCGCGCTCCAGGTTCTCCGGCAGGAAGTACGGGTTGGCCCGGCGCACCGCGCCGACCGGCGGATGGTGTGCGTCGTACCGCCCGGAGAGGAACCCCTGCGCCAGCGGGCTGTACGCGATGACCAGCCGCCCGGCCTGCTCCGCGTACGGCAGCAGATCCTCCTCCGGCTTGCGGTCGAGCATGCTGTAGCGGACCTGGTTGCTCAGCACCCGCCGGCCCAGCGCGGCCTCGGCGACCTGCCAGCGACGCAGGCTGTAGTTGCTCACCCCAACCTCACCGACCAGCCCGACATCCTGCAACGCGCGCATGCCCCGCATGGTCGTCTGGTCGGCGACCACCGGGTTGTGATGGTGCAGCTGGTAGAGGTCGATGCTGGTGACGCCGAGCCGGGCCGCCGAGGCCACCGCCCGCTGCTGCACCACCGAGGCGACCGGCAGCACCGGGAAGATCTTGGTGGCCACGGTCACCTTGTCGCGGTCGCCGGTTAGGGCCGCGCCGAGGATCCGCTCGCTGCGGCCGAAGCCGTACAGCTCGGCGGTGTCGAAGAGGGTGACGCCCAGCTCGACGGCGCGCCGGACGATGTCCGCCGCCAGCCGTTCGTAGTCGGGGCCGTAGCCCCACTCCCGCGAGCCGAACTGCCAGGTACCGAGACCGATCTTGGACAGGGGTTTCGGGGTGTCGAGCCGCACGTAGCGCATGGCTCCGACCGTACCCGGCGCAGAGCACGACAGCCGCCGATCCGACTCGGCACCCCGCGACGGTCGCACTCATGTCGGAGTGTCACGCCTTCGGCCCCGGACTAGGGTCTTGATCGTGACCTACCTCCCCGCCGACGCGCGCTACGACCAGATGACCTACCGGCGCAGTGGAGCCAGCGGGCTGCGCCTGCCGGCGATCTCGCTAGGCCTGTGGCACAACTTCGGGCCGGACCGCCCCTTCGAACGCCAGCGGGACATCGTCCGGCGCGCCTTCGACCTCGGCGTCACCCACTTCGACCTGGCCAACAACTACGGCCCGCCGCCCGGCGCCGCCGAGGAGAACTTCGGCCGGATGCTCGCCGGCGACCTCAAGCCGTACCGCGACGAGCTGGTCATCTCCAGCAAGGCCGGCTACCTGATGTGGCCCGGCCCGTACGGCGAGTGGGGCTCCCGCAAGTACCTCGTCTCCTCGCTCGACCAGTCGCTGCGCCGCCTCGGCCTGGATTACGTCGACATCTTCTACAGCCACCGGTACGACCCGGACACCCCGCTGGAGGAGACGATGGCCGCCCTGGACGCCATCGTCCGCTCCGGCAAGGCGCTCTACGTCGGCATCTCCAACTACAACTCCGAGCAGAGTCAGCGGGCGGCGGCGATCCTGCGCGACCTGGGTACGCCATTGCTGATCAACCAGCCGTCGTACTCGATGTTCAACCGCTGGACCGAGGAGGACGGCCTGCTGGACACGCTGGAGCGGGTCGGCGCGGGCTGCATCGCGTACAGCCCGCTGGCGCAGGGGCTGCTCACCGACCGCTACCTCGACGGCATCCCGGCCGACTCCCGGATCCGCACCAGCGTCTTCCTGAACGAGAGCGACGTGAGCCCGCAGCGGCTGGCCACCATCCGCGGTCTGGGCGAGATCGCCCACCGCCGCGGCCAGTCCCTCGCGCAGCTCGCGCTCGCCTGGGCGCTCCGCGACCCCCGGATGACCAGCCTCATCATCGGCGCCAGCAGCGTGCCGCAGCTGGAGGCGAACATCGCCGCGCTGGACAACCTCGACCTGACCACCGAAGAGCTGACCGAGATCGAGTCCCAACTGACCTGACAACGGCCCCGCTACGTTGAGGTCTTGGACAGTGTCGCGCTAACGGAAACTGTCCAAGACCTCGCATTTTGACCGACCCGGCGGGCGGTGGGTCCGGTCACCAGACGCGCGGGTTGGCGCGGTGGTTGCGTACCGTGCAGGGTCGTCCGGGCGGCGGTCCGCTGCGGGTTCCGCGTAGCCGCACCCCGATCAGCAGGACGAGCAGCGCGACCAGCGCACCGCCGGCGAGCAGCGGCCAGCGCTGGCCGCCCAGATAGGTCACCGCGGCCACCGGCACATTGCGCTCCACCCCGGCCACCGCGTCACCACCCCCAGCCGCATCACCGCCGGCAATCCCGTCGCCACGAGCCGGCGCGTCACCACGAGCTGTCCCGTCACCACGAGCTGGTGGGGTGGCTCCCTCGGCGACAGCCGGAGTGGCCTCCGCCACCACGCCGGCCGGCTCCTCACCGGTCCGGCCGCCCGCGCCCGCCGGCCGGATGTCCACATCGGAGCAGGAGTAGTAGGTGTCGGCCGTGTCGGAGTTCTGCCAGACCGTGTAGATCACGTGACGGCCGCTCCGGTCGCCGGGCAGCCGCCCGGACATCTGGTACGCCCCAGCCCGCACCGGCGGATCGATGACCCGCAGGAACGGCACCGTCTCCAGGTCCGCCCAGGTCAACTTCCTGGTCGGGGCGTAGCCGACACGGGTGAGGTAGAGCCGGAAGGTGCCCTTGTGCGGGATCGTGGTGCGATAGCGGACCGCGAGCTCCACCCCCGCCGCCAGCGGCGTCGCCGGCCAGTCGGTACGCGGCAGGTCCAGCCCCCGGTACGCCGACAGTCCACCGCTGCACAGCTCCCCGTCGGGAATCCGCTCCCGGTCCCGGCCGTTCACCCCGAACACCCGGATGTTGTCCCACTCGCGCAGCGCCGCGCCCGCCTTGACCGCCGCCCGGCAGGCCGGTGTGTCCACGTGCTCGCCGTCGGGCGCGCAGGCGGCGGCCCGGCTGACCGGGTACGTCGGCGCGCCGTGCGCGGCGGCAGGCACCGCACTGGTCATCGCCGCGACGAGCGCGACCAGCAGCACGACGACGACACGACGTACGGCCATGACTTTGACCTCCCACACACTGGTACGGGCGGCAGGGGCCAACAGTTCGACCCGGCCACAAGACCCCGACGGCCACCGGCCCGGAAGGCGCTCGTGGCCGTCACCGGGGTGGCGGTGCGTACCCGCGGACCGTTTCAACCCCGGCGGACGGCCTCCCCGGCCAGCCGGGACCGCCGCCGGTCGTCGTTGCCGGTCAGGCCGAACTTGTCGTACAGCCGGGAGAGGTGCTTCTTCACCGCGCTCTCGGTGATGTGCAGCTCGGCGGCGATCGCCCGCACCGTGGGCGGCTCGGGGAAGGGCGTCCCGCCCACCAGGTACGGCCGGCAGAGCACCGCCATCACCTCCTGCTCGCGGGGGGTCAGCGCCGGCGGCGGGGGCGGTGGCTCCACCCCGACGGTGTGCGTACCGCTCAGTCCGGCCGGCGCGTGGAACACCAGCCGGGCCGGCCCGATCCCGACCCGGTCGCCGTCCCGCAGCGCCTGCGCCGGGCGGACCGGGTGGCCGTTGACCGTGGTGCCGTTCGTGCTGCCCAGGTCCCGGATGGACCAGCCGGCGGGGAATCGCTCGACCACCGCGTGCAGCCGGGACACCAGCTTGCTGTCGATGGTCACCTCGTTGCCCGGCGCCCGCCCGATGGTGAGCGCGTCCGCGGTCAGCGGCACCAGGCGCACCGGCCCGGCCAGATGGACCTCGAAGTACCCGCCCACACTCACCCGCAGTACGGCTCGGTGGTCGCCGTCATCGACTCACCGGTGAGCCGGTGCGTCACGGTGGCCGTCGCCACCGTGCAGCCATCGCCGGCGGTGAGCGGCATCGTCCACAGCTCGTGCGGCTGCCCCTGCGCCCGCTGCCGCGCCCCGCTGCCCCCGGCAGCCGGGCGGACCACCAGGTCGACCAGCCAGGTACCGCCGCCGGGCATCGCGGTGTCCCGGTACTGCTTCCACACCCAGGCGTACGCCATCGCCGCCCGGCAGGTCGGCGACCAGTACTGCTTCACCGACAGCCCGCGCAGGCCGCCCGCGTGCCCGTAGGCGGACGGCCCGACCTGGAAGGCGTCGTCGTAGCAGCGGCCCGGCGGTGCGTCGTCCCGGCTGGCCGGGCGGAGCCGACCGGCGCCCACCACCCGCACGGTCAGCGGTCGCGCCCGGTCGGCCACGGTCATCGCCAGCAGCGGCGTCCGCGCTCCCGGCCCCTGCGGCGTGAAGACCACGCGCACCTCACACCGCTGCCCGGGGGCCAGCTCGCGCGCGGTGCAGCCCTCGCCGGTGATCTCCAGATCGCCGCCGTGCGGGCCGGCCGGCGCCACCCGGGTCAGCCGGACCTCCCGGCCTCCGGCGTTGCGGACGGTCACCGCGTGCTCGTCCGAGGCGGCGTGGACCTCGTGCTCCCCCACCGTCAACTCCACCGGCACCGCCAGTTCGCCGGCCGGGGGCGTGGCCGCCGACCCGGCGGCGACCAGCACCGAGACCCCGGCGACCAGCGCGCCGACGGCCCGGGCCAGCACGCGCCCGGGTACCCGCGTCGGCCGGGCGACGGTGGCGGTGAGGTCCGGGGCGAGGGCGGCCCGGCGCGCGGCCAGCGAGAAGCGGGGCCGGGTCGGCTCCCCCGCCGGCACCGCCCCGGTTTCCGCGCCGAGCACGAAGGGCGTCGCCGGTTCACCCGCCGCCCGCTGTGCCTGCCGCAACTCCTCGGCGAAGGCTGCGACGGTCGGCTGCCGCTGGGTCGCATCCTTCGCCATGGCGCGTTCCAGGGCCGCACACACCGCTTCGGGCACGCCGTCGGGGCGCAGGTCGGGTACCGGGTCGGCGGCGATCCGCCGCAGCAGGTCGGCCTCGGAGTGGCCGGTGAACGCCGGCGTGCCACGGATCCAGTGCAGCACCGTCGAGGCGAGGGCGTAGACGTCCGACGTCACCGAGGCCGGCTCACCGCGCAGCACCTCCGGTGCGGCGTGCGGCACGCTCGCGGTGACCCGGCGGCGGCCCGCGTCGGGTACCTCCGTGCGCGGTCGGGCCAGGCCGAAGTCGGCCAGCTTCGGCTCGCCGTACGGCGAGATGAGGATGTTGCCGGGCTTCACGTCGCGGTGCAGCACGCCGGCCCGGTGCGCGGTCTCCAGGGCACCGGCCACCGCGATCCCGCCGGCCACCGCCGCCACCCACCGCGGCTCCGCGACCTCGGCGCCGGACCCGTCCGTCGCGGCCAGCCGGTCCGCCAGCGACCCGCCTTCCTCGTACGCCATGAGCAGGTACGGGTTGCCGGCCACGGTCCGGCCGGCCTGGTGCAGCGTGACGATGTGCGGATGGTCCGACAGCCGGCCCAGCGTCTTCAGCTCCCGCTCGAAGCGGGCCCGGGACGGGCCGTGCCAGTCGGCCGCGAGCACCTTGACCGCGACCCAGCGGTGGAAATCCGGCTGCCAGGCCCGGTAGACCACCCCGAAGCCGCCCCGGCCGACCTCCACCGCGTCGGTGCACCCCACGACGCCGAGGTCCATTCCTGGACCGCCGGCGGCCTCCCCGGGGCGGTGGCGCGCCGCCTTCTCAATGTGGCCCATCGCCGACCATTATGACCAAGAGGTACGCCGCCACCCCGACGCGCTCTCACCGCGACGGCCGATGGCCCGGCGGGCCCCCCTTCCGCCCGCCGGACCGGGCACCTCAGCTCTCGCTGACTACTGCGGATCAGACCCCATTCAGCGAACCTCCGTTGCGCGGACGCCGGTAGGTGGCGAATAGGGGAGCTTTCCCTCCCAACTCTGGATCACGACCCGACGCGGGATCTAACGTTTGGGCCGCCCCGCAAGAAGTTCCATTGCGTATTGACGGTTCTGCATTGTGCCCAGAAACCGTCGACGCGACGGTCTTCCCTGCCCGAAGGAATGGTCATGTCATCTGATCCGGTCACGACAAAATCCAGCCGAAGGTCGTTTCTCCGCAATGCCGCGATCGTGGGCGCCGGGGTGAGCGCCGTCAGCCTGCTGGGGTCGTTGGCAGCGCCGCAGGCGCGTGCCGCAGCCGCCGCGTACGCGCACCCGGGCCTGCTGCACACCAGTGCCGGCATCGCGGCGCTGCGAACCAGAACCAGCGCGACGACGGGACCCTGGGCGTCCGGCTGGAACGCGGTCAAGGCAAACGCGCGCTCCCAGGCCGGCCGGTCGGCCCGCCCGGTGGCCGCCCTGAACACCGGTGGCACCGGCGCGAACTACAGCCAACTGCTCGACGACGCGCACACCGCCTACCAGAACGCGTTGCTGTGGCAGTTGACCGGAAACACCGCGCACGCGAACACCGCCCGCGACATCCTCAACGCCTGGTCGCAGACGCTGACGTCGATCTCCGGCCAGCCGGAGATCGGGCAGACGGCCGGCATCTACGGATTCGTGCTGGCGAACGCCGCCGAGATCGTCCGGGACCACGCCGGCTTCGACGTGCAGCGCTTCGGCACGATGCTGACCAGCGTCCTCTACCCGGCGAGCGACGCGTACCTGGCCGCTCCGCTCGACTCCTGCACGCCCCGGTACGCCACGAACTGGGAACTGTCGCACATCGCCTCGGTGCTGGCGATCGGGCTCTTCTGCGACGACACCGCCAAGGTCGATCGGGCGACCACGCTCATCACCGCCACCCCCCGGATCATGAACCTTGTCCCGTACGTGTGGGACGGCGGCCACTCCGACCGGTACTCGGTCACCGGGCTCGGTCTGCTCGCGGTCATCTGCGAGATGGCCTGGAGCCAGGGCCGGGACCTCTACGCGAGTCACGGCAACCGCCTGCTCGCGGCCAGCGAGGAGGTCGCGCGGTTCGAGCTCGAACCGTCGGAGACGCCGACCCTCGGCACCTGGGGCACCTCGGCGACCAGCCCGGCTTGGGCGATCATCCACGACCACTACGTGACGCGTCGGGGCCTGTCCGCGCCCCACACGACCACGCTCGCCGACCGGGCGCGGGCCGAAGGTGGCGGCTTCGACCAACTGGGACTCGGCGCGTTCGCCTACACCCTGTAGCCGCTGGTCACCCAATTCACGAATCCGCCGTCATTCGACAGAAAGAAACGCTGCGATGAAATTCGTCACCAGAGCCGAGTGGGGTGCCCGTCCGCGCGGGGAGAACGACGACCCGCCGATCACGTCCAACCGGGGCGTCAAGATTCACTGGGTCGGGTCGCTCTATCCGATCGAGTGGTTCCACTCGCAGTGCGCCGGGGGCGTACGGGGAATTCAGCGCGACCACCAGCAGGGCAACGGGTGGTCGGACATCGGCTACAGCCTGGCGGTCTGCCGGCACGGGTATGTCTTCGAGGGCCGGGGCAGGAATCGCCAGTGCGCCGCGAACGGCAATTCCACCCTGAACCGCAACCACTACGCGATCCTCGCGATGACCGGCACCGGGCGCTCCTTCTGGGGCACGTCCGGAGGGGGCATCTGGGACACCGCCCCCACCGCCGAGATGAAGCAGGGCATCCGCGACGCCATCGCCTACCTGCGGCACTACGGCGGCGCGGGCACGGAGATCCTCGGCCACCGGGACGGCTACAACACGGAGTGCCCCGGCGGGGACATCTGGGCGATGACCCGCGACGGCACCTTCGAGCCCGGCAGCAGCGGGCCGGTCGAGTACGTCACCGTGCCCGGTGACACGCTGGGCTCGGTCGCCCGCAAGTTCAACGTCCCGTGGGGAGCGCTGGCCGCGGAGAACGGCCTGCCGATGGTCGTGCTCGAGGGCTACGCGTTCCCGGTCGGCACCCGCCTGACGATCCCGAACCGGGGCTCGAGCCTGGATCCCCAGACCGGGGGCAGCACGCCGATCGGCGGCAACGTGCCGTTCCCCGGCACCGAGTGGTTCAAGGGCCGGCCGAACAGCCGGATCGTCATGGCCATGGGCGTCCGGCTGGTCCAGGAGGGCTGCAACCCGTACCGGGTCGGTCCCGGCAACCAGTGGTCCGACGTCGACCGGGACGCGTACGCGATGTGGCAGCGCAAGCTGGGCTTCACCGGCCCGGACGCCGACGGCTGGCCGGGACAGACCTCCTGGGACCGGCTGCGGGTGCCCGCCGAGGACGGTATCTCGGCCGGCCCGACCAGCTACGAGCCGTACCCGGGGGCGGACTGGTTCAAGGCCAACCCGAACAGCCCGATCGTGACGGCGATGGGCGTCCGGCTGGTCGCCGAAGGCTGCGGCACGTACCTGTCCGGTCCGGGCCCGCGGTGGACCGAGGCAGACCGTACGTCGTACGCGAACTGGCAGCGCAAGCTGGGTTACACCGGCGCGGACGCCGACGGCTGGCCCGGCCCGACCACCTGGAACCAGTTGCGGGTCCCGCGGCAGGGCTCCGGCCCCTACGAGGAGGGTGGCGCGCCCGGCAGCACCTACGAGCCGTTCCCCGGCACCGACTGGTTCAAGACCCAGCCCAACAGCGCAATCGTCACCGAGATGGGTCGGCGCCTCATCGCCGAAGGCTGCGGCAAGTACACCGTGGGCGCCGGCCCCCAGTGGTCCGACGTCGACCGTCAGTCGTACGCCGCCTGGCAACAGAAGCTCGGCTACAGCGGTGCCGCTGCGGACGGCTGGCCCGGCAAGTCCTCCTGGGATCAGCTTCGGGTGCCCCGTTACCGCAACCAGTACGAGCCCTACCCGGGTGCGGCCTTCTTCCAGTCCAACCCGAACAGCGTCATCGTGACCAACATGGGCCGTCGCCTCGTGGCCGAAGGCTGTGGCCTCTACCGCGTCGGCCCCGGGCCGCAGTGGTCCGACATCGACCGCCAGTCGTACGCCAAGTGGCAGCAGAAGCTCGGCTACAGCGGTGCCGACGCCGACGGCTGGCCGGGCCCGACCACCTGGGACAGCCTCCGCGTCCCGAGGAGCTGACGCGGACCCGCCACCCGAGCACCAGGAGACTCTGTGTCGAAGCTCAGACGAAGACTGTCCGCGTTACTCGTCCTGACGTTCGCCTCGTTCAGCCTCGTTCTGGTCAACGCGTCACCCGCGCAGGCCAGGACGTACGGCCCGTACCCGGCCAAGTTCGCCATCGACGGCCGGGGCAGCATGGACCCGAACGACCGGGTCAAGACCGACGCCTACCTCACCGGATCGCCGGTCCACGTCCGTTGCCAGGACACCGGTCTGTCGGCGGGTGGCTCCACCCTGTGGATCTACACCAGCACCGGCTACTGGATTCCGGACGCGTACGTCACCACCGGCACTGACGGTTACCTGCCCGGGGTACCCCGATGCATCGCCATCGGGATCAACGGCGTGCCGAGGACCGGTGGCAGCAACGCCGGCCCGTACCCGGCGAAGTTCGACATCGACGGTCGAGGCAGCGCCAACCCCGACGACCGGATCCGGGTAGACGCCTACCTGGAAGGCAGCCAGGTGTACGTACGCTGCCAGGACTACGGCATCGCCGCCGGTGGCTCGACGCTGTGGATCTACACCACCGACGGCTACTGGATCCCGGACGCGTACGTCACCACGGGCACCGACGGCCGGTTGCCGGGCGTACCGAGCTGCCTCTCGATCGGGATCAACGGCGGCCATGGCGGCCACTCTGGCGGCGGTCAGCAGTTCCTGGCCCGCACCACGCTCAACGGCTACCACGCCAAGAGCCTGTCGGCGAGCAACGTCTGGGACAAGTACCCCGAGGGCACCTACATCACGGTGATGTGCCAGGCGTACGGAGAGGTGAACTACGGCGGCTCGAACCTCTGGAACTACACCAGCGACGGGCTGTGGGTCGCCGACTACTACGTACGGACCGGCACCAACGGCATGGTCATGAACCGGTGCGACAACGACGGTGGCTCCGGCGGTGGCAACCGCTACCTGGTCAAGGAGACCCTCAACGGCTACTACGCGAAGAGCCTGACCGCCGCCCGCGTCGAGGACAAGTACCTCAAGGGCTCCTACATCACCATCGAATGCCAGGCCTACGGTGAGATCAACTACGGCGGGCACGCGGTGTGGAGCTACACCAGCGACAAGCTCTGGGTGGCCGACTACTACGTCTACACCGGATCGTGGGACATCACGATGCGCCGGTGCGACAACGACCCGAAGCCGGGCGGCGGGTCCAACCCCAGCGCGCCGGGCAGCCCGCCCACCGGCAGCGTGCACAGCTCCAAGATCCGCGGTGCGATCGTGCAGGCCGCGAACAGCCAGCTCGGCCTGCACGAGTGGGGCGACAACTGCAATCCGTACGGTCGCACCGACAACGTGGTCTGCGGTCTGCCCTGGTGCTCGATGTTCGCCAGCTGGACCTGGCGACAGGCCGGCATCAACGTGTACTTCCCGTACACCGGAGACTTCGAGACCTGGGGGCGCAACCACGGCCTGCTCCGGTCGAAGGGCAACATCCGCCCGGGCGACCTGGTCATCTACGGCACCAGTTACTACGCGAGCCATCACATCGGCGTGGTGGTGGACGTCGACTCCACCGGGAAGATCACCACGATCGAGGGCAACTACGGCAACCAGGTGAAGAAGGTCGGGCCGTTCGACCCGTACAACCCTTCGCCGGTCCATTCGTACAGCAACATCTACGCGGTGGTGGCCCCGGTCAACGACGGATCGCAGGTCTGGGAGAGCGGTACGGGCACCAGTCAGGCCAACTGCACGACCCTCCGGACCAAGGGCGGGGTCAGCTACTGGCTCTGCCTGGAATTCACCCACACCTGGCAGAGCAGCGACCGCCGGTGGACCCACACGAAAGCCCGCGCGGTGGCCACCGCCGTGTCCGGCGGGTCCGACGTGGTGCAGGCGTCGCTGAGTCTGAGTAACGACGGAGGCAGTGGAGACACCGCGTTCTGTGCCGGTGCACTGCTCAGATCCGGCGCGGCGCGAAGATGCGAGACAGCACAGGTGAATCTCTCCAGCCGGGGAGCGCTGACCGTGACCGGCAACTTCTGGATCAACGGCCAGGAACAGACCACCCTCCGGGTGGTTGATCTGAAGCTCATCGGCTTCGAGCAGGAGAACGCGGCGACCTACTGCGGGCCGGCCGCCATGAAAAGTGCGATCGCCACCATGCGGACCGCCTCGGTGCCGTCGCAGAGCACCCTGGCGTCGCAGTCCGGCACCGGCTCACTCGGCACCATGCCGTGGAAGCTCGCCGAGACGCTGAGCATTCACACCCCGATCGCCGGCACCGGCTACACCACATACACCTGGGCCACCTACGCCGACCGGGGGCTCGGGCTCGAACTGGGCCTGGACCACATCCGGCGTCAACTGGACAAGGGTCAACCGAGCATCGTCGTGGTGCAGCCGGCCTACCTGCCCTGGAGCACGACCGGCAACGCGCAGGTCCGGCACTACCTGATGATCCACGGCTACACCTCCGCCCAGCAGTCCGGTGGCGCGGTGCCCTGGCCGATGGGCTCGCTGCAGGTCTGGGACCCCGGCACCGGCTCCAACCACCGGATCAGCGTCGACGAGCTGGTCCACGCGGCCCGGACCGCAGCCGGCCTCGGCGAGATCGACGTCGTCACGCCGAAGGGCTGACCCGGCGGCACCGCCACCCGGATCGGATCTCCCGAGCCGGGTGGCGGTGCTCGGATCTGGCCGGCAGCGGCCTGACGGATTGGGCGACCTGGCCCGGCACGTGTTCCACGGTCGCAAGGGCGAGCTACGCCACGCCTACCGAGAAGGCATGGAAGACCAGCTGTCGGCGAGCTGCGGTGTCGGCGTGCTCATAACGTTGCCGCCGGCCGAGGCGATCGCCGCGCTCGCGGAAGCGGGATACGCCACAGGTAGGACCGTCCTATCGGCCTGGCCCTAGTGTGGTGGCGCGTCGGCATTCGGCGGGTGCGGTTCGCTGTGCTGGTCGAGCACGCTTACCGGACGTTCGAAGAAGGTCTCTAGCACGACGATGGCCTGGGTGCCGGTTACCCCGTCGATGCCGAAGATGCGGCGCAGCGCCGCTTGCAGGTCTTCGGTGGTCGCGGTACGGATCTTCACCAGCAGTGACGCCGCGCCGGCGATGATGTGCGTTTCCTGGATCTCGGGTATAGCCGCAAACGCGTCGTGGGTAAGGGCGTCGCCCATCCACGAGCTGGCGTTGACCATCACGAAGGCCGACACGCCGCGGTCTACGGCGGCCGGATCGACGTCGACGGTGGTCCGGCGGATCACGCCGCGTTCGCGCAGCTTGCGCACCCGGTCATGGGCGGAGCCGGCGGACAGGCCCACCGCCTTGCCCAGCGCCGCGTAGGACTGGGTGGCGTCGTGCTGCAGGTGCGCCAACAACGCCCGGTCGATGTCATCTACCACGCAGACGCCCCACTCGAATGTGACCTAAGCAATTGACGTGTTGACCATACCAGGTTCGGCAAGCATATGCTCTTACCGAATAGCGATCCGACGTATGGAAGGCGCGGCGATGACTGACACCGTTCCCGCTGAGTTCCGCCTGCTGGACGAGCGGTTCCGTAACTGCAACGGCGACTTCGTCGTCGAACGGCTGCACACCGGCGCACGCAAGACCGAGGGGCCGGCGTATTTCCCGGCTGGCCGCTACCTGGTTTGGAGTGACATCCCCAACGACCGGCTGCTGCGCTGGGATGAGACCACCGGCGCGGTCGGCGTCTACCGCCATGGCTCGGGCTACGCCAATGGCAACACCGTGGACCGCCAAGGCCGGCTTGTCACGTGCGAGCAGGGCAACCGGCGGGTCACCCGCACCGAGCATGACGGCACAATCAGCGTGCTCGCCGACCGCTGCGACGGCAAGCGGCTCAACAGCCCCAACGACGTGGTCGTCCGCGCCGACGGCACGATCTGGTTCACCGACCCGAGTTATGGCATCGACGGCGACTACGAGGGCAACAAGGGCGACAACGAGTTCGGCGGCGCCTGTTACGTGTTCCGCCTGGACCCCACCACGGGCGATCTGCGCATCGTGGCGGACGACTTCTGCCGCCCCAACGGCCTGGCGTTTTCCGCCGACGAGAAGCAGCTCTACATCGTCGACACTCGGCAGGAACCCAGTCACATCCGCGTCTTCGACGTCACGGCCGACGGCACCGTCGACGGTGGGAAGATCTTCGCTGAGTGCGACTTCGGCCGCTTCGACGGCATCCGTCTCGACGACGCCGGGCGGGTATGGGCCGCGGCCTGGGACGGCGTGCACTGCTTCGACCCCGACGGCACCCTCATCGGCAAGCTGCTGCTACCCGAATCGGTAGCCAACCTCACGTTCGGTGGCCCGAAACGCAACCATCTGTTTATCACCGCCGGTACCTCGGTGTACGCGCTGCGAGTCACCTTCAACGGCGCCCACTACCCCCAGGGTTAATGGTCCGTCGGGGTCCGAATGCGGGTGCACTGGCGTGCCATCCCATGGACTGTCACCAACAGTCACGGAACGCTTGCCAGGAAAGGCTCAGTGGATCTGCTCCAGTCCGAGGTGATCCGCGCCGAATTGCTCCCTGTCTCGTTCGTTCTGCCAGTACATCTAGCGCAGTTCGGCTTCGTGAGTGGCTGCGTTGTTGGGATCGGCGAGTGCCGGGCTGGTGACCTTCGTTGCGCGGCGGTGCCGGGGCGGCGCGACGAGCGCCGGGCGTCGGGCGTTGGTGAGCCAGCGCAGTGCCCATTCCACCGGGCCGTAGCGGAACTGGCGTAGCCACAGTGCGCTGGCGGCCAACTGTCCTGCGTACACGACCAGGACGAAACCGATGAGGGCGAGCGGGGAGAACGTGCCCGCGAGTCCGAGTCCGATGCCTGTGAATACCATCAATCCGACCACGGACTGGGTTAGATAGTTGGTGAGCGCGGTGCGGCCGGCCGGGGCGAGGGCGGCCCGTACCGCGGCGGTGCGCGGACTGTGCATGATCCGCAGCAGCGTCGCTACGTAGGCGGCGCTCAGCAGCGGCGCCGTCGCGACGCTGGCAGCCACGGCGAGGGTGTTGCCATTGCCGCCGCCGGCCGTGTAGACGAGCGATCCGAGCAACCCCACCGGGAACCCGATCTGCTGGATCCGGCGCAGGACCGGCCCGCTGCCGGACACCCGCCCCAACCACCCCCGGCGACCGGCAACCATGCCGAGCAGGAACAGGGCCAGTGCGGTCGGACCCTGCAGGCTCACCGCCTGGAGGACGAGGAATGGCAGGCCGGCGACGTTGTGTTCGATATTGGATTCCCACCCGCCGAGCATTGCCTGGGTGGCCCGCTCGCCGTTGGCGAGTGCTTCGGCCTCCGACGGCAGGAACGCCGAACTGTCGACGACCAGGAAGCTGGAGATCATGCTGAGCAGCACGACGGCGTAGAGGGAGACGGCAATCCAGATCGCGGTGCGGTCTCTGACGTTGCGTAGCAGGAACAGGACGAGGCACACCACGGCGTAGGTGGTCAGGATGTCGCCGCCGTAGAGGAAGACGGTGTGCAGGGCGCCGATGGCGAACAGCCCGCCGATCCGGCGGAGCATTCTCGACGAGAAGGCGACGCCGGCCCTGCTCGCCGATTCCATCTGCAAGGTGAAGCTGTACCCGAAGAGGAACGAGAAGAGCACGTAGAACTTCATGTCGACGAACACGGATGACAGCGCACGGACGGCGTTGTCCAGGCCCGAGTCGAAATCCGGGTCGATCGTCAGGTTCCCCGGATAACCGGAGGCCATGAACGTGACGTTGACGGCGAAGATGCCCAGGAGCGCAAAGCCCCGGACCGCATCGACATCGAGAACGCGTGGGACGGCATTGTGTGTGCTCAACCGAGTTCCCCGTATCTGCGTATGAGGTACAGCGTACGGAATACACAGTACCGGGTTCTATAGTAAGAGCAAGGCCGGCTGGGAGGACAGGAGAGGTCAACGTGACGAAGCGGGCGCTTCCTCCCGTGGTGGCGCGGATGTGGGGCCGCGAGACCGAGTCCAGACACGGGCCCCGGCCGAGTCTCGACCTGGCCAGGATCGTCGACGCCGCGATCGGAATCGCCGACAGCGAAGGGCTGGCGGGCGTCCGGATGAGCAGCGTCGCCGCCCGGGTCGGCATGGCGACGATGTCGCTGTACCGCTACGTCGGCAGCAAGGACGAACTACTGACCGTCATGGCCGACGCCGCCACCCCCGAGCCCCCTGCCCTCGATGGGCGGCCGTGGCGCGACTACCTCGCCGACTGGACCCAGGCCAATCGCAACTTTCTCGTCGACCGGCCCTGGCTGCTGTCGCTCGCCCACCGCACCCCGCCCACCGGACCCCGGACGCTGCGCTGGCTCGACCGCGCGCTGGCCGCGCTCGCCGGCACCGAACTCGACCTCGGCCAGCGGATCAACATCGCAAGCACTCTCACGGGCTACGCCGCCACCCAGGCGAGCCTCACCCACAGCATGATCACCGTTGCCGCTGCCACGACCTCGGCCGCCGGCGACGGCTCAATCACCGGGCTGGCCGACTACGGCGACATCCTCGGCCAGGTCCTCGACCCAGAGGACTACCCGGAACTCACCGCCGCCGTCCGCTCCCACGCCTTTGGCACCGCCGAGAAGTGGATCGACGACGCCGACTTCACCTTCGGGCTCGACCTGCTCCTCGACGGGATCCAAGCCCTGATCGCTCGCCGCGGATAGGCCGTGTTACTCACCCGTGACCAAAGATCACAAAAAACCGACACCAGTCGATGACTGATGCCGGTTTACCTGCGTAAACACAAGTGGAGCCGAGGGGACTCGAACCCCTGACCCCCACACTGCCAGTGTGGTGCGCTACCAGCTGCGCCACGGCCCCTTGCTGTCGCACCCGGTCGCCCGGGCACTGAAAGAACTATACACACGCCCGTCGGCATGGTCATCTCGCGGGGGTCCCCGCGCTCCCGGCGAGAAACGGGTCAGTTCAGCGCCACGTCGGGCGGGAAGTGCGCCACCGCGGCCATCATGCCGCCCTGCCGGCGCAACACCATCGGCCACAGGTCGTCGGGGCGGTCGACGAAGGCGTCACCGGGCAGCGCGTCCAGCACGAACCAGGAGCCCTCCTCGATCTCTTGCTCCAACTGCCCCGTGCCCCAGCCGGCGTAACCGGCGAAGACCCGGATGCTCTGGACGTTCTCCCGCAGCCGCTGCGGGTCGACCGACAGGTCGAGCGTGCCGACCGCGCCGGAGACCTGGTGGAAGCCCTTGAGACGGCGGACCGGCTGGCGCATCCGGGCCAGGCAGATCGCCGAGTCGGGCTGCACCGGGCCGCCCTCGAACAGCACCGCGGGGTGGCGGGCCAGGTCGCCCCAGTCGCGCAGCACGTCCGCCACCGGCACCTCGGTGGCCCGGTTGAGCACCACTCCGAGCGCGCCGCCAGGTTCGTGGGCAACCAGCAGCACGACCGTACGGTCGAAGTTCGGGTCCTTCAGCGCCGGCGTCGCCACCAGCAGCTTCCCGGTCATCGACTCCGTTGCCCGTCCGCCGATCGCCTGCCCCTCTCCCTGCATAACGCGCACCCCGTCAGCCGTGCACCGGAAGGGGGAACCGGTCACACCTCGGGACGGCACGCCCCACGAGCGCCGTCCGTGCTGTCATTGCCATGCCTGGCACCATAGCTTGCGTCCACGGCCGTGGCTAAGGTCTGACGGTCGGGTGATCGACAGCGGCGACAGGAGGGTCGGATGACTCCCACGGCGGAACTCGCGGTGATCGGCGGATCTGGGTTGTACGCCCTGCTCGACGGCGCCACGGAACACGAGGTCAGCACGCCGTACGGGCCGCCGTCGGAGCGGGTCACCATCGCCGAGATCGGCGGCCGGCGGGTCGCCTTCCTGCCCCGCCACGGCCGCGACCACCGCCACCCACCGCACCTCATCCCGTACCGGGCCAACCTGTGGGCGCTGCGCTCGCTCGGGGTACGCCAGATCCTCGCCCCCTGTGCGGTCGGCGGGCTGCGCCCGGAACTGGGCCCGGGCACGTTCGTGGTCCCCGACCAGTTGATCGATCGCACCAGCGGCCGGACGCAGACCTACTACGACCGGGGCGCGGTGCACGTCTCCTTCGCCGACCCGTACTGCCCGGTCGGCCGCCGTACGCTGCTGACGGCCGCGACGGGGCGGGACATCCCGGCAGTGGACGGCGGCACGGTGGTGGTCGTCGAGGGGCCCCGCTTCTCCACCCGCGCCGAGTCCCGCTGGTTCGCCGCGGTGGGCGGCAGCGTGGTCAACATGACCGGCCACCCGGAGGCGGTGCTCGCCCGCGAACTGGCCCTCTGCTACTCCTCGATCGCCCTGGTCACCGACCTGGACGCCGGGGTGGAGTCGGGTGAGTCGGTGACCCAGGAGGAGGTGTTCCGGGTCTTCGGGGAGAACACCGACCGGCTACGGGGCCTGCTGCTGGACGCGGTCACCGCGCTGCCCGCCGAACGGGACTGCCCCTGCGGGCGGGCGCTGGACGGGATCAAGCTGCCCTTCCCGCTGCCCTGACCTGGGCCGGGAGCGCAGCCGAAAAGCCCTGTACAGCCGAGTCGCCCGGCTAGATTCAGGGGCGATGGCAACGGTCCGCGACACCACTTACGACCTGCTCCGCGCCCTCGGCATGACGACCGTCTTCGGCAACCCCGGTTCCACCGAGGAGCCGTTCCTGCATGCCTTCCCCGACGACTTCCAGTACGTGCTCGCGTTGCAGGAGGCATCGGCGGTCGGCATCGCCGACGGGTACGCGCAGGCCACCGGGCGCCCCGCGCACGTCAACCTGCACACCGCGCCGGGCACCGGCAACGCCATGGGCAACATCGTCACCGCCTGGCACAACCGGACCCCGCTCATCGTCACCGCCGGCCAGCAGACCCGGCAGATGCTGCTGCTCGAACCCCGGCTCGCCGCCCGCCACCCCACCGAGC
>NZ_POTY01000146.1 GCF_003236315.1 Micromonospora craterilacus
GGGCCGGGTGAGGGTGGAGGGTCAGACCTCCAGCAGCTCGGCTTCCTTGTGCTTGACCAACTCGTCGACGTGGGCCACGTGGCGCTGGGTGAGGTCGTCCAGTTCCTTCTCCGCGCGGCGGCCGTCGTCCTCGCCGACCTCGCCGTCCTTGACGAGCCGGTCCAGCTCTTCCTTGCCCCTGCGCCGAATGTTGCGGATGGCGACCTTGGCCTCCTCACCCTTGTGCCGGGCGACCTTGATCATGTCGCGACGGCGCTCCTCGGTCATCTGCGGGAGCAGGATGCGCAGCTGGTTGCCCTCGTTGTTCGGGTTGACCCCGAGGTCCGAGTCGCGGATCGCCTTCTCCATGGCGTTGATCTGCGAGTTGTCGTACGGCTTGATGATGGCCATCCGCGGCTCGGGGATGCCCACCGACGCCATCTGGGTCAGCGGCGTCGGGGTGCCGTAGTAGTCAATGATGATCTTAGAGAACATGGCCGGAGTGGCGCGACCGGTGCGGATGGCGCCGAACTCCTCCTTGGCGTGCTCGACCGCACGCTCCATCTTCTCCTCGGCCTCGAGGAGGGTGTCGTCGATCACCGGTCTCCTCGCCTCCTTCTTGTGCTCGTCGTGGGCTTGTCGGGTCACCGGGACCAC
The DNA here is from genome assembly GCF_003236315.1 of Micromonospora craterilacus. Lineage (GTDB taxonomy): Bacteria > Actinomycetota > Actinomycetes > Mycobacteriales > Micromonosporaceae > Micromonospora > Micromonospora craterilacus. The sequence goes on from NZ_POTY01000146.1 coordinate 637, forward strand.
CGAGGTCACCGTCGGCGGTCAGCTCAGGTGGTGATCAGCGTGCCGATCTTCTCGCCGCCCACCGCCCGGACGATGGTGTCGTCGCCCTGCGCGCCGAAGACCAGCATCGGCAGGCCGTTCTCCATGCAGAGGCTGAAGGCGGCCGCGTCGGCGACCCGGAGGTTGCGGCGCAGCACCTCGGAGAAGGTGATCGAGTCGAACTTGCTGGCGCTCGGGTCGATCCGCGGGTCGGCCGTGTAGACGCCGTCGACGCCGTTCTTGCTCATCAGCACCACGTCCGCGTGGATCTCCAACGCGCGCTGGGCGGCCACCGTGTCGGTGGAGAAGTAGGGCATGCCGGCCCCGGCACCGAAGATGACCACGCGGCCCTTCTCCAGGTGCCGGATCGCCCGCAGCGGAATGTACGGCTCGGCGACCTGGGCCATCGTGATGGCGCTCTGCACCCGGGTCTCGATGCCCTCCTTCTCCAGGAAGTCCTGGAGGGCGAGGCAGTTCATCACGGTGCCGAGCATGCCCATGTAGTCCGCCCGGGCCCGGTCCATGCCCCGCTTCTGCAACTCCGCGCCGCGGAAGAAGTTGCCGCCGCCGACCACCACGGAGACCTGGACGCCCCGGCGCACCACGGTGGCGATCTGCCGGGCGATGGCCTGGACGACGTCCGGGTCGACACCGATCGCGCCGCCGCCGAACACCTCGCCGGAGAGCTTCAGCACCACCCGCCGGGCCCGGCCGGGCGGCGGTGCCGTCGGATCGTCCGCCGCCAGCGTCCGGTCACTCACAACCTGCGTCATCCGCCCGTCCTTCCCCCACTGCCGCGCCCGGGTGCGCGTACCTGCCGTTGCCGACCTTATGGGACGAGGAGGCCGCGGTGCTTGTCGCGTACACCGGCGGCCTCCTCGTCTTGTCGTTGCTCAGCCCACGGGCGCGGCGCGCCCGGCAGGCGGCTCAGGCCTGGCCGACCTCGAACCGCACGAAGCGGGTGACCTCGATGCCGGCCTCCGCCAGCACCTGCTTCACCGTCTTCTTGTTGTCGGTGACCGACGACTGCTCCAGCAGGACGAAGTCCTTGAAGAAGGAGTTGACCCGACCCTCGACGATCTTCGGCAGCGCCGCCTCGGGCTTGTTCTCCTCGCGGGCGGTCTGCTCGGCGATGCGCCGCTCGGACTCGACGACCTCGGCCGGCACCTCGTCCCGGGTGAGGTACTGCGGGCGCATCGCGGCGATCTGCATGGCCGCGCCGCGCGCGTCGGCGTCGCCCGCCTCGTCGGTCTTGCCGGTGTACTGCACGAGCACGCCGACCGCCGGGGGCAGGTCCTGGGCCTTGCGGTGCAGGTAGACCGCGACGGTGCCGTCGAGCTTGACGAACCGGTTCAGCACCAGCTTCTCGCCGATCTTGGCGGACTGCTCCTGGACCACGTCGGCGACCGTACGACCGTCGATCTCGCTGGCCAGCAGCTCCTCGGCGTTGCTCACACCCGCGCGCTCGCCGTGCTCGACCAGCTGCTGGGCCAGCGCGACGAAGGCGTCGTTCTTGGCGACGAAGTCGGTCTCGCAGTTGAGCTCGAGCAGCGCCTGGCCGGAGTGGGCGATCAGGCCGTTGGCGGCGGTGCGCCCGGCCCGCTTGCCGACGTCCTTGGCGCCCTTGACGCGCAGGATCTCGACGGCCTTGTCGAAGTCGCCCTCGGCCTCGGTCAGGGCCTTCTTGCTGTCCATCATGCCGGCGCCGGTCAGGTCGCGGAGCTTCTTGACGTCCGCGGCGGTGATCTGGGACATGGCTCTCTCTTCGGTGTTGAGACTGCGATGGAATGGTCTGAGGTGCCGGTTACCCGATTCCGGGCGGTTCGTGCCCGGCCTACCCGCCGCCGGCCACCATCAGCGAAACGGACGGTGGCCGGGCGGCGGCGGGGTCACTGCCCGGAGACGGCCGCCGACTGCTCCGCCGGCTGCTCGGCCGCCGACTGCTCCGCCGGCTGCTCGGCCGCCGGCTGCTCGGCCGCCGGCTGCTCGGCCGCCGGCTGCTCGTCGGCCTTCTTCGGCTCCTCGAGCAGCTCGCGCTCCCACTCGGCCAGCGGCTCGTCGGTGGCGACGCCCGCCTCCGGCTTCTCGTCGCCGCCCCGGCGACGACCGGAACGGGCGATCAGGCCATCGGCGACGGCGGCGGCGATGACCTTGGTCAGCAGCTCGGCCGAGCGGATCGCGTCGTCGTTACCCGGGATCGGGAAGTCGACCTCGTCCGGGTCGCAGTTGGTGTCGAGCACGGCGATCACCGGGATGCCCAGCTTGCGGGCCTCGTCGACGGCGATGTGCTCCTTCTTGGTGTCGACCACCCAGATCGCGGCCGGCAGCTTCTGCATGTCCCGGAGGCCGCCCAGGGTGCGGGACAGCTTGACCTTCTCGCGGGAGAGCTGCAGGGTCTCCTTCTTGGTGTAACCGGCGGCGGTGCCGCTCAGGTCACCGAGGGCCTCCAGCTCCTTCATCCGCTGCAGCCGCTTGTACACCGTCTGGAAGTTGGTCAGCATGCCGCCGAGCCAGCGGTGGTTGACGTACGGCTGGCCGACCCGGGTCGCCTGCTCGGAGATCGCCTCCTGAGCCTGCTTCTTGGTGCCGACGAAGAGGATGCTGCCGCCCTCGGCCACCGTGTTGCGCACGTACTCGTACGCCTTCTCGATGTAGTCGAGGGTCTGGCGCAGGTCGATGATGTAGATGCCGTTACGCTCGGTGAAGATGAAGCGCTTCATCTTCGGGTTCCAGCGCCGGGTCTGGTGCCCGAAGTGAACACCACTTTCCAGCAGCTGACGCATGGTCACGACGGCCATGGTTTGTACTCCTTGTGGTCCCTGGTTGTCCCGCCCGGCCGGCGGCCGGGCGTCCTGGTGCCCGGTCGTCGGCCATGATGGGCCCGATCGGATCGGGACCAGGGAGGCCGCCGCCCCACGAGATACGTGGAGAGGGCACGCGAGGTCGACCGCACGAGGCGGTCGCCAGTCGCCCAGTGTACGCGCTCTCCCCGCCGCCCCATCTCCGGGTGCAAGGAAGGGCCCCTTCTTAACGCCTCCGGTAGAGGAAGGGGCCCCTGTTAACACCTCGGATCAGAGCACCGGCGTCGAGGGGCGGGCCCAGGACGGGCCCGCCCCTCGACGACTGCTCAGCCGGCAGCCAGCGCCGCGGCGAGGAAGAGCGCCAGCCCGACGGTCAGATACGCCGTCGGCGGTCGCAGCCAGCCCCGCGCGCCGTCGGTCAGCGAGAACCCGGTGGTGCGCAGCCCGTACAGGCCGGCCGCGAAGATCGGCAGGCCGCAGACCAGAAAAGTGCCCACCAGCGCGTCGGCGGCGGAGACCGGGTCCGCGGTCGCCCCGTGCAGCAGCACCCGCAGGGCGGGCCCCTCGAAGATCAGGACCAGCACCGCGAACAGCACGGCGAGCACCGGCCGCCGGCTCCGGTAGACCCCGTCGCCGGCCGGCAGCCCCGCCTGCGCGCCGGCCTGGTACCCGGCCTCCCCGCCGGCCTGGTAGCCGCCAGTCTCTCCGCCGACCGCCGGGTACCCGGCCTCGCCCGCCGGCAGGTCACCCCGGGGAGTCACCGGCGGCATCGGCCCGGTCGGCTGCTCCAGCGGGTTCGCCGGTTCCGTTCCCCGTTTGGCCTCGACGATCGGGTACCCGGCCAGCGGGGCGGCCCGGGTCGGGTCGCCGGCCACCGGAGCCCCACTGGTAGGCAGGATCGCCTCCCGGGCGGCTCGGCGACCGGGACGATCGGCGGGCAACTCACCGGAGACGTCCGGATCTCCCGATTCCGCCCGCCGGGCGCGCGACGCCCGGTAGCGCTCGGTCTCCACGGGGGCCTCCCCGAGCGGGTCGGCTACGCCGAAGCGGCGCGGCGAGGCGTACCGGTCGTCGTCGTCACTGCGTTGCTCGGGAGCCACCCGCGGCTCGTCGTCGCGGTAGCGCGCCTCCGCCGCGCCACCCCATTCCGGGTCGCCGTAGCCGTGGTCGCGTTCACCCGGGTACCAGCGCGACTCCTGATCATCGGCAAAGCTGCGTCGTCCGTCCACGCCCGGCACCGTATGCGACCGGCCCGCCGGACGCCATCCGCCCCCTGCGCTGGCCAGAGGGCAGAGGGGCCAATTCGACCGGGTACGGAGAGTAAGGGGCGGATTCGTCGCCTAGCACATCGAGTGCATGATCGTTTGTCCGTCCACAGCGCCTTCGGTCGTCCACAGGTCGCCCCGGCCGGGTCGCCTGGGCGGCGCGTACCGAGCAGGGTGCCGGTCATGACCAAGCGGAACCAGGCGGTGGGCGGGTACGGCGAACGGTGCGCCGTCCGGCACCTGATCGAGGCGGGCCTGCGCCCGGTCGCCCGGAACTGGCGCTGCCCTTCGGGAGAGATCGACATCATCGCCTGGGACGGGCCGGTGCTCGCCTTCTGCGAGGTGAAGACGCGCCGCAACGCGAACTTCGGCACCCCCGCCGAGGCCGTGGTGCCGCGCAAGGCACGCCGACTGCGCGGGCTCGCCGCTGCGTGGCTGGCGGCCACCGGCACCACCGCCGACGAAGTCCGCTTCGACGTCATCTCGGTCCTGCTGCCGGGCACCGGCCGGGCCCACGTCGAGCACCTCAAGGGCGCGTTCTGATGAGTTACGCCCGGGTGCTCTGCGTCGGCCTGGTCGGAGTGACCGGCCACCTGGTGGAGGTGGAGGCGGACCTCGCCCCCGGCCTGCCCGGGGTGGTCATCTCCGGGCTGCCCGACACCGCCCTGCACGAGGCCCGGGACCGGGTGCGCGCCGCGGTGGTCAACTCCGGCCAGCGGTGGCCCAACCGGCGGATCACCCTCAACCTGCTGCCGGCCACCCTGCCCAAGTTCGGCTCGGCCTTCGACCTGGCGATCGCGGTCGCGCTGCTCGGCGGCTCCGGCGAATTGCCGCTGTTGGCGCTGGAGGGGGTGGTGGTCCTTGGCGAGCTGGGCCTGGACGGGACGGTACGACCGGTCCGGGGCGTACTGCCGATGGTCGCCGCGGCGGCACAGGCCGGCGTCGAACGGGTGATCGTGCCGGCCGGCAACGCCGCCGAGGCCGCGGTCGTGCCGGGGCTGCGGGTCCGGGGTGTGGACAGCCTGCACCGGCTGGTCGGCTTCGTCCGCGACGGCGAGCCGCTGATCGAGCCACCGACGGACGTTCCGCCCCCGACCGCGCTCGGGCCCGACCTGGCCGAGGTCGCCGGGCAGGGTCTCGGCCGGCGAGCCCTGGAGGTCGCCGCTGCCGGTGGGCACCATCTGGCGCTGATCGGGCCGCCGGGCGCCGGCAAGACCATGCTCGCCGAGCGCCTGCCGTCGATCCTGCCGGCGCTGGACGACGCCGCCGCACTGGAGGTCACCGCGCTGCACTCGATCGCCGGGCTGCTGCCGGCGGGCGGCCGGCTGATCCGCCGGCCGCCGTTCCAGGCACCGCATCACACCGCAACCGTGCCCTCCATCGTCGGCGGCGGGTCCGGGCTGGCCCGGCCGGGTGCGATCTCACTCGCCCACCGTGGCGTGCTCCTGCTCGACGAGGCGCCCGAGTTCAGCAAGCCGGCGTTGGAGGCGCTGCGCCAGCCGCTGGAGCACGGCCGGGTGGTGTTGACCCGCAGCCGGGGCGGCGCCGAATACCCCGCCCGGGCCCAGCTGGTGCTGGCCGCCAATCCGTGCCCGTGCGCGAACCCGGCGGGCGACGACCGCTGCGAGTGCGCGCCGCTGACCCGCCGCCGCTACCTCGGCCGGCTCTCCGGTCCGCTGCTCGACCGGATCGACCTGCAGGTACGGCTGCCGCCGATGCGTGCGGCCGAGCTGATGGAGACGGCCGCGCACGAATCCTCGGCGGTGGTCGCCGGTCGGGTGGTCGCGGCCCGCCAGGCGGCGGCCGAACGCTGGGCGGCCCTGGGCCGGCGGCTCAACACCGAGATACCCGGCCCGGACCTGCGCCGGTCACCGTGGCGGCTACCGGCCCGGGACACCATCGACCTGCGGGGCCGGCTCGACTCCGGTTCGCTCTCCGCCCGCGGCTTCGACCGCGTCATCCGGCTCGCCTGGACGATCGCCGACCTGGACGGGCGGTCCCGCCCGGACAAGGGCGACGTCGACGAGGCCATCACGCTCAGGACGGGAGAGGGTACGTGAGCACGCACGAGGATTCGACGCTGGCCCGGGTGGCGTTGACCTGGCTGGCCGAGCCGGGCACCCGGTCGGTGCACCGCCTGGTCGACGAGCTCGGCCCGGTGGCCGCACTGGACCTGCTGCTCGACGGCGGGGCACCGCAGGAGGGGCTGCGCGACAGCGTGGCGGCGCGCAGCCGGGCCGGGGACGCGCGGGCGGTCGCCGCCGAGGCGCTGCGGCTCGCCGACCGGCTCGGTGCCCGGGTCGTCATCCCCGGTGACGACGAGTGGCCGGCCCCGGTCGAGCAGCTGCGCGACCTTCACCTGCGCCTGCCCGGTGCGCAGCGTCGGGTCGACATCGAGACCGCACCACCACTCTGCTTCTGGGTACGCGGGCCGTGGCCACTGGCCGGGGCGCTGGAGCGGTCGGTGGCGGTGGTCGGGGCGCGGGCCGCCACCCCGTACGGCATCCACGTTGCCACCGACCTGGGCTACGGCCTGGCCGACCGGGACTGGACGGTCGTCTCCGGTGGTGCGTTCGGCATCGACGCCGCCGCGCATCGCGGCGCGCTGAACGCGGGCGGCCTGACGGTCGCGGTGCTCGCCTGCGGGGTGGACCGCGCCTATCCGATGGGCAACGCGGCGCTGTTCGACCGGATCGCCGACACCGGACTGCTGGTGAGCGAGTGGCCGCCGGGGGCCGAGCCACTGCGCCCCCGGTTCCTCATCCGCAACCGGGTGATCGCGGCGGGCACCCGGGGCACCGTGCTGGTGGAGGCGGCGGCCCGCAGCGGCGCGACGCAGACCACCAGGCGGGCCATCGCACTGAACCGGCGGGCGATGGTGGTGCCCGGCCCGGTCACCTCGGCGATGTCGGTCGGTGCCCACGAGATGCTGCGCGAGCAGCCGGAGGCCCGGCTGGTGACCGGCCTCGCGCAGGTGCTGGAGGAGGTGGGCCGGATCGGCGAGCTGGCCCCGGTGCCGCGCGGCCCGGATCGGCCCGCCGACCTGCTCGACGACGATGCACGGGCGATCGTGGAGGCGATGCCCCGACGCGGCACGGTCGGCGTGGACGCCCTCGCCGCCCGGGCCGGACTGGCCGTCCGGACGGTGCTGCGCAAGCTGTCCATGCTGGAGGAACTGGCCCTGCTGGTGCGCCGCGACGACGGCTACGCCCTGGCCCGACCGCCGAACCGGGCCAACCGGTCGTAGGCTGGCTCCGTGCGGGGTACGGAGGCGAAGGGCCGGGACGCCCGCGGCACCCAGGCCGTGCACGCGGCGCTGCCGGAGCCGCTGCGGGACGCGGTGGACGAGTTCGCCCGCCACCTCGCCTCGGTCCGCAACCGGTCGGCGCACACCGTGCGGGCGTACGTCGCCGATCTGGTGTCCCTGTTGGACCACGCCCACCGGATGGGCTGCACCGAGGTGGCCGAGCTGGGGCTCGACACGGTACGCAGCTGGTTGGCCAAGCAACGGACGATGGGCGCGGCCCGGGCCTCGCTGGCCCGGCGGGCGGCGGCGGCCCGGACGTTCAGCGCCTGGGCCCACCGTGGCGGGCTGCTGCCCACCGACGTGGCCGCCACGTTGGCCAGTCCCCGCCCGCAGCGGACGCTGCCCACCGTGCTGCGCGCCGACCAGGCGGCGGTGCTCGTCGAGGCGCCGACGCGTGGTACGGCCGACACCGCCGGCCTGCCCGATCAGCCGGCCGCGGCGGCGCTGCTGCGCGACCGGGTGCTGCTCGAACTGCTCTACGGCACCGGGGTACGCGTCAGCGAGGCGTGCGGGCTCGACGTGGCCGACGTCGACCACGGCCGGCGGGTGGTCCGGGTACGCGGCAAAGGCGGGCGGGAGCGGACGGTGCCGTACGGGTTGCCGGCCCAGCGGGCCCTCGACGACTGGCTGCGGCAGGGGCGGCCGGTGCTGGTGGTGCCCGGCTCCCGCGACGCGCTGCTGCTCGGCGCCCGGGGCGGCCGTCTGCACCCGACGACCGCCCGACGGATCGTCGGCGGGTACGCCGACGCGGCCGGCCTGCCCAGGACCAGCCCGCACGCGCTGCGCCACTCGGCCGCCACCCACCTGCTCGAAGGCGGCGCGGACCTGCGAGCCGTGCAGGAGCTGCTGGGTCACTCCTCGTTGGCCAGCACACAGGTCTACACCCACGTCTCGGTCGAACGGCTCCGAGCCGCGTACCGGCAGGCCCACCCCCGCGCCTGAGCTGCCGGGCAACCGTCGGCGTGACCGCTGACCGGGTGACCGCCCGCCGAGAGCCGCCGAGGCAGGCTCGGCCGACGGTTACGATCATCGGGTGAGCGTCCCGCCGCCGCCCGAGCCGATCATGGGCGCCCGCCTGCTGTTCTCCCTCGACCCGGCGGTGAGCCACCTCAACCACGGCTCGTTCGGCGCGGTGCCGATCGTCGCCCAACGGGCCCAGCAGCGGCTGCGCGACGAGATGGAGGCCGATCCGCTGCGCTTCTTCACCCAGGGGCTGGTGGACCGGATCACGCACACCCGTCGGCACCTGGCCGGGTTCCTCGGCGCCGACCCGGACGGCACCGCCCTGACCACGAACGCCACCACCGGCGTGGCCGTGGTGCTCCAGTCACTCGGCTTGCGCCCCGGCGACGAGGTGCTCACCACCGACCACGGCTACGGCGCCGTCGAGTTCTCCGTACGTCGCGAATGCCGGCGCACCGGGGCCACCCATCGGGTCCTGCCGGTGCCGCTGGCCGCCACCGACGAGGAGGTGGTGCAGATCGTGCGGTCCGGGCTGCGGCCGGGCCGCACCCGCCTGCTCGTCGTGGACCAGCTCACCTCGGGTACGGCGCGGTTGTTCCCGGTCGCCGCCATCGTCGGGGTGGCCCGGGAACACGGTGTGTCGGTGCTGGTCGACGCCGCGCACGCACCGGGCATGCTGCCGGCGACCGTGCAGAGCATCGGGGCCGACTTCTGGGTGGGCAACCTGCACAAGTGGGGGTACGCCCCGCGCGGCACCGCCGTGCTCGTGGTGGCCCCGCCCTGGCGGACGCGGATCGAGCCGCTGGTGGTCTCGTGGGAGCAGGACGCGGGTTTCCCCGGCCAGCTGGAGTGGCAGGCGACGATGGACTACACCGCCTGGCTGAGCGCCCCGGCGGGCCTCTACACGCTGCGCAGTCTGGGCGTCGATCGGGTGCGCGCGCACAACGCGGCCCTGGCCGCGTACGGCCAGCGGGTGGTGGGGGACGCGCTCGGCGTGCCCCCGACCGGCCTGCCCGACCCCGGCGGACCCACGGTCGCCATGCGGGTGATCCCGTTGCCGGCGGGCCTCGCCACGACCATCGACGCGGCCCGGGCGCTGCGGGCCCGGATCGCCGAACGGCTCGCCGTGCAGGTGGCGGTCAACGCCTTCGACGGGCGTGGGTGGCTGCGGCTCTGCGGCCAGGTGTACAACTCGCCCGACGAGTACGAGCGGCTCGCCGTCCGGCTGCCCACGCTGCTCGCCCAACGCTGAGCGGGCCCGGCCGCGCTCTAGCCGGCACCGAGCGTGGTGATCTCGCCGAGCGGCAGCAGGCGGGCCCGGCCGAGGCCGACCAGGGCCAGCGGGTCGAGGTAGTCGGAGCCCTGGCGCAGCCCCCAGTGCAGGCACGCGTCTCCGGGACAGCCGGCGTGCCCCGGCAGCAGGCCGCCCAGCGCAGCGCCCGCCGGCACCACGGTGCCCGCCGTGACGACCGGCTGGACCGGCTCGTAGGTGGTCCGCAGCCCGTCGGCGTGTTCCACGGAGACCACCGGCCGACCGGCGACCATGCCGGCGAACAGGACCGTGCCGGCGCCGGCCGCGCGGATCGTCGCGCCCGGCAGGGCCAGCAGGTCGACCCCTCGGTGCCCGGACAGCCACGGCCGGGGCGGCGGGTCGAACCGGCGTACCGGATTCGGTGCGCCGTCCACCGGCCACCGGAACGGTCCGGCGGTGCCGGGGGCCGGTGCGCCGCCCACCGCCAACTGCCCGGCGGCGGGCGAGGGCCCGCCCGCCTGGGCCGGACCGCCAACGAAGACCAACCCGCCCCCGCCCGGCTCTGCCGGGGGACGTGACGGGCTCGTCGTCAGGGCCGGTGGCCGGCCCGGCATCGCCGGCACCGCCATCCCCGTCGACGGCAGCGTGAACAGCAGCAGGCCGCAGAGTGTCCCGCGCAGCGGCGGCATCCGGGTTCGCATGCCGCCGAGCCTGCCGGGCTGGACGCGCGCCCGCCGCCCCGAACCGCTCGGTTGTGGACGACGCAGCGCGCTGTGGACAGGCCCCACGGGAGGGGATGATCTGCTAAGGGCGGGCAGGCTCCACAGTGCACGACCGGCGATGGACGGCGCGCGGCGGGTGGGGGTCCACCGGTGCCGCCCTCCTGGGACGCGGTACGTGGATCAGCTGCCGAAGCCCGAGTCGGCGGGGAGGGAGATGTCTGGCTTCTCCAGCTCCTCGACGTTCACGTCCTTGAATGTCATCACCCGGACATTCTTCACGAAACGTGCAGGACGGTACATGTCCCAGACCCAGGCGTCGTGCATCTCGACCTCGAAGTAGACCTCGCCGTCGGAGTTGCGCACGTGCAGGTCGACCTGGTTGGCCAGGTAGAACCGGCGCTCGGTCTCCACCACGTACGAGAACTGGCGGACGATGTCGCGGTACTCCCGGTAGAGCTGGAGCTCCATCTCGGTCTCGTACTTCTCGAGATCTTCCGCGCTCATCGCACTCCGCCTTCCATGACCACATCTTCCCCCACCGGCGCCGGAGGCCGAGGCTGCTCGCCCAACGCCACGCCGACGGTACCCCCTGCGGCGCCCGAGCGCCCCATCGGCTCGTCCGGGCTTGCGCCCAACGGCCGACGCGAGCGGGCTGGGCGGTCGTCCCGACCGGAAACGGCGGCCACGTTGATGTAGGAGAACCGGTGCTCCGGGCACGGTCCGCGTTCGCGTAGCGCCGCGGTGTGCTCCGCGGTGATGTACCCCTTGTGCTCGGCGAAGCCGTAGCCGGGATGTTCGGCGTCCAGGTCCACCATGATCCGGTCCCGGGTGACCTTGGCCAGCACGCTCGCCGCCGCCACGCAGGCAGCCACCCGGTCGCCCTTCCACACCGCCAGGCCGGGCACGTCCAGGCCGTCGACGCCGAACCCGTCGGTCAGCACGTACTCCGGCCGGACGGTCAGCGAGGCCAGCGCCCGTCGCATCGCGGCCAGGTTGCACACGTGCAGCCCGCGAGCGTCGACCTCCTCGGCCGGGATGACCACCACGGCGTACGCCAGGGCCCGCGCGACGACCTCGTCGTGGATCCGCTCCCGACTGGCCGGGGTGAGCAGCTTGGAGTCGGCCAGGCCGTCGATCTCGCCACGCCGCCCCTCCGGCAGCACCGCGGCGGCGGCCACCAGAGGCCCGGCGCAGGCACCCCGGCCGGCCTCGTCGGCCCCGGCGACGTACCGGAACCCGCGCCGCTGCAGGGCCCGCTCCAGCGCGTAGAGCCCCGCCTCGCGGCGTACCACCGTGCGCGGCGGGGTCAGCATGCCGAGCCCCGGGCCGCAGCCGGGTCACCGGCCAACGCGCGGGCCAGCACCGCCGGCAGGTCCGGCGGATAGCACCGTTCGTCGGTGCTGCCCAACTCCTCCGCCGACCACCACCGGTGATCGTCGACGCTGCCCCGCTCGACATCGCTGAAGCCGGTCGTGTCGACCTCGTGCGCCGCCACCCGCACCAGGAAGAACTGCTGCTCCTGGCGGTACCACACGCCGTCGAACGAGAACTCTGTCACGTCGGTGTGGACCGGCTCGCCGACGTCCGGCACGGCCAGTCTCAACCCGGTCTCCTCCGCCAACTCCCGCGCCGCGCCCTCGGCGTACGTCTCACCCGGGTCCAGGCCACCGCCGGGGGTGAACCACCAGCGCCCGTGCTCCGGCCGGGCCGGGTCGAAGCCGCGGAACAGCAGCAACCGGCCGGCCGAATCGACCAGGAGCACGCGGGCGGCGCGCCTCGGGGTGTAGACCGTCACCGCACCAGACTGCCAGACGCCGGCGACAACGCCCACGCCCCCAACGCCACCGGCGACTCGGTCAGGGCTTGGGGATCGCCTCGAACTGCTCGGGCACGGTCAGCAGGGTCGCCCGGCTGACCGGCCAGAAGATCGTGAAGGCCCGCCCCACGACCTCCTTCTCCGGGATGGTGGCCGAGGTGATGTTCTGCCCGGACTGCTGGTAGTGCTCCAGGGAGTCGCCGGAGGCGGAGCGGTGGTCACCCATGACCCAGAGCCGACCCTCGGGCACGACGATGTCGAACTCCTGGTCCGCCGGCTTGTCCCGGTGGCCGTCCACCGAGAAGATGTACGGCTCGTCCAGCGACGTACCGTTGATCACCAGGCGGTCCTGGTCGTCGCAGCAGACCACCCGGTCACCGCCGATGCCGATCACCCGCTTGATGAAGTCCTCTCCGGAGGGGTTGCCGCTCCACTCCACCGGCGCCTTGAAGACGATCACCTCACCGCGGTGCGGTGACCGGAAGTTGTACACCAGCTTGTTGACCAGCACCCGATCGTCGATCTGGAGGGTGTTCTCCATGGACGGCGAGGGGATGAAGAAGGTCTGCAAAACGAAGGCGCGCACCAGTACCGCGACCACGATCGCCACCCCGAGGAGGATGGGAAGTTCCTTCCAGAAGGAATGGCGCGACTTGTCGGTCTGCTCGTCAATCACGGAAGGAGCCTACGTTGCCCAGCTCGGCGCCACCGTCCGGAACGCGCGAGAGCGGATAGCGCCGCCGCAACCGGGAGGAGCAGGACGACACCTCCGTCGGGCGTGGGCCGTACCGGCGGGGCGGCACCACCGGTGGCCGTGGCCGGCGGGGCGACGTTGGCGAACGTCTCGGGCACCGGCAGGGAGTGCCAGCGGCTGGACGGCCAGACCACCGCGAACGCCCGCCCCACCACGTTGTCGATCGGCACCGGGCCCTGGCAGCGGGCGTCCTGCGAGACCAGCCGGTGATCGCCGAGCACGAACATCTGGCCGGGCGGGACCACGATCTCCTCGAACCGCCGGGACCGGCACTCGTTCGGATTCGGTGGGAGGTCCAGCGGCGAGTCCCGCAGGACGTACGCCGACTCGTCCAGTGGGGTGCCGTTGACCAGCACCCTCCCCTGGTCGTCACAGCAGCTCACCCGGTCGCCGGGCAGCCCGATGACGCGCTTGATGAAGTCCTTCTCGCCGGGGCGGCTCACGCCGACCAGGTCGCCGACGGTGCGGCCGAGCTTGTCGGCAAAACCCGTCGGCGGCTCCGCGTCGACCTGCGGAACCCACTTGTCGGTGCCCCGGAAGACCACCACCTCGCCGCGCTCCGGGTCCCGCACGTTGTAGACGACCTTGTTGACCAGCACCCGGTCACCGACGAGCAGGGTGTCCTCCATCGACCCGGAGGGGATGTAGAACGCCTGGAGCAGGAAGGTGCGGATCAGCACCGCCAGGCAGAAGGCGACGATGAGCAGCAACGGCAGCTCCTGCCAGAGCGGCATCTGCGGCTTGCTCCGCCGGGAGCGTCGCCGCCACGGATCGACCGCGCCGCTGTCGTCAAGCGCCTGTACCACGCCCACTCCCCGGTCCGCAGAAACGACTACCGCCCGGAAGTCTCGTCGAGACTCCCCGGGCGGTAGTGGAGGTCACCCGCCACGGCAGGCGGGTCACCGCCCCGCTGCGCCCGTACCGACCAGGGTAGTGCGGTCTGGCCAGTACGACATACGCGCAGCCTGGGCGGCGTGGCGCAGCGCGAGGTCAGCTCGGCTGCTTCTCGCGCAGCTCCTTGATCTTGGCCTTCTTGCCCCGCAGCTCACGCAGGTAGTAGAGCTTGGCCCGGCGGACGTCACCGCGGGTCACGACCTCGATCCGGTCGATCGCCGGGCTGTTGATCGGGTAAGTCCGCTCGACACCGACACCGAAGCTGAGCTTGCGGACGGTGAAGGTCTCACGCAGGCCGTCGCCCTGGCGGCGGATAACCACGCCCTGGAAGATCTGGACCCGGGACCGGTTGCCCTCGACGACCCGGGCGTGCACCTTGACGGTGTCACCGGCACGGAAGTCGGGAAGGTCGGTGCGCTTCGACTGGGCGTCAAGGGCGTCCAGGATGTTCATCGCTGTGTCCTCGTGAGGCTCACGGCGCACCGTCACTCGGCGCGCGGATGGGTAATACTGATCACCGGATGGCGGCCGGCCGGAACCGACCCCGGTCGGGGATCCTCGCAGCCGTCCACGGCGCAGACTGCTGCGGCAACCCCTCTACTTTGCCACATCCGGTCCGGGCACCTGAAATCCGGCCCGGTCCAGCGCCGCGACGTCCCGTTTGTCCAGGCTCTCCGGGTCGAGCGCGGTGAGCATGTCCGGCCGGCGGTGGCCGGTACGGGCCAGCGCCTCGTCCCGGCGCCAGCGAGCGATCCGGCCGTGGTCGCCGGAGCGGAGCACCTCCGGCACGTCCAGCCCACGCCAGGTCGCCGGCTTGGTGTACATCGGCGCCTCCAGCAGCCCGTGCGCGTGCGACTCCTCGGTCAGCGAGCCGGCGTTGCCGAGCACCCCGGGCAGCAGCCGGGTCACCGCCTCGAGGATCACCAGCACCGCGACCTCGCCGCCGAAGAGCACGTAGTCGCCGAGGCTGACCTCGGTGACCGGCATCCGGGTCGCCGCGTGGTCGAGCACCCGCTGGTCGATCCCCTCGTACCGGCCGCAGGCGAACAGCAGGTGCGGCTCGGCGGCCAGTTCGTGCGCCAACGCCTGGGTGAACGGCACGCCGGCCGGGGACGGCACCAGCAACCGTGGCGGGGTCAGCTCGGCCGGGGCGAAGGCGTCCAACGCCTCGCCCCACGGCTCGGGCCGCATCACCATGCCGGGCCCCCCGCCGTACGGGGTGTCGTCGACGGTGCGGTGCACATCGTGGGTCCAGCTGCGCAGATCGTGTACGGCCAGCCGCAACGTGCCGTTGGCCCGGGCCTTGCCGATCAGCGACAGATCCAGCGGGGCGAAGTACTCCGGGAAGATCGACACGATGTCGACGCGCATCAGGGGTGCTCCGCAGGTCAGAGGTCGAGCAGGCCGCCGGGCGGGTCGACCACGACACGACCACCGGCGAGATCGACCTCGGGGACGATCGCCTTGACGAACGGGATCAACGCGGTACGCCCCTCCGGGCGCCGCAGCACCAGCAGGTCGGCGGCGGGGGCGTGGTCGATCCGGGCCACCTCGCCCAACCGCTCGCCGGCCGGGGTGACCACGGCCAGCCCCACCAGCTGGTGATCGTGGAACTCCTCCGGGTCCTCCGGCGGGGTGACGTCGGCGCTGTCCACCACGACCAGGGTGTTGCGCAGCGCCTCCGCGACGTCGCGGTCCAGCACCCCCTCGAAGACGACCAGCAGCCGCCCCTGGTGCCAGCGGGCCGACTCCACGGTCAACTCGTCGGGCACCTCGAAGGGCACGCCGGAGCCGGCGGGCGGGTTCGGCGCGCCGCGGGTGGTCGCCCCCGACATGGTGCGCAACACCATGCCGGGGGCGAACCGCGCTTCGGGCTCGTCGGTACGCACCTCCACGGTGACCTCACCGCGGATGCCGTGCGGCTTGCCGATCCTGCCGACGATGAGCTGCATCAGTACGAGTCGACGATGTCGACGCGCACGCCGCGCCCACCGATGGAGCCGATCACCTGGCGCAGCGCCTTGGCGGTCCGGCCGGACCGCCCGATCACGGTGCCCAGATCCTCGGGGTGCACGCGGACTTCCAGCCGCTTGCCCCGACGGGAGTCGACCATCCGGACGCGTACGTCGTCGGGGTGGTCGACGATGCCCTTGACCAGGTGCTCCAACGCCGGCCGCAGCGCCATGTCAGGCCTGCTCGCCGGAGTCCGCAGCGGCCGGCTCCTCGGCCTTCGGAGCCTCGGCCTTGGGCGCCTCGGCCTCGGTCGCCTTGGCGGCCTTCTTCGCCGGCTTGGCCGGGGCCTCGGCCAGGCCGGCGGCGGCCTTCGCCTCGGCCTCGTAGGCGGCCTTGCGGTCGGCCCGCTCGGCGGCGACCTTCAGCGGCGGCGGGGCCGGCAGGCCCTTGAACTTCTGCCAGTCACCGGTCAGCTCCAGCAGCCGCTGCACCGCCTCGCTCGGCTGGGCGCCGACGGACAGCCAGTACTGGACCCGCTCCGACTTGACCTCGATCACCGAAGGGTCCTCCTTCGGCTGGTAGATCCCGACGAACTCGATCGCCCGGCCGTCGCGCTTGGTGCGCGAGTCGGCGACGACGATGCGGTACTGCGGGTTGCGGATCTTGCCCATCCGCAGGAGCCGGATCTTTACGGCCACGGTTGTTTCGCTCCTGTTGCGATCTCACCGGCCCAACATGGGCGGTGTGCATGGGTGAGCGCCAACCGGCACAGTGGGGTTGAGCCGGAGACCGCTCGGGTGGACTGGCGACGCGCCCGGGTTAGAGGGCGCCGGACACGCGCCGGATACCAGCCAGCCATTCTGCCAGATCCGCCCCGGATCTCTCACACCGGACCGGCCCGAGTCACCCGTCGCGTCCCGAACGTGACCGAAGACACAGGCTCAGCGGGCCGGCGGTCGGTCCCAGCCGTCGGGCAGCCGCTCGGGCGCGACCCACTGCGCCGGCGGGGTGAAATCGCACCAGGTGCCGTCGAACGGGAACACGCCGGCCTCGGCGACCGCGATCACCCGCTTCCCCTCGGCCCGTACTGCCGCCTCGTCGGCCACCCAGTAGTGCTCCGGGAAGGCCAGCCGCTCGACGAACTCCCCCTCGTCCTTCCACTCCCAGCTGCGGTCCGGGCGGACCAGCACGTCGAGATCCTGGTCCACCATGTCGACGCCGGCCAGCCCGCCGTCGTCCCAGCGGACGCCGGGCTCCTCCAGGTTGACGTACCAGCCGACGAAGCGTCCGTGCGCGTCGCGGAACCACCAGACGGAGTGCGCCGCGCCGGCGGGCAGGAATTTCAACAGCGGCGGACCGTTCCACCGGCCCTGCGCGAGCCGATACGTCGAGGTGATCCACTCGGTGAACGGCACCGCGCGCATGCCCAGCCCGGCCTCGGTCACCTCGCTGGCCACCGGCGACCCCTCGGCGACCCAGAGCAGCAGACCCCGCTCGTCGTCGCTGATCACCCGGGCGGGCCGGACCCACCCGATCCGCCCCCGTCGCACGTTGCGGTGCATGACCAACCGGCCCGGCTCGAACCTCACGCCCCGACCCTACCGGCCACC
>NZ_POTY01000147.1 GCF_003236315.1 Micromonospora craterilacus
GTACCTGCCGGGCGGGCTGCGGGTGCTCCGCCGCGCCGGCCGGCTGCTGCCGGACCCGCCGGATCCTGGGCACCCGCTCGGCGGGACACCGGGTCCCGCTGCCGTGCATTCGCCCGATGCGGCGCCGGGCGGTGCCGAGGTCGGGGGATGACGTACCCCCGGCAACCGCTCTTCGCCCCGCACGCCGTGGTGGCGACGAGCCAGCCGCTGGCCGCGGCGGCCGGCCTGGCCGTGTTGCGGCGCGGCGGCAACGCCGTCGACGCGGCACTGGCCACCGCCGTCACCCTGACCGTGGTGCAGCCGCCGTCGAACGACATCGGCGGGGACCTGTTCGCCATCGTCTGGGACGGTGAGCGGCTGCACGGCCTGAACGCGTCGGGCCGGTCACCGGCCGCGCTGACCCGTGAGCTGGTGCTCGCCGCGACCGGCGGGCGGGGTGCCGAGCCGGCCGACGCGCTGGGCGGGGCCCAGGCTCGCGGGCCGGCGATGCCGGCCCGCGGCTGGCTGCCGGTGACGGTGCCGGGCGTGCCGGCCGGCTGGCGCGACCTGCACGACCGGTTCGGTTCGCTGCCCTTCGCCGACCTGTTCGTCGACGCCATCGGGTACGCCGAGCACGGCCACCCCGTCTCCACCGCGACGGCCACCGCCTGGGCCCGGGCGGTCGCCGGGCACGCCGGGCTGACCGGCCCGGAGTACGCGGAGTTCTCCCGGGTCTACGCACCGACCGGCCGGGCGCCGCGTCCCGGGGAGCGGTGGCGCAACCCGGGCGCGGCGCGGACCCTGCGGCTGATCGCCGAGAGCCGGGCGGAGGAGTTCTACCGGGGGCGGATCGCCGCCGCCCTGGCCGACCACGCGGCTCGTACCGGTGGACTGCTCACCGGCGACGACCTGGCGGCACACGCCTCCAGTTGGGTCGAGCCGGTGTCGGTGCGCTACCGAGGGCACGAGGTGTGGGAGCTGCCGCCGAACGGGCAGGGCCTGGCCGCCCTGCTCGCCCTGGGCATCCTGGACGGGTGCGAGCCGGGTGCGGCGGCGCAGTGGATGCACCGGCAGATAGAGGCGGTCAAGCTCGGCTTCGCCGACGCGCACGCCCACGTCGCCGACCCCGACCGGATGCAGGTGCCGGCGGCGGCGCTGCTCGCGCCCGGATACCTGGCGGCCCGACGGGCGGACCTCACCGAGGTCGCCGCCGACCCGGTGGCCGGCGAGCCGGAGCGCGGCGGGACGGTCTACCTCTGCACGGCCGACGCGGGCGGCATGATGGTCAGCCTGATCCAGTCCACCTACCTGGCCTTCGGCTCGCACGTGGTGCTGCCCGGGTACGGCTTCGCGCTGCAGAACCGTGGCCTCGGCTTCCGGCTGGACGCCGCCCACCCGAACGTGGTCGGCCCGGCGAAGCGGCCGTTCCACACCATCATCCCCGGCTTCCTGACCCGGAACGGGGCGCCGGTCGGGCCGTTCGGGGTGATGGGCGGGCACATGCAGCCGCAGGGCCACGTTCAGTTGATCTCGGCGACCCTGGACGCCGGGCTCGACCCGCAGGCGGCACTCGACGCGCCGCGGTGGTACTGGCACGCCGGCCGGTCCGTGCTGGTCGAGGAGCAACTTGCCACCGGGCCCGGTGGCCCGGCGCTCGTCGCCGACCTGCGCACCCGGGGCCACGAGATCGCCGTCGCGCCCGAGCCGACCGTCTTCGGGTACGGCCAGGCGATCTGGCGCCGCGCCGACGGCGGGTACGTCGCCGGCTCGGAGTCCCGGGTAGACGGGGGAATCAGCGGCTTCTGACCCCGGCCGGCGCGGGCGGCTGCGACCGCCGCCTGCCGCTGGCTCAGCCGGCGATCCGCCGCTTGGCCGGCTCAGCCGGCGACCGCGGCTTGCCGCCGGCTCAGCCGACGGGGGCGTGGTCGCGGTCGCGGAACGTGGTGCGGTAGGCGTGCGGGGTGGCGCCGACCCGGCGGGTGAAGTGGTGCCGCAGGGCGGCGGCGTCGCCGAAGCCGGACCGGTCGGCCACCGCCTCCACGGTCAGCCCGGTCTCCTCCAGCAGCCGCCGGGCCACCAGGATCCGCTGGTTGGTCAGCCACTCGTGCGGGGTGGTGCCGGTCTCCGCGCGGAACCGGCGGGCGAACGTACGCGGCGCCATGCCGGCCCGGGCGGCCAGCTCGTCGACGGTGACCTGCCGATCCAGCCGCCCCATCAGCCATTCCAGTACCGGTTCCAGGGTGGGTGCCTGTGGCGCCTTCGGAATGGGCGCCTCGACGTACTGGGACTGCCCGCCGTCGCGGTGCGGCGGCACCACCATCCGGCGGGCCAGCCGGGTGGCGGTGGCGGAGCCGTGCTCCTGGCGGACCAGATGCAGGCAGGCGTCGATGCCGGCGGCCGTGCCGGCGCTGGTGAGCAGCCGGCCGTCCTGCACGTAGAGCGAGTTGCAGCGGACCCGGGCGTTCGGGTGCCGGCGCTGCAACTCGTCGACGTGCCGCCAGTGGGTGGTGCACTCCCGGTCGTCGAGCAGCCCCGCCTCGCCCAGCAGGTACGCGCCCGCGCACACGCTGAACAGGTACGCCCCCCGGTCGGCGGCCCGGCGCAGTGCGTCGTGCACCGCCGGCGGCGCGGTGGTGGTGGGGTCGTGCGCGGGGACGGCCACCAGGTCCGCCTCCTCGACCGGGCCCAGGTCGGCGTTCGGCACCAGGTGGAAACCGGCGGAGGTGCGCACCGTGGCGCCCTGCGGACTGCACACGTCGAAGCGGTAGCCGGGCAGGCCGTCGGCGGTGCGGTCGGTGCCGAACACCTCGGCGAGTACGCCCAGCTCGAACGGGGCGACCCCATCCAGGACGAGCACGGCGACGGAGTGAAGCATGTGACGAGGGTAACCGCACAGGTGGCGGAAAATCGAGCATGGATGGCATTCCTGCCACTGTCCGGCCTCTGGCGAGGCGCGCAGACTGGCATAAGTCCGGTGCGCACCGGCGGCGTCAAACCACCAGCAACCATGCGAAAGCGAGCGCCGCCATGGGATTCTTGTTCCTGCTGCTCTTCGTCCTGTTCCTCGCCCTCGCCTCGGCCGCCGGGATGACCGCCGACAGCCGGGACTCGGCCGACTGGAAGCCGTCCGACGGTGGTCGCCCGTGGCGATCCCGCCCCTGCTGAGGTGATTGATCCGCTTCGCCGGAAAACCCGCGCCCGGGCCGCCCCGAAAAGGGGCGGCCCCGCCGACGGCCCACCCGGGGCGTACGGCAGGCTAGGGTCATGGCTGACGGCTCCTGGTACGACGCCGACATCGACCACGTGATCATTTCCGAGGCGCAGATCCGCGAGAAGACCGCGGAACTGGCCAAGCAGGTCTCGGCGGACTACGCCCACGTCACCGACGGGCTGCTGCTCGTCTGCGTGCTCAAGGGAGCGGTCATGTTCATGGCCGACTTCGCCCGGGCGCTCGGCCGTCAGGGTCCCCCCGCCGAGCTGGAGTTCATGGCCGTCTCGTCGTACGGGCAGGGCACCACCTCCTCCGGGGTGGTGCGCATCCTCAAGGACCTGGACCGGGACATTGCCGGCCGGCACGTCGTCGTCGTGGAGGACATCGTCGACTCCGGGCTGACCCTCTCCTGGCTGCTGCGCTACCTGGAGTCCCGGTCGGCGGCGAGCGTCGAGGTGGTCGCGCTGTTCCGTAAGCCGGACGCGGTCAAGGTGCAGGTGCCGGTCAAGTACGTCGGCTTCGACATCCCGACCGAGTTCGTCGTCGGGTACGGTCTCGACTTCGGCGAGCGCTACCGCGAACTGCCGTACGTGGGAGTGCTCAAGCCGGAGGTCTACGCCCGTTCCTGACCTGACCCGCGGCCGGCCCGGTGCCGCCGGTGCCCGCCGAGCCGCCCGGCCGCCGTTCCCGTCAACGTTCAGCCGGCTTTCAGCTGATCGGGCTAACGTTGAGCGCGGTGGTGGGGAGATCCGCTCCCGACCACGCCGGTTGACTCCCGGTTCGCCTTACGCGTAAGTGCTGGGCTCGCCAGCTCACATCCGTCGCGCACGGTGTACCGTCGAATGACCGTGGCGCGACGATTCGTGCCCGGGGTCGAGGCCGGCCCGCACGGCGGCTCCGGCAGCCGCCCAAGTGGCGACATCCACAGTCGGTCAGGACGTCGATCAGGAGGATGCGGGCGTCTCGGCGCTCGACAACAGCATGGAACGTACGCGTTTCTTCCGCCGACCGGTGTTCTGGGTCATCCTGGTCATCCTCGGCGCCGTCGTGCTCAGTCAGTTGTTCACCGCTGGTCCCAGCTACCACCGGGTGGACACTTCCGTCGCGCTCGACCAGCTCAACAAGGGCGGCATCGAGAAGGTCGTCTTCCAGGACAAGGAACAGACGATCCAGCTGAACCTGGCCGAGGAGGCCGAGTTCGGCAAGACCAAGACCAAGCTGATCGAGGCCCAGTTCCCGTACGAGGTCGGCAACGAGGTCTGGAACCAGGTCCTGGACGCCAAGGCGAACAACCGGGTCACCGGGCCGGCCGACACCGAGGTGTCGTCCGACAGCATCTGGGTCAGTCTGCTGGTCAACCTGCTGCCCATCGTGCTGCTCGTGCTGCTGCTGCTGTTCTTCATGTCGCAGATGCAGGGCGGCGGCTCCCGGGTGCTCAAC
Organism: Micromonospora craterilacus; assembly: GCF_003236315.1. GTDB lineage: Bacteria > Actinomycetota > Actinomycetes > Mycobacteriales > Micromonosporaceae > Micromonospora > Micromonospora craterilacus. Next base: position 4,631 of record NZ_POTY01000147.1, read on the forward strand.
TTCGGCAAGTCCAAGGCCAAGATGATCACCAAGGACACGCCGAAGACCACCTTCGCGGACGTCGCCGGGGCCGAGGAGGCCGTCGAGGAGCTCCACGAGATCAAGGACTTCCTGCAGAACCCGGGGAAGTACCAGCAGCTCGGCGCGAAGATCCCGAAGGGCGTACTGCTCTTCGGCCCGCCCGGTACCGGTAAGACGCTGCTCGCCCGGGCGGTCGCCGGCGAGGCCGGGGTGCCGTTCTACTCGATCTCCGGTTCCGACTTCGTGGAGATGTTCGTCGGCGTCGGCGCCAGCCGGGTCCGCGACCTGTTCGAGCAGGCCAAGACGAACGCCCCCGCGATCGTCTTCGTCGACGAGATCGACGCCGTCGGCCGGCACCGTGGCGCCGGCATGGGCGGCGGTCACGACGAGCGCGAGCAGACCCTCAACCAGCTGCTGGTCGAGATGGACGGCTTCGACGTCAAGGGCGGCGTCATCCTGATCGCCGCCACCAACCGGCCGGACATCCTCGACCCGGCACTGCTGCGCCCGGGCCGGTTCGACCGGCAGATCCCGGTCGACGCCCCCGACATGGAGGGCCGCAAGGCGATCCTCCGGGTGCACGCCAAGGGCAAGCCGTTCACGCCCGACGTCGACCTCGACTCGGTGGCGAAGCGGACGCCGGGCTTCAGCGGCGCCGACCTGGCCAACGTGATCAACGAGGCCGCGCTGCTGACCGCGCGCAAGGACCAGCGGGCGATCAGCAACGAGTCGCTGGAGGAGTCGATCGACCGGGTGATCGCCGGCCCGCAGCGGCGTACCCGGGTGATGAGCGACCAGGAGAAGAAGATCACCGCGTACCACGAGGGTGGGCACGCGCTGGTCGCCTGGGCACTGCCGCACGCCGCGCCGGTGCACAAGGTGACGATCCTGTCGCGTGGACGCTCGCTGGGCCACACCCTGGTGCTGCCCACGGAGGACAAGTACACCCAGACCCGCGCCGAGATGATCGACACCCTGGCGTACGCGCTAGGCGGCCGGGCCGCCGAGGAACTCGTCTTCCACGAGCCCACCACCGGTGCCGGCAACGACATCGAGAAGGCCACCCAGCTGGCCCGCGCGATGATCACGCAGTACGGCATGAGCTCCAAGCTCGGTGCGATCAAGTACGGCACCAGCGGCGACGAGCCGTTCCTCGGCCGCAACATGGGCCACGAGCGGGACTACTCCGACGTCGTCGCCGCCGAGATCGACGGTGAGATGCGGGCGCTGATCGAGCTGGCCCACGACGAGGCCTGGGAGATCCTGGTCGAGTACCGGGACGTCCTGGACAACATCGTGCTCGAGCTGATGGAGAAGGAGACCCTCTCCACCGCCGACATGGCCCGGATCTGCGCCCGGGTGGCCAAGCGGCCGCCGATGGCCCCGTACAACGGCTTCGGTAAGCGGCAGCCCTCCACCGAGCCGCCGGTGCTCACCCCGGCGGAGAAGGAGGCGCTCAAGGTGCAGGCCGAGGCCGACGGCGCGCAGGCCACGGTCGGCGGAGCGAGCTCGAACAACTCGGACGGTTCGCACTGAGCACCGACGACAGGGCGGCCGGTCCCCGGCAACGGGGGCTGGCCGCCTCCGCCACCGAGCCCGATAGTGACACCGACAGCCTCGACTACATCGCCGCGCGGCTGGTCAACGGCCGGCTCACCGGGCGCCCGGTCGAGGACGCCATGGACCTCGGCCGGATCGAGAAGGCGGTCCGCGAGATCCTGATCGCCGTCGGTGAGGACCCGGACCGCGACGGCCTCCAGCAGACCCCGGCCCGGGTGGCCCGGGCGTACGCGGAACTCTTCGCCGGCCTGCGGGTCGACCCGGCCACGGTGCTCACCACCACCTTCGAGGCCAACCACGAGGAACTGGTCCTGGTTCGGGACATCGACGTGATGAGCCTCTGCGAGCACCACCTCCTGCCGTTCCGGGGCAGCGCGCACATCGGCTACATCCCCGGGCCCGACGGGCGGATCACCGGCCTGTCCAAGCTGGCCCGGCTGGTCGAGGTCTTCGCCCGCCGGCCGCAGGTGCAGGAGCGGCTCACCTCCCAGATCGCGGACCTGCTGATGGAGCGGCTGGCGCCGCGCGGCGTGGTGGTCGTCCTGGAGTGCGAGCACATGTGCATGGCGATGCGCGGCATCCAGAAGGCGGGCGCCAAGACGATCACCTCGGCGGTGCGTGGCACTCTCCAGCGGGACGCCAAGTCTCGCGCCGAGGCGATGGCCCTGATCATCCACCGCTGACCGGACGCCGCTCGTCGTTTTGCCGGTGGCCCGTCGCTCCGCCGGTGGCCGACCACCCGGCCGGCCCGTTACGCGGCCAGCATCGCCAGTACGATCCCGGCGGTGGTCACCACCGCCGGGACCAGGCAGACCAGCGCGCCGAAGCGGGCCGTCCGGTCTGCCCGCTCCCCGGGCCGGGACGGAAACAGCCGCCCCACCGCGAGCCAGCCCAGTCCGAACGCGACCGCCGGCGCCGGCAGCCCCACCACCAGTGCCAGGACGGTCAGCGGGCTGCTGCCGGCGAGCAGGTGCACCACCACCAGGAGCAGCGGAGCGAGGAGCCCCAGCGGCCCGTACACCAAAAGGTTGCGCGGCCGGGACGGCCAGTGCGCCACCCGGGACAGGCCACGGGCGGCGAGCGTGTCGTCCGCGGCGTACGCCCACCGCCGGGCATCCCGCACCGCCGCCAGCACCGCCGCCGGCCCGCCGGCCATCGACCGGCTCGCCTCGGTCAGCTCGGGCGGCGTCGGCACCAGCGAGATCGGTGGTACGCCCAACTCGCGCAGCCGAGCCTCCTGCGGTGCCAGCCGGGTACGAACCGCAGCCAGCTCGTCCCGGGCGGCCTGGACGGTGCGGGCCTGCTCACTGGCGGCGGTCGCCGCTTCGCGGCGTACCCCGTCGAGTTGGCGGGCGGCGGCCACATAGTCGGCCCACGCGGCCGGCACCGGATCCCCGGCCGGGACGGCTGGCGTGCCGGCCGCTCGCTGCCGGCCGGGTCCGGCGGTCGCAGCTGTCGACTGGCTGCGGGTCATGCCGGCTCACCGTCCTCGTCATCCGGCGCGTCGTAGGGCACCAGCACGACGCCGCGCTCACCGGGGCCGTCCCACAGCACCACCCGGTCGGGCCGGGGCCGCCACTCCACCGTCCGACCGAACAGCGGCGTGAGCTGGGCACCGGGTACGCCCGCCACCGCCACGGCGGTCAGCTTGTCGACCGTCTCCTCCGGCCCCACCAGCGCCGCGAACGACGGCACCGTACGCCACCAGCCGAGCAGGTGCTGCCCGGCCGGTGGACCGTCCCGCAGCAGCGCCCGCAGTCGTGGTGGCGGCAGCTGCTCCGGCGGCGCCACGTCCAGCCCGAACACCACCAGGTAGGCGGGCTCCCCGGCGTCCGCGACGGCGAGCAGCCCGGCGAGGTCCACGCTGTCCACCGGATGCCGCTCGGCCAGTTCCGCCGCGAGAGCATCGGCCAGTGGCCGCGCCTCGGCGTCCGGCGCGGCCACCACGAACCGGGCCGTACCCGGCGGGTGATGAACCGCCGTGCTGCCGGCAACCGTCGCCAGCAGCCGGGCCGCCTCCGGCCGAGGGCCGAGGACCGCGAGGTTGCGCCCGGCAGCCGGCCCGAGTGGCACGGCGGCCGTGCTCCGCGCGACGTCCACCGCGCGCCCCAGCAGTGCCGCCGGGGCCAGTGCCTGCCCGGCCACGGCTGCCCGGTAGCGGGGATCGTTACGCAGCAGCGGGCGGGCGTATCCGGCGAAGACCACCGGCGGTCCGGAGCCCTCGCTGCGGGCCGCCCAGAGCCGGTGCCGCAGCCGCTCCACGACGTCCGGCTCGTCCGGTGGATCAGGGAAGCGGACCATCCGTTCGTGGCCCCGGATCGCCCCTCGTGGGCCACCGAGGCCACCGGCGGTATTCACCACGGCGCTGCCCACCGGCAGCCCGGCAGCCGAGTCGTTGGTCGGCTCCAACACCGCCCCGCCGCCGGGCAGTGCCACCCGCACCGGGAACTGGCCGAGCAGCGAATCCCGTTGCCCGCCGTCGGTGCGGGCCCCAAGGCTCAGGTCGCCCTCGCCGGCCAGGATCAGGTGTACGCCGTACGCCCGGCCGGTCCTGGTCAGCGCGTCCAACCGGGCGGCTGCGTCGGCGGCCAGCCGGTCCCGCTCGGCGAAGAGCAACGGCAGGTTCTCCACCACGCAGACGACCCGAGGCAGCGGACGGTGCCGGCGCAGCTCGGCAAAGCGCTGACCACCGGCCCGGGCGGACGCCTCCGCACGCCGTTGCACCTCGGCCGTCAGTTGGTCGAACAGATCCAGCACGTACTCCCGGTCGGCGGCCATCGCCGCGGCCCGGACCTGCGGGATCCACGACCGGTCCCGCTCGGTCTGGAGGAACTCCGCGAAGGACTCACCCGCGCCGAGGTCCACCAGGTACAACGACAGCTCGTCCGGGCCGTACCGGGCGGCGAGACCGAGCAGCGCGGTGGTCAGGAAACTGGACCGGCAGGCCCGAGACCGGCCGCTGACCAGCCAGTGCGGGGTCAGCTCGGCGAACCCGAGGGACACCGGCCGGCCACCGGCGTCGCCGACCGTGGTGCTCATCCCCTCGGTCGCGTCCGCCTGCCACAGGTCGTCCTCCGACGGTGGCAGCAGACCGGCCAGGGAGAGCCGACTGCCGGCCTCGATCTGGGCGGTGAGCCGCCGGCAGACGATGTCGACCAGCTCGGCCGGCGGATCCGGTTCGACGAAGACCGGCGAGTTCAGCCCACCGTCGGTGCCGGCGCCGGCGAATGCGGCTCCGGGCGGGTCGCCGACCAGCGCGTACGCGGTGCGCATCGTCACCGTCGTGGCACCGGGCAGTGGCTCCCGGCCGGCCGGCGGCCAGCCCGCGACGATCAGGTGCAGCCCGGCGGCCGGCCCCTGCTCGGCAAGCGCCTCGATCCGGGCCAGGTCGGTCGGCCCGGTCCGCTCGGGCAGCGCGGCCACCACCAGCAGCAGCGACCGGTCGTGCCGTCGAGGACCGGACGAACCCGGCGTCACCCACTGCTCCGCCTCGGTCAGCACGGCCCGCAGCCCGGCGGCGTCGGTGGCCGGCGGGGAGAGCACCCCGGCGTCACCGAGCGCCGCGAACGGCGCCAGCGTCGTACCGGTCGCGTCCACGGCCCGGACCAGCAGCGCCCCCGCCGGAGTCGCCGCCACCAACCGCAGCAGTACGGCCCGCAGCAGCCCGGCCACCCGCGGATCGCGTGCATCGGTGTCCACCACGAGGTGACCGGCGCCGAACAGGGAAACCAGCGCAGGGAAGCGGGCATCGTCCAGCGGCGCGGCGGTGCCGACCCGGACGAAGGGCGGTGGACCCTCCCCGGCCGGGGAGGCCGGCTCGACGGCGTCCAGGGAGGTGCCCGCCCAGCCGGGTGCGAGGACCGCCGCTGCGGTACGCAGCCGCTCGGCCAGCGCATACTGGCGGCGCTGGTCGGCCGGGGCAGGACGGGTCTCGTCGAGAACGGGGGCCGCCGCCGCGACAGTCGCGGCAGCCCGACGGTGCAACGCGGCGGCGCGGAGCGTCCGTGCCTTCGGACCGCCCACCGTGTCCACCCCCTCCGCCCGAGGTCGGCACCCACTCGCCGAGCACGCACGACGGTATCCCAGCGGACCCCCCAGCTCCGGGATGCGCGGCGGCGATGCGCCGGTGTTGTCGTGGATCTCACCGGTCGGCAGTGATCCGTCACGATCTGCTGAATCTGGGGCATTGGGTCTACCGCGTCCAGCCGATAGCCTCAAGGGGTGGAATCAGTGCCGCCCCCCGCCGGTTCCCAGGTCTCCCGCGTACCGGCGCAACGAACCCCGCCGGAGGAGTTGGCGCCGCCCGCGGTCGCGCCGGCCCCACCACCGCCCCGGCGGCGGCTTCGTACGGTGCTGACGGTGGTCGCCGGGGTGCTCGCGGTGATGTGCCTGGGTGGCGGAGTGACCGGCTACCTCCTCTACGACCGCGCCACCACCCCCGACCGCAGCTCCCCGACGGTGGTGGTGGACAGCTACCTGCGGGCGTTCCTGGTGGACCACAACGACGTCCGGGCCGACCTTTTCACCTGCGATGACGGCACCAACCTGGAACAGGTTCGCCTACTCAGAAGCGATTTGGCGGCTCGCGAGGAGCGTTTCGGAACCAGTATGTCGATCAGTTGGGGAAACGTTCTGGCGGAGCGTGATGGCAACAAAGCCGAGGTGCGAGTCGAGCTCTTGTTCTCCGCTCGGGTCGACGGCATCAGACAGTACGACCGGCAGTCGTGGACGTTCACCACTCGCTTAGACGAGGTGTGGCGGGTCTGCTCCGGGGTGATGGACGACTGACTCTACTCGACCCACAGCAAGTGAACGGGGACCTCCAAAGTGGTCGGCGACTGGCCGCGCCAGGCCCAGCGATACCACTCTACTTCCGGCGTGACTCGAACACAGATGTCGCCCTCGGCGCCCGAGTAGGTCTCGGTGACGGCCCGCAGGTCGCGGTGCTCGACGGAGCCGACCATGTGGACGACCCGCCTACCGGTGACCGCATCCGCCTCGAAGACCGGGGTCGGTTCCCGGTGTGCCGGAGCGTCCAGAGAGACGAGTCGGATGCTGCTGCCCTCTGCTGAGACCAGTGTCGCTCGCGTGCCCGCCGTCTCGACCCAGACCCGCTCGACCGGCACCAGCGGCGCGAAGACCTCCACCTGGTCGGACTCGGCGCGGTACCACTCGTGCTCCGGGATGACCGGGACGTAGGTGCGGCTGTTCTGCACCACCCGTTCGTCGGCTCGCAGGTCACCCCGCCAACCGAGGCCGGGCAGCCCGACCAGCACGCGCTGCCCGCGCAGCTTGACGCGCCCGGCCGCCGGGACGATCTCGATCGGGCGGGGTGGCTGCGGCGCCCAGTCCGGCTGGTCGGCGAACGGGTCGGGCAACGGGCCGGTCATAGCGGTTGGCGCCTCACCCGATGCTCCGCAGCGGCGCGCCCTTCGCCCGCATGAACGGCACTGGATCGATGGCGCTCCGGCTGTTGGTGTCGCCGTCAGTGTGCACCTCGAAGTGCAGGTGCGGCCCGGAGGAGTTGCCGCTGCTGCCCACCTCGCCGATCACCTCACCGGCCTGCACGATGTCCCCTTTGGCGACCCGGGGACGACTGACCATGTGACAGTAGCGGGTGACGATGCCCTGGGCGTGCAGCACGTCGACGAACCACCCGCAGCCACCCTTGCCCGGCCAGCCGTCCACGTTACAGCTGTGCCGGCCGCTCCGGTCAGGGTCGCAGTCGGAGAACACGACGCGGCCGGTCGCCGCGACCCGGATGAGGGTGCCCTTCGGCGCGGCGATATCCACCCCGTCGTGTCCGGGCCGGCTGGCGGTCCGGAAGCCGGAGCCGACGCCGCCCGGAATGGGGGCGGTCCAGCCGGAGGCGGCGATCTCACCCGACGCGGCGGCGTCGCACACCTCCTGCCCGGCGATCAGCACCGTCCGGGCCGCGCCACCGGCCAGCGCGTCGACGATGCGCGAGGCCAGCTCCTCGTGCTTGGCGTACGCGTCCGGGAAGGCGCTGATCTGGACCCGCTGGGCGGCCACGGTCAGCGGCAGCTTCTCCCAGTCGGGCACGTCGACCAGCTTCTCGTAGAACTTGCGGGACGCGTACGCGGGATTCATCCGTTCGGCGACGGTGCCCCACGACGGGCGTTGCTGGAACAAGCCGACCGAGTCGTGGTCGGCGCCGACCCCCTCGTGGGGAATGTCCTGTGACTCGCCGACCGTGCGGTTGGCCAGGTTCAGCAGTCGTGATTCCTGCATGGCGGTCGCCACCGCGATCACCCAGCCCCGCGGTGGCACCTTCATCTCCTGGCCGACCTTGATGATCACCGCGGCGTTGCGGAGCTGACGTTCGCCGTACTGGGGGAACCGGGGCATCTTGCCGGTCACGTCGACCTGGAAGTCTCCGGTGCACTCCATACTCGCCGGGGTGAGCTGCTCGGCCCCGTCGCCGCCCAGGTCGGTGAGGAAGAATGCGCCGGCGCCACCGGTGCAGCAGAGCAACGCGAGTGTCGCGGTGAGCGCGGCGGCGAGCGCGCCGACCCGGATCGGCCGGCGGCGCGGGCGGCTCTCGTCACTCATGCCTGCTCCCAGTCCACGACGTCAACCAGCCAACGCCCGTCCGGCGCCACCAGTTCGAGCCGGAGTTCGCCCGTGTCGAGCGGAATCAGCGCCTCCACGAAGGTCTCGCCGCGCGGGCGTACGGTCACGTCACCGGTCACTTCGCCGGCCGGCACATCTGCTGGCTCGGCGCCGGCGAGCTTGTCGGTGAGGGCGGCGGTCGACAGGGGACGCAGGCCCGCGTGCCAGTTGTCGGCGGACTGGCCGGGCCGGCCGAGCCAGGCCGCGACGAAGCGCTCCGCGACCTGCTCCGGAGTCGGTTCGCCGGGCCGGGTGACCGGCGACGGCGTTATGGTCGTCGAGATCGCGCCGTCGTTGCCGGTGGTCGGATGCACGGTGGTGATCGGTTCGGGCGGGCGGTTGCTCAGCCCGGCCGTAGGGTCCCCGGGGTCGGCGACCAGCCGGGCCGCCCCCACCACGCCGAGAATCAGCACGGCGATGCCGAGGGCGACCCCCAACCGGGATCGCAGTAGCCGGGTGACCAGGAACTCGACGGCCCGTCGCACCGCGCTCACCGTGCCTCGGAGCGGATCCGGGGCGCTGGCTTCTCGGGTGCCCGCTCCGCCGATCCCGGGCGGTAGATGGCGAAGGACGGGTTCTCATCCGGCACGTCCGGCTCGGTCCACGAGGCGGGCTGCCGGCGGCGAGGTCTGGGCGCGACGGGACGGCCTTCGGGGCGTCGCTCCTCCGCCGGGGCGGGGGCATCGCTGGTCTTCCGCCCGTCCGGACGTTCGGTGGAAACTGGTGCGCCGCTCGGGACCGGGTCCGGCCGGGCCTCTGGACGAACCTTGGGCTGCTCGACCGGCGCTGCCCGGCGCCGTCCCACGGTCGGCTCCGTGGTGCCACCGGGTTCGGCGACGTCGAGCCGGGCAGCGGTGCGCATGTCCCGGAAGAACCGGCGATGCCAGGAGCCGGCCGAGCTGACCGCCTCGCTGCTGTCCTTGCCGCCGAGTTGGGTGATCCGCCGGTAGGGACGCAGCAGCAGCCAGCCGACCACGCCGCACAGCCAGACCAGCACCACCTGTAGCCAGCCGGGCAGGGTGGCCGTGCTCATGATGAGGTCGACCGCGAAGAGGTAGATGGCGGCCCCGGTCCCGAAGATCGCGATGTTGAAGATGGCGGCCACCACGGCGTTGCCCAGCCGGCGCAGGCCGGCGCTGGCCGGGCGGAGCAGGCCAACCGTGCCCAGGATCGGCGCGGCGATCACCGCCCACCGGAAGATCAGGAAGCCGAGCAGCACGAGCAGCGACGCGGTCAGGTCGAACATCGCGAACAGCAGGGCGGCGAGCACGGCGATGAACCCCGCACCGACCCGGTCCATGTCCCGGACGCCCTGCAGATACTCGTACGCCTCCGGGTCCTCCCGTTCGATCTGGGCCGCCACCGTCATCCACTGCTGCTTCTTGGCACTGACGGTGGCGTCACGAAGCTCCGGGCTGGTCCGGAGCTTCTCCGCCTCATCCCAGGACAGGGACTTGGCGTCGTAAAGGGCTTCGCCGTACTTCCGGGCGGTCTCGCTGTCGGCCGAACCGAGCACACCACGCAGCCAGTTCCGGTACAGCATCCCCTCCGTGGCCGTGTCGCTGGCACGGACTGCGGGCGGGCGCTTGTCCGTGCAGGCATCCGGATTCGGCATTGCACAGCGATCGGGCGGGACGTCCTTCGAGGCCGGGCCGACGGCATCGTGTACGACACCCAGCGTGGAGACGAGGGCGCTGTCGGCGAGGTTCGCGGACTTGACCGGCCAGGCGGCCAGTGCGGTCACCGCCACCATCACCACGAGGGCCCATCCCGCCGTGGTCATCGCCGTGCTCATATCGGACTGGCGCGAGCGCCAGAGCAGGTAGAGGCCGACGACGCAGAGCGTGACGATGCCGAAGACGCTGAACACCTTCTGGTAGATCGCCTTGGTGGCCTGGTCCACCAGCGGATCCGCCCAGCCCCACATCGTCCCGGGGTCCCAGGCGCGCTCCCGCAGCGCGTTCGAGGCGCCGATGATCGCCGTCGCCATCATGAACTCGCCGTTGGCGATGGTGTTGGTGAACTTGTAGTCCGGATGGAGCAGGGTGGTCGCGCAGCCGGTCTCGATCTTGTACGTGCTGTAGCTGTAGCCGGCGTAGCCGTAGTTGGTGTAATAGCCCTTTGGGCCGCGCAGCTTGGACGCCTCGGGCCGGGACGCGAACCAGCCGGCGATGCCGGAGTCCGGCGCGGTCGGGGTCGGCGGGTTGAGGCAGGTGGCCTCGGACTCCGCGACCTGCTGGAGTTTGGCGACGCAGGCGCGGAAATCGGCCTGCCATTCCTGGGTCGTGCACAGGTCGGTGGGGGCCTGGTACGCGACCGGGGCGGCGTACGCCGGTGTGGCGGTGAGCCCGGGCCAACTGATCGTGGCTGCGGCGAGGACGCCGAGCGCCAGGAGGAGCGCCGTGATCCTTGCCCGGGCCCTCGCCATGTCACGCCTCCATATCAGGCAGCACGGTCGGCAGCACCCCGGCAGCGGCGGCGATGGCGGCGGGGGTGGTGTCGAGGTGGTCCAGCAGTCCGTCCACGTAGGAGACGTCCACCCTGACCTTCTGCACCCGGGCGTCGACGTCGCGCATGACGAACTCCCGGAAGCCGAGCCGGTGGGCGGAGGTCGCGTCGGCGGTGGAGAGCGAGGCGAGGGTCGCCTCGTATCCGTCGTCGACCGGCACGCGTAGCAGCCGCAGCGCCTCGGAGGCGATCTCCGCGTCCTCGGCGATCCGGCCGACGAAGACGGTGGAGACGAGGTTCTGTACGTCGAGGCCGAGGATGTCGCGGGGGTTCTGGGAGGCGACCAGCGCGGCGAGGTTCCACTTGCGGGAGTCGCGGGCGAGTCGGACGAGGAACGAGCGGCCGGACCGCCATCCCTCCATAAAGTGGGCCTCGTCCAGGCCGACCAGCTTGCGGGAGGACATCGAGCCGCCGTAGCAGCGGCGTACCGCCAGCCGGTGCGCGGTGTGCAGCATCGGCAGGGCGAGCGCCTCCTCGGCCGACCAGTATTCGCGTTCGATCTTGAGATCGGGCAGCCGTAGGCCGGCCATGGTGATCACGGTGAGCGCCGCGTCCGGCCCGAGCAGCCCGTCCGGCGGGCGGCCGAAGAAGAGCATGGCCAGCGGCATCTCGGCGGCGTCCAGCAGCAGGTTGGCCAACTCCCGGCCGGCGTCGTCGTCGAGCTGCCCGAGGCAACTGACCACGCCGTCCAGGGTGGAGGTCTCCTCGGCGGGCACCTGGCGTACGGCGTGTCGGAACAGGGTGGCGGTGGACGCCTCGCGGGCCACCTGCGGCGGCACCAGCATCATGCAGATGTCCTGCACCAGCATCCGCCGCTCGGCCCGGGCGTTGGAAACCGCGATCTCGAACTCGCGGTCGCCGGTGGCACCGGCACTGAACTCGCTGCGCAGCGGCGTCGGGATGAGTGAATATGGTGCCAGGGTGCCGTGTTCGGAACCGGTGAGGTTCAGTACCCGGGAGTACGGTCGCAGCTCCGGCATCGCGCAGAGCCGGGCCAGCGGGCCGGACGGGTCGAGCAGGGTCACCTGTACGCCGCGCCGGGCGGCCAGGTAGCCCAGCGCGCCGAGCAGCGTGGACTTGCCACCGCCCGGCTCGGCCACGAAGACCGCCAGACCGGAGCGTTCCCGCACCTCCATCGGGAAGTGCAGGTCGAGGAAGACCGGCCGGCGGCAGGTCCCGGCGGTCCGCCCGATCAGGTCGCCGCGGCGGTCGCCGACCGTGGACGCGGCCTGCGGCAGCGCCGCCGCCAGCAGGTGGACCGGCATCCGCCGGACGTAGCCGGTGTTGGCCACCGGCTCGCCGGGAATGAACTCGCGGGCCAGCCAGTCCTGGTTCTTGGGGTGCTGCAGCGAGACGCGTAGCTCCCGGGAGTAGAGCTGGATCAGCCGGCGGGCCCGTTCCAGGCATTCCTCCCGGGTCCGCCCGCCCACTGCGATCCGGTGCCAGCCGTGCGCGCGGGCGGAGTCGACCGGCAGGCCGGTGGTCATCTCGTCGCCGATCACCAGTGCTCGCTTGGCCAGCCGCTCCAACTCCGGCGGGGCGTCGATGCCATGCTCGGCGTAGTCGAGCTGCTGGGACCGGATCATCCGCAGGCGATGTTCGAGGTTTCGGAAGGAGTCGCCGGAGCCCAGGATGTCGACCCGGGTGGAGAGCTCCATCGGCCACGGCAGCCGCTCGTGGAAGTGCAGCCAGGGCTCGTGCCGCTCGGGAATCTCAAGTGGTTCCATCCGGCCCACGGCGAGCACCGCCACGTGCCGTTCCTCGCCGGTCATCCGGTTGACCAGCTTCACCGTCGAGCCGTACGGGGTGCGGTAGCGCTCCACCTGTTCGGTGAGGGCGAGCAGGTCGCCGCGTTCCCAGCGCCCGTCGGTGATGGGCGAGAGCGTGCCGGGGGGTGCCATGCAGAGCGCCACCGACCGGTAGAGCAGCCATTCCAGTTCCTGTGCGGTGACCCGCCGCCCGCGCATGCCGAACGCGCCCAGCACCTCGTCGAACTGTTCGACGGTCCGTCCCAGCTTGCGGCGTTCGCCCTCGGCGACGCCACGGCCGAAGGTGCGCAGCAGCCGCTCGGTGAGCGAGTCGCCGAGCGAGCGGCGGGCGAAGGTGACGCCGAGGTAGGTCTGGCCTTCGGCGTGGTTGACCGAGAGCAGGTGCCGCTGTGCGGCCACCAGGTGGTCGGCCCAGCCGGGCGTGCCGGGGACGTCGGGCAGCGGCGAGGCGGTGTGGGCGTCGATGGTGCGGGCCCATTCGTCGGCCGGGAAGGGCCGGGTGGTGCGACGCAGGTGCAACCGGAAGCCGGCCAGGCCGGCGTACTGCTCGGAGATCGCCGAGAGCAGCGCCTCGCGTTCCGCGTCCGGCCGGAAGGCCCAGCGCACCTCGGGAAGCCAGTACCAGGCGGTGACGGTGTTGGGGGTGAAGGTCAGGTGACCGGCGATCTCGGTGATGGCCAGTTCGACGGCCGGATCGCGGTCCCCGAACTTGATCTTCGGTGGGCGGACCCGGACCGGCTTGGCCGGCCGGTCGCTGCGGTCCACGGACCGC
>NZ_POTY01000148.1 GCF_003236315.1 Micromonospora craterilacus
GGCTGATGCCTCGGGGGAGACCGGAGTTTGTGCCTGGGGACGGGTTGACTACGCGGCAGCGGCGTAATCGGCCGTTGCTGGTGGTGCACACCGGAGCGATGAAGGGGAAGTCGACGGCGGCGTTCGGGTTGGCGCTGCGGGCCTGGACGGCCGGGCTGCCGATCGGGGTGTTCCAGTTCGTCAAGAGCGCCAAGTGGCGGGTGGGGGAGGAGAACGCCTTCCGCGCGCTGCACGAGGTGCACGAACGCACCGGCCAGGGCGCCCCGGTGAGCTGGCACAAGATGGGCGAGGGCTGGTCCTGGATCCAGCGCGGCGGCGAGGCCGACCACGCCGCCGACGCGCTGGAGGGCTGGCGGCAGATCCAGCGGGACCTGGCCGCCCAGCGCTACGGCCTGTACGTGCTGGACGAGTTCACCTACCCGATGACGTGGGGCTGGGTCGACGTGGACGAGGTGGTCTCGACCCTGGCCGCGCGACCCGGCTTCCAGCACGTCGTGGTCACCGGGCGCGACGCCGACCCCCGGCTGGTCGCCGCCGCCGACCTGGTCGCCGAGCTGACCAAGGTCAAGCACCCGATGGACGCCGGCCAGAAGGGCCAGAAGGGCATCGAATGGTGACCGGCCCCGCCGAGCTGTCCCCGGTCGCGGTGACCGGGCCGGCCGAGCTGCCCCGGATCGTGGTGGCCGCGCCGGCCAGCGGGCATGGCAAGACCACGGTCGCCACCGGCCTGCTCGTCGCACTGCGCCGCCGCGGCCTGACCGTCAGCCCGCACAAGGTCGGCCCCGACTACATCGACCCCGGTTACCACGGTCTCGCCGCCGGCCGCCCCGGCCGCAACCTCGACCCCTGGCTGGTCGGTGAGGAACGGGTGGCACCGCTGCTCCGGTACGGTGCCAGTGTCCCGAGCCTGGCCGACATCGCCGTGGTGGAAGGCGTACTGGGGCTGCACGACGGGGCCGTCGGTCGCGGCGGGTACGCCTCCACCGCGCACGTCGCCCGACTGATCGACGCACCCGTGGTGCTGGTGCTCGACACCACCGCCCAGGGCCGCTCGGCCGCCGCGCTGGTGCTCGGCATGACCGCCTTCGACCGGGGCGTACGCGTCGGCGGCGTGATCCTCAACCGGGTCGGCTCGCCCCGGCACGAGACGCTGCTGCGCGAGGCGCTGGCCGAGGTGGGCGTACCGGTGCTGGGTGCGGTCACCCGGGCCGCCGAGGTCGCCGCGCCGTCCCGTCACCTCGGGCTGGTGCCGGTGGCCGAGCGGGCACCCGAGTCGCTGGCCGTCGTGGCCGCCCTGGCCGACCTCGTCGAGTCCACCGTGGACCTCGACGCCGTTCTCGACCTCGCGCGCAGCGCCCCGCCGCTGGTCACGCCGGCCTGGGACCCGGTGACCGCCGTCGGGGGCCTGGTCACCGCCGCCGCCCCGGTGGTCGCGGTCGCCGCCGGTGCCGCCTTCACCTTCTCGTACGCCGAGACCGCCGAACTGCTCGCCGCCGCCGGCGCCGACGTGGTCCCGTTCGACCCGCTGCACGACCCGGGCCTGCCCGCCGGCACCCGCGCGCTGGTCGTCGGCGGCGGCTTCCCCGAGACGTACGCCGAGGCGCTGTCCGCCAACACCGCCCTGCGCGCCGAGGTGGCCGCCTTCGACGGTCCCGTGGTGGCCGAGTGCGCCGGCCTGCTCTACCTCGGTCGATCCCTGGACCGGGTGCCCATGTGCGGCCGGCTCGACCTCACCGCCCGGATGACCGGCACGCTCACCCTCGGCTACCGGGAGGCCGTCGCCGTCGCCGACTCCCCGGCACACCGGCGCGGCGAGCCGGTACGCGGACACGAGTTCCACCGCACCGTCACCGATCCCGGGCACGGCGACCGGCCGGCGTGGCGCTGGGACGGCACCGACCACGGCTTCGTCACCGGTCGCCTGCACGCGTCCTACCTGCACACCCACTGGGCCGGGCAGCCACATGCCGCCCGCCGGCTGGTCGAGGCGGTGGCCCGGTGACCGGCCCGGCCACCCCGGCTGGCCGGAACGCCGCCCGCCTCGCCCACGATGCCGGGGTGCCGGAACGGCACCGGGGTGGCGCCGCCACGTTGACCGGGATCGGCGTCGGCCCGGGTGACCCGGAACTGCTCACCGTCAAGGCGGTCCGTCTGCTGGGCGAGGCCGACCTGGTGTTCGTACCCGTGCTGGACCGGCTCGCCGCCGACGCCACCGCGCCGCCCGGACGGGCCGAGACCACCGTCGCCCTGCACGTCCCGCCGGACCGGCTACGCCGGCTGCCGTTCGCCCTCGACGACCGGGGCGGGGTGACCGCCCGCCGCGCGGCGGCCTGGGACGCCGCCGCCCGAACCGTGGTCGCCGCGCTCGACGGCGGTGCCACCCGGCTGGCCTTCGCCACCATCGGCGACCCGAACGTCTACTCCACCTTCGGCTACCTGGCCCAGACCGTGCGGGCCGCGCGCCCGGCGGTCGAGGTACGCACGGTGCCCGGCATCACCGCCATGCAGGACCTCGCGGCCCGCAGCGGCATCCCGTTGTGCGAGGGCCGGGAGCCGCTGACCCTGGTGCCCGCCACCGCCGGGCTGGTCGCCTTCGCGGACGCGCTGGCCGGGCCGGGCACGGTGGTGGCGTACAAGGGCTGGCGCCGGCACGCCGACCTGGTCGGCGAGCTGCGCCGCGCCGGGCGGCTCGCCGACGCGGTGCTCGGCCGGGCCGTCGGCCTGCCCGGCGAGCGGATCGGCCCGGTCACCGACGCGGTGGACGACCTGCCCTACCTGTCGACGTTGCTGGTCCCGGCCCGCCGGGACGGCCGGGGAGGCAAGCTGTGAGCACTGTGGACATTGGCGCCGCAACGCCGCCGGCCGGGGGCAAGGTGTGGTTCGTCGGCGCCGGACCCGGCGCCGCGGACCTGCTGACCCTGCGCGCCGCCCGGGTGATCGCCGAGGCCGACGTGGTGATCTGGGCGGCCAGCCTGGTGCACGCCGACGTGCTCGCCCACGCCCGGCCGGGCGCCGAGATCGTCGACTCGTCCCAGTTGCCGATCGAGGGGGTGCTGCCGCTGTACCGGCGGGCCGCCGCCGACGGGCTGACCGTGGCCCGGATCCACTCCGGCGATCCCGCGCTGTGGGGCGCGGTGCAGGAGCAACTGGACCTGTGCCGGGCGCTCGACCTGGCCGTGGAGATCGTGCCCGGCGTCTCCTCGTTCACCGCTGTGGCGGCGCTCGTGGGCCGCGAACTGACCGTCCCCGAGGTGGCCCAGTCGGTGATCCTCACCCGGCTGGAGGGCGGCCGGACCCCGATGCCGGCGGGGGAGCGGCTACGCGACTTCGCCCGCCACAGCACGACCATGGCGCTGTTCCTCTCCGCCGCCCGTTCCGGGCAGGCCCAGGCCGAACTGCTGGCCGGCGGCTACCCGCCGGACACGCCCGTGGTGGTGGCGCACCGGGCGACCTGGCCGGACGAGCTGGTGTTGCGCTGCACCGTCGGCACCCTGGCGGCCACGGTCAAGGAGCACCGGCTCTGGAAGCACACCCTGTTCCTGGTCGGCCCGGCACTCACCGCCAGCGGCACCCGCTCCCACCTCTACCACCCCGGGCACTTCCACACGTACCGCCGGGCCGAGCCGGCCGCCCGGGCCGCCCTCCGCGGCCGCCCGGGCCCGCCAGCGGCGCCGCTCCCGGGCAGCCCGGGAGCGGCGGTCGGCGACGGGACCAGCTGATGTCCGACGTCGACCCGCCCTTGCGGGAGCCGGACCTGCCGCGTACCGCGAAGGTCCGGCCCACCGCGCTGCGTACCGGCTGGACCACCGGCGCCTGCGCCACGGCCGCCGCCAAGGCGGCGGTCACCGCGCTGGTCACCGGCGTGCCACCGGCCGAGGTGGAGATCGGGCTGCCGGCCGGGCGGCGGGTGAGTTTCCCGGTGGCGCGCTGCACCGTCGACGGCGCGGGCCGGGCCGAGGCGGTGGTGGTCAAGGACGCCGGGGACGACCCGGACGTCACCCACGGCGCCGAGCTGACCGCGACCGCCGACTGGGCCGACGCACCCGGTCTGCGGCTCGACGGGGGGCCGGGCGTCGGCACCGTCACCAAGCCCGGCCTGGGCCTCGCGGTCGGCGGTCCGGCCATCAACGACACCCCCCGCCGCATGATCACCGCAGCCGTGGCCGAGGTGGTCGACCTGACCGCACGCGGGGTCCGCGTCGTGATCAGCGTGCCGCGCGGGGAGATCATGGCTCGCAAGACGACCAACCGCCGGCTCGGCATTCTCGGCGGCATCTCCATCCTGGGCACCACCGGCATCGTCCGGCCCTTCTCCACCGCGTCCTGGCGCGCCAGCGTGGTGCAGGCGGTGCACGTGATGGCGGCCCAGGGGGAACGGACCGCGGTGCTGTGCACCGGCGGGCGTACCGAGCGGGCCGCCCGGGCGCTGCTGCCGGAACTGCCCGAGGTGTGCTTCGTCGAGGTGGGTGACTTCACCGGCGCGGCGGTCACCGCCGCCGTCGCCGACGGCATGACCGGGGTGGTGTTCGTCGGGATGGCCGGCAAACTGGCCAAGCTCGCCGCCGGCGTGCTGATGACCCACTACACCCGGTCCAAGGTGGACCTGTCCCTGCTCGGCACGGTCACCGAGGAGGCCGGCGGGAGCCGGGACCTGGTCGCCGCGGTGGTGGCGGCCAACACCGGCCGGCACGCGTACGAGCTGTGGGACGCCGCCGGCCTGCTCGGCACCGCCGGCGACCTGCTCTGCCACCGGGTACGCCGGGTGCTCCTGCGGTACGCCGAACACGCGGTCACCGTCGACGTGGCCATGGTCGACTTCGCCGGTTCCGGAGTCGTCGCCTCCTCCGGCCGTTGGCCGGTCCGGCAGCCCCGCGCCACGGGTGCGCCCGAGCCGTCACCGGCCCTGCCCGGGAGCCAACCGTGAACGCCGCCAGCCCCGCCGACAAGCGCGCCTCTGCGGTGCCCGGCACGGCCGCGTCGACGCCGCCCGCGCCAGTCGCGGCACCAGCGTCCAACTGTTGCCACGTCCGCCACATCACGCCGCATGAGCGGGCAGGGTCTTGTTCTTCCTCCAAGCGTGATGTCACACCGACATATTCATGTCTGGGTGACATCACGCTTGCTGGACACCTAGCCCCGACCACGCCCGCTGCCGACTTCGCGCCGCCTTGTCCCGCGACTCCGGCCTGCGCGGGGCCGAGTGAGGGTGCGGGCCGGGAGTCGGTGGCGGGCTCGGACGGTGCGGTGGTGACCGTCGCGGGTATCGACGCCGGCGGTCGGCCGGGTGATCCGGTGCTGGCCGAGGCGTTGGCCGGCGCGGGCCTGGTCGTCGGGGCGGCCCGGCACCTCGCGGTCGTGCCGGTGCCGGACGGCTGCCCGACCGTCGTCCTCGGTCCGCTCGCCCCGGCGCTGGCGCGGCTCACCGCGGCCGTCACCGCCGGTACCCCGGTCGTGGTGCTGGCCAGCGGCGATCCCGGCTTTTTCGGGATCGTCCGGCGGCTGCGGGCGGCCGGGCTTGCGTTGCGGGTGCTTCCCGCGGTGTCCAGCGTCGCCGCCGCCTTCGCCCGTGCCGGGTTGCCCTGGGACGGTGCCGCCGTGGTGAGCGCCCACGGGCGGGACCCACGTCCGGCGCTCAACGCCTGCCGGGCACTGCCGGCGGTCGCCGTGCTCACCGCTCCCGGTGCCGGGGCCGCCGAGATCGGTCGCGGGCTCGCTGGCTGGTCACGTCGGCTGGTGGTGGCCGAACACCTGGGCACCGACCGGGAACGCGTCACCGAGACCAGTCCCGCCGACGCCGCGGCCCGCACCTGGACCGACCCGCACGTGGTGCTCTGCCTCGCCCGGCCCGACGGTGCGATGCGGGTCGACAACCAGCCCGCTGCCGCGCCGGCGGGGGGCTGGGCGCTGCCCGAGCGGGCCTACGCCCATCGCGATTCGATGATCACCAAAGCCGAGGTGCGGGCCCTCGTGGTGGCGCGGCTGCGTCCCCGGCTGGGCCGCCTGGTGTGGGATGTCGGCGCGGGCAGCGGCTCGGTCGGCATCGAGTGCGCGCTGCTGGGAGCGGCGGTCATCGCGGTGGAACGGGATCCCGCCGCCATAGTCGGCGCCAATGCGGCCCGGCACGGGGTGGACGTACGCCTGGTCACCGGGACCGCCCCGGCGGTGCTGGCCGGGCTGCCGGAGCCGGACGCGGTCTTCGTCGGCGGGGGCGGCCTCGACGTGCTCGCCGCGGTGGCCGCGCGGCGGCCGGAGCGGGTGGTGGTGGCGCTGGCCGCCCTGGACCGGGTCGGCCCGGCGATCGGGCTGCTGCGGACCGCGGGGTACGCGGTCGAGGGGACCCAGCTCAGCGCCGCCCGCCTCGCCGACCTGCCCGGCGGTTCGATCCGACTCGCGGCCACCAACCCGGTGGTCGTCCTCACCGGGGAGCGCCCGTGAACCACACCTGGACCCCGTACGACCCGCCCGGCCGGGTCGGGCTGGTCGCCGCCACCGCCGCCGGTCGGCGGCACGCCGCCACGCTCGCCGCCGCCTGGCCGCAGGCCGATCTGGTGGCCGGCGACACCGTCGCCGACGCGCTGCGCACCGCGTGGGCGGGTGGCGACCAGGTGGTCGCGTTCCTGGCCACCGGCGCGGTGGTACGGATCCTCGGGCCGTTGCTCGGCGACAAGCGCACCGATCCGGGCGTGGTGGTCGTCGACGACACGGCCCGGCACGCGGTCGCGCTGCTCGGTGGGCACGGCGGCGGTGCGAACGAGCTGGCCGCTGCGGTCGGCGCCCTGCTCGGTGCCACCCCGGTGGTCACCACCGCCACCGACGTGGCCGGGCTGCCCGGCCTGGACACCCTCGGTTGGCCGGTCGAGGGGGCGGTCGCCGCGGTCTCCCGGGCCATCCTCGACGGGGAGCCGGTCCGGCTGATCGCCGACGCCACCTGGCCGCTGCCCGCCCTCCCGGCCAACGTCCACGCCGACGCCGATGCCGATGTCTCCACCGGGTCCGAGGCCGACGACCGAAGGTTGGCGGGGCCCGGGTACCGGCTGCTGGTCACCGACCGGCTGGTCGACCTGGACGACCGGACGGCCGTGCTGCGACCGCCGTCGCTGGTCGCCGGCGTCGGCGCGAGCCGGGGCGTGCCGGCGCCGGAGGTGCGCGACCTGCTGGCCAAAGTGCTTGCCGGAGTCGGCCTCAGCCCGGCGAGCCTGCGGCACCTGGCCAGCGCCGACGTCAAGGCGGACGAGCCGGGCATCGTGGCGACCGCCGAGGCGTCGGGCGTACCGCTGGTGACCTACCCGGCGGCGGAGCTGGCGGCGGTCGACGTGCCGAACCCCAGCGAGGTGGTCCGGGCGGCGGTCGGCACCCCCAGCGTCGCGGAAGCGGCCGCGTTGATCGGTGGCGAGGCGGAGCTGCTGGTGCCGAAGACCGCCACCGCGATGGCCACCGTCGCCGTGGCCCGGCACGCCCCGCGCGGCCGGCTGGCGATCGTCGGGCTCGGGCCGGGCGCGGCCGACCTGCGTACCCCTCGGGCCTCGGCCGAGCTGCGCCGCGCCTCGGTCGTCGTCGGCCTCGACCAGTATGTCGAGCAGGTCCGTGGCCTGCTGCGCCCCGGCACCCGAGTGCTCGCCAGCGGCCTTGGTGCCGAGGAGGAGCGGGCCCGCGCCGCGGTGGCCGAGGCCGTGGCCGGGCGGGCGGTCGCGCTGGTCGGCTCCGGCGACGCCGGGGTGTACGCGATGGCCAGCCCCGCCCTGGAGTACGCCGACGAGCGGATCGACGTGGTCGGGGTGCCCGGGGTGACCGCCGCGTTGGCCGCCGCCGCGTTGCTCGGCGCGCCGCTGGGCCACGACCACGTCTATCTGAGCCTCTCCGATCTGCATACCCCGTGGGAGGTCATCGCGGGTCGGGTCCGCGCCGCCGCCGAGGCCGACCTGGTCACGCTGCTGTACAACCCACGCAGCCGGGCCCGGCAGTGGCAGCTGCCGGCCGCGTTGGCGCTGTTCGCCGCGCATCGGCCGGCGCGGACCCCGGTCGGCGTGGTGCGCAACGCGTCCCGCCCCGGCGAGCGGGTGCACCTGGCCACCCTGGCCACCCTCGACGTGGCCGTGGTCGACATGTACAGCGTGGTCGTGGTCGGCAGCAGCCACAGCCGGATCGTCGCCGGCCGGATGGTCACCCCGCGCGGGTACCGGTGGCAGCCGTGACGGCGGGCGCCCCGGCGCGGGCCGGTCGAGCTCCGGCGGCGGTGACGGTCGGTGCCTGCCAGGGCTGCGGTGCCTGTCTGCTCACCTGCCCGACCCACGCGTTCACTCCCGTACCGGGTGGCCTGACGGTCCGCGCCGACCGCTGCACCGGCTGCCTGGAGTGCCTGGAGGTCTGCCCGGTGGACGCGATCCGCGCCACCACATCGGAACCCGGAGGAGCCCGATGACCGACACCGAACCCGGCGCCCGGCGGGAAGGTCGGGTGGTGCACCCGATCGAGGCGCTGTCGTACCGGATCCTGCGCTCCCGGGTCGACCTGTCGCACCTGCCGCCGCTGACCCGGGCGGTGGTGGAGCGGGTGGTGCACGCCAGCGCCGACCTGGACTACGTCGCCGACCTGGTCTGCGACGAGGCGGCCCTGGCGGACGGCCTGGCCGCGCTGCGTGCCGGCGCCCCGGTGGTGACCGACGTGGCGATGGTGGCCGCCGGCATCACCGGGCGCCGGACGGTCTGCCCGGTGGCCGAGCCGGCGGCGGCGCGGCTGGCCCGGGCGGCCGGGATCACCCGGTCCGCGGCCGCGGCCCGGATCGCCGCGAACCAGGTCGGCCCCGGCGCGGTGTGGGTGGTCGGTTGCGCGCCGACCGCCCTCGCGGAACTGCTCACCCTGGACGCCCGGCCGGCGCTGGTGGTCGGCCTGCCGGTCGGCTTCGTCGGCGCGACGGAGGCGAAGGCGGCCCTGCGGGCCAGCGGCCTGCCCGGAGTGTCCAACCGGAGTGAGAAGGGGGGCTCGGCGGTGGCCGCCGCTGCCCTCAACGCCCTGCTGTACGTGGAGGAGAGGTCATGACCGCCCTGGTCATCGTCGGGCACGGGACCCGCAGCGCGGCCGGGGTCGCGCAGTTCACCGCGTTGGTCGACCGGGTCCGCCGCCGGTCCGCCGGCGCCGTCGGAGACGTCGAGGGGGGTTTCATCGAGCTGTCCCGGCCGCCGCTCGTCGACGCGGTCGGTGCGCTTGCCGCCCGGGGCCACCGGCGGCTGGTCGCGCTGCCCCTGGTGCTCGCCGCCGCCGGGCACGGCAAGGGCGACATCCCCGCCGCGATGGCCCGCGAGCAGCGGCGCCACCCGGGGCTGACCTACCGCTACGGGCGGCCGTTGGGGCCGCACCCGCTGCTGCACGCGGTGCTGGAGGAGCGCGTAGACGCGGCGCTCGCCGGCGCCGACCGGCCCGGCACCTGGGTCGCCCTGGTCGGCCGGGGCTCCACCGATCCGGACGCCAACGCCGAGGTCGCCAAGGTCGCCCGGCTGTTCTGGGAGGGGCGCGGGTACGCCGGGGTGGAACCGGCGTTCGTCTCGCTGGCCGAGCCGTCGGTCCCGGCCGTACTGGACCGGCTGCGTCGGCTCGGCGCTCGACGGATCGTGGTCGCCCCGTACTTCCTGTTCGCCGGGGTCCTGCCGGATCGGATCGCCGCCCAGGCCGGCGAGTTCGCCGCCGCCCACCCGCAGCTGGACGTACGGGTCGCCGGGCTGATCGGCGACTGCGACGCCCTCGCCGAGCTGGTGCTCGAGCGGCACGCCGAGGCGGTGCGGGGGGACATCCGGATGAACTGCGACACCTGCGCGTACCGGGTGCTGCTGCCGGGCTTCGCCGACAAGGTGGGGCGGCCGCAGACCCCGCACGACCACCCCGACGACCCGGTCGACGGCCACCATCACCACGCCGGCCATCACCACGCCGGTCATCACCACCGGCACCCGGCACCGCCCGACCGCTGAGCCGGCGGCGGCCGTCACCGGCCGGAACGGCCGACCGGTGAACCGGTGGTGGGCGTCACCGGCCGGGACGCCCGGCCGGTGAGCCGGCGGTGGCGGTGTCCGGCCGGCCGACGGTCGGTCGGATGGGTCGTCGGGCCGCTACCGGACGCCGACGACGGCGGCGTCGGGGCCGCCGCGCCACAGCGTGCCCACCTCGGCGAAACCGGCGTCGGACAGGGCCCTCAGGTGCCAGGTGACCGGCGGGGTCCACTCCGGGCTGTGCCCCGACGGGTAGATGGCGTGGCGCTGCTGCACGAGCGGGTTCAGTACCGGGTCCTGCGCCGCCTGGTCCCACCACTGTGACCAGGACAGGGCGGCACCCGCGGCGTAACGGGCCGCCCGCCGCTCCTGCGCCCGGGCCAGCAGCCGCTTGGTCAGCTCCGGCAGGGTGTCCTCGGGCATGTGGTCGGCGTTGACCAGCAGGCCGCCCGGCCGCAGCACGTCGCGTAGCTCGGCGTAGAGGGCGGCCAGCCGGTCGGCGGGCAGCCAGTGCAGGGCGGTGGCGGTGAGCACCGCGTCGTACCGCTGGTGGGGCAGGGCGGCGGACCAGCCCGGCTGGCCGAGGTCGGCGGTGACGATGGTGGCCCGGTCGCCGAGCGAGGCGGCGGCGAGGGCGAGCAGGGCGGGGTCGAGGTCGACCAGGGTCAGCTCGGCGTCGGGGAAGCGGCGCAGCGCGCGCAGCGAGATGGTGCCGGTGCCGCCGGCCAGGTCGAGCAGGCGGGGCGGCGCGGTGTCGCGGACGGCGTCGACCGCGTCGAGCATGGCCTCGAACCGGTGTTCCCGGTCCGGCAGGTACGCCTCCTGCTGGCGGTCCCAGCTCTCCTGCCAGGCGGCGGGATCGGTGATGTAAGGACTCATGCCGCACAAGCTAGTTACGGCACGGACCTCCTGTCCAGAG
This sequence comes from Micromonospora craterilacus, assembly GCF_003236315.1. Lineage (GTDB taxonomy): Bacteria > Actinomycetota > Actinomycetes > Mycobacteriales > Micromonosporaceae > Micromonospora > Micromonospora craterilacus. The sequence goes on from NZ_POTY01000148.1 coordinate 10,900, forward strand.
TTGTTGCCAATAATTTGCAAGTACGAGAGAATGGCGGAGCGATGATCGGGCCGGGTCGGATCGCCGCCGGCGAACCGACCCGGCTGGCGCTTTCCGGCGGCCGGCGGGTGTCATGATGTCCGTCCGAGGGCGGGACGCCCTGCCGACCGGACCCAGGAGCCAGGTGGACCCGCAGCGCACCGCCGCGCACGAGATGTTCGACGCCGACGTCGCGTCGAACCGGCTCGGTATCGAGTTGGTCAGCGCCGTCGGCGGTGCCGCGGAGGCCCGCATGCGGATCACCGACGGCATGGTCAACGGCCACCGCATCGCCCACGGCGGGTTCGTCTTCCTGCTCGCCGACACCGCATTCGCGCTGGCCTGCAACAGCCACGGCCCGGCCACCGTAGCCGCCGGCGGCGAGATCACCTTCGTCCGCCCGGCCCGGGAGGGGGACCTGCTGGTCGCCCGCGCCGCCGAACGCACCCGGTACGGCCGCAGCGGCATCTACGACGTCACGGTGACCCGCGAGGGCGGGGAGGTGGTTGCCGAGTTCCGTGGCCACAGCCGGGTCCTCCGACCGGCCCCCAGTTCCTCGGGCGACCGACCGGCGGTCGCCGGACACGGCTGAACCCGGCCGCCGGACCAGGCCGCCGCGCGGCGGGACCGGCGCTGTCGGGGGAGTCGGGCACGATGTGCCGATGGGACACGTCGTGCTCTTCCACTCCGTGTACGGGCTGCGGCCGGCCGTGCTGGCCGCCGCCGACCGGCTGCGCGCCGCCGGGCACCAGGTGCGCGTGCCCGACCTGTACGAAGTGCCGGCCGTCGACACCGTCGAGGAGGGCTTCGCCCTGCTCGACCGGATCGGTCAGCAGACCGTCCTCGACCGGGCCCACGCGGCGCTCGACGGGTTGCCGCCCGACACCGTGCTCGCCGGGTTCTCGATGGGCGCCGGGGTGGCCGGCGCGATGCTGGCCGAGCGTCCCGACACCGCCGGCCTGCTGCTGTTGCACGGCACCGGTGGTTCCCCGGCGGCGGTCCGGCCCGGCCTGCGGGTCCACCTGCACCTGGCCGATCCCGACGCCTACGACCCGTCCGACGAGGTCGACCAGTGGCAGCGCGAGATGACCACCGCGGGTGCGGAGGTCGTGGTGTACCAGTACCCGGGGGCGGGTCACCTGTACACCGACCCGACGGTGGCCGACCACGACCCGGTCGCCGCCGACCTGACCTGGGACCGCGTCCTGGCCTTTCTGGCTGCCCGCTGACCGCGCCGCCGCCGCGTCACTCCGGCGGGGCGACTTGGCCGCGCTGTCAGTCGACTCGGGCCGGGTCGCGGTGCCGGCCCGGCGGGCGAAGGTGGCCCGCACCGCGCGCGGCAGCCGGGCCGCGGCGACCTGGCGCAGCACCGGATCGTCGACGTCGTGCCCGCCGGCCGGCAGTGGGACGAGCAGTCCCGCCCCGGCCAGCGCGTGCAGGGCGGACTCCGCCTGCTTCGCCGGCCAGCCGAGCGCCCGGGCCAACTCGGCGGCGGTGCGGCCCGGCGGGAGAGCGGCCACGGCCATCAGGGCGGCCCGCAGCGGGCCGTCGAGCCGGTCCAGCCGGGCCTCGACCACCCGGCGGACGCTCTCCGGGACGGGCAGCCGCGCCGGATCGTCGTCGCCGAGCGCGTGCACGTACGCCACGGCGTGCCCGGGGTTGCCGCCCACCAGCGGGACCAGTTGACGCACCAACCCGATCGGGCGGCCGGCCCGGCGCAGCAGTTGGCGCAGCAGCCGGCCGGTGGCCGCCGCGTCGAGCGGATTCAACCGCACCCGGGCCGCCGGTTTGCCGGCATCGCCGGTCTCCTCGGTGCCGCTGGCGACCAGCACCAGCGGCAGGCCGTCCGCCGTGGCCAGGTCGACCAGGGCATCCAGGTGTCGGCGGAGCGCCGGCGCGGCGCGGTCGAGGTCCTCCACGGCCACCACCACCGGTTGCCGTCGGGCGAGACGCAGCAGCACATCCCGCCAGCAGGCCGCCGCCCGGGCACCCGCGGCGGCGGCCGAGCCGAGCAGATCGTCCACCGTGTCCAACGCCGGTGCCAGGCACTCCGGCGGGACCAACTCGCCCAGGGCGGTGGCCAGCCGGCGGCGTACCACCTCGGGGTCGTCGGTGGCGCGGGCCCCGGCTACCGCACGGACCAGGTCCGCGACGGGTGCCAGTGGCCCGTCCGGGTAGGGCGGGCATGCCGTCACGCACCACCGCACCGGCACACCGTCCACCGTGGGCGTGCTCCGGATCAGCTCGCGCAACAACCGGCTGCGACCGCTGCCGGGCGGGCCGGTCAGCATGAGGCGTCGCGCGCCGCGTCCGCGTACCGCCTCGGCGAGCTGTTCCCGGGCGGTGGCCAGCTCCCGGCGCCGGCCGACCAGCGGACCGTCCTGCCGCGCCGGCCGGGGCCGCAGGGTGCCGGTGGCGTGCCAGACCTCCACCGGCAGGGCCTTGCCGGTCACCGTCACCGCCGGCACCGGGCGTTGCGCGATCAGCCCGGCGACGGCCCGGTGGGTGGCCGCGCAGACCGCCACGCCGCCGGGCGGGGCGTACTCCTGCAACCGGGCGGCCAGGGTGATGACCGCGCCGCTGGCCACGCCGTGCCCGCCGTCGTGCCCGATTGCGAGGTTCACCACGGCCTCGCCGGTGGCGACCCCGACCCGTACCCGCAACCCGGGTGCGGTGGCGAGTGGCCGGCGGTCGAGCGCCCGCTGGATCTCCAGGCCGGCCCGCACCGCCCGGTACGCCTCCCACCCGTCACCGGTCCGTGCGCCGAACAGCGCCATCACGGCGTCGCCGACGTACTTCTCCACCGCGCCGTCCCAGCGCCGCAGCACTCGGGCGACGGTGCCGAAGTAGACCCGTTGCAGGGCGCGTACTTCTTCCGGATCGAGTCGGTCGACCAGCCCGGTCGAACCGACGATGTCGACGAAGAGGACGGTGACGGTCCGCCGCTCCTCGGTCACCGGCCAGCGAATCCGCCTGACCGACTCTGGAGCAGCGACGACGGTGGACATGGGCATGGAGACCGCACCCGCCTCTCCCCCCGTGGTGCCGACGATGTCCGGAGACTGTCACCCCCGGTCTGACGGCGGATCGGCAGAACGACGTATGTCGGCCGAGCGCAACCATTGGTCGCATTGTTGACGCGATGCGTAGGACAGGCGCGTTTCGGCGGTAGAACGGTGCGGGTGCCTGTGACTAGGCTGCGAGCCATGGCCACCGACGTGGACACCACCCCGCTCGTAGGTCGGACAGACCTGGTGGCGACGATGCGTGCCGTGCTGCTCGACGACGTGGCGCCGGGAAACACGGCAGCGGTCTTTCTCACCGGCGAGAGCGGCGTGGGTAAGACCCGCCTGCTGCGCGAGGTCGGCGAGCGGCTGGGCGACGCGGGCGCCCTGGTGCTCACCGGCTCCTGTCTGGACATCGGCGACGCCTCGCCGTTGCATCCGCTGCGCCAGGCGCTGCGTCGCCTCGACGCCGATCTGGCTCCGCCCGCCGCCGCCTCGGTCCGCGCGCTGCTCGCGGTGTTCGCCGACGACGCGGCCGGCCCGGACGGCGCGGGCGCGCTGTTGGAGCGGGTCTCGCGCGGGCTGAGCGTCATCGCCGGGGGACGCCCGGTGGTGCTCGTCCTGGACGACCTGCAGTGGGTCGACCGGACCACCCGTCAGCTGCTGCTCTACCTGCTCGCCGGCCTCGGCGACCTCCAGCTGTCGGTGCTGGCCGCGGTGCGTTCGGAGTCGTTGCAGGGGGCGCATCCGTTGCGCCGGGTGCTCACCGAGCTGCGCCGGCTGCGTTCGGTGCGGGTGCTCGACCTGGCCCCGCTGGACCGGACCGGCACCGAGCAGCTCGCCGCCGCGGTCGGGTGTCGGCCGCTCGCCCCCGAGGCGGCCGAGCGGCTCTGGCAGCGCAGCGGCGGCAACCCGTTCGTCGTGGAGGAGCTCTCCCGCGATCTGCGCGATGGCCGGGACGGGCCGTCCGACACCCTGCGCGAGGTCTTCCTGGCCCGGGTGGACGCCCTGCCCCAGCCGGCCCACCGGGCCGTGCACGCGGTCGCCGCCGGAGTGGAGCCGGTCGAGCACTGGCTGCTCGCCCGGGTGGTCGGGCTGCCGGAGCACGACCTGCTCGACGCGGTCCGCGCGGCGGTCTCCCACCGGCTGCTGGTCGGTTCCCACGACGGCTACCGGCTGCGTCACCGACTCGTCGCCGAGGTGCTGGAAGGCGAGCTGCTGCCCGCCGAGCGGGCGCTGCTGCATCGCAGCTACGCCGAGGCGCTCACCTCGGCGCCGGCCGAGCTGCACCAGGCGCGGCTGGCCCACCACTGGCGGCTGGCCGGGGAACCGGAGCGGGCGCTGCCGGCGGCGGTGGCCGCCGCCGAGGAGGCCGAGCGGCTGTACGGCTACGCCGAGGCGCACCGGCACTGGTCGGTGGCGGTGCAACTGGCCGAGGGGCTGCCCGGCGCGGACCGGGCCGCCCTGTTGGGGCACGCGGCCGAGGCCGCCCACCACTGCGGCGAGCACGCCCGGGCGCTGGCCCTGCTGGAGGAGTTGGCCGCCGCCGGCACCGATCACCCGGCCTGCGAGCTGCACATCCGCCGGGCCCGCTACCTGACCGCCGCCGGCCGGTCGGCGCTGGCGGAGGCGGAGTACCAGCACGCGCTGGACAGCGCCGACTGCACGCCCCGGCAGCGGGCCACCGCCGCCGCCCACCTGGCGGAGCTGCTGCTGCAACTCGGCCGGTACGCCGACGCGGGCCAGCGGGCCCGGGAGGCGCTGGCGCTGGCCGAGCAGGTCGACGGGGCCACCACGGAGGTGGTGCGGGCCAGCACGGCGTTGGGCTTCTCCGAGGCGTACCTGGAGGATCCGGACGCCGGCCTGGCGGTGCTGCGCCGGGCGCTGGCGACTGCCGAGCGCGCCGGTCGTCCGGAGGACGTGGCGCTGGCGTACCTGCACCTGGCCGAGCTGTTGACCGGGCCGCTGAACATCCTCGAGGAGGGGGTGGTGGTGGCCCGCCGGGGTGCCGAGCGGGTGGCCGAGCTGGGGTTGGGCCGCACCTACGAGACCCGGCTGCTGGCCATCGCCACCAACGGTCTGTTCCGGGTGGGGCAGTGGGCCGAGGCGGAGAAGGTCGTCGCGGCGGCGCTGCGGCACCGGCCCTCCGGTGCGGACGCGGTCGAGCTGCTGCTGGCCCGGTGCCGGCTGTCGGTCGGCTACGGCGATGTCGCCGCCGCCGACCGGGACCTGGATGCGGTGGCCACCATGCTGGCCGGTGGCGGTGCCCGGCACGTCATCCCGCTGCTCACCCTGCGTGCCGGGCTGGCCATGTGGCAGGGCCGGCACGACGTGGCCCGGCACGCGGTGCAGCGGGGGCTGACCGAGACCCGCTCCGACGACCTGGTCATCCTCGCCGTGCTGGTCTGGCACGGCCTGCGCGCCGAGGCCGAGGCGCACGCCAGCCGCACGGTCGCGGTGGACGACAACGCGGTACGCCTGCTGCGGGAGATCGCCGACCGGGTGGCCGGCCGGAGCGAGCGCGCGGCCCGGCCGGTACGCGACGTGGTCGAGGGGTACCTGGCGCTGTGCGCGGCCGAGGTGAGCCGCCTGGACGGGGCGGACCCGGACCTGTGGGCGCGGGCGGCGGCCGAGTGGGACCACCGCAACCACCCGTACCCGGCGGCCTACTCCCGGCTGCGTCAGGCCGAGGCGCTGTTGGCCCGCCGGCGCCGCGCCGCCACCGCCGGCAAGCTGCTGCGCCAGGCGTACCAGATGGCGCAGGGGCTCGGCGCGGTGCCGTTGACGCACGAGATCCGTACTCTGGCCGGCCGGGCCCGGGTCACCCTGGAGGAGCGTTTGCCGGCGGGGGCCGCGACGCCGGCCGGGGAGGGCGGCGACGAGCTCGCCGCGCTGACCGCCCGGGAGCGCGAGGTGCTGGCCTCCGTGGCCGAGGGCCTGACCAACAAGGAGATCGGCCAGCGGCTGTTCATCAGCGAGCGGACCATCGGCGTCCACGTGTCGCACATCTTCGACAAGCTCCAGGTACGTACCCGCGTCCAGGCCAGCGCCATCTTCCTACGCACCCGGCCGTAGGTGTCGGATACGTCGTTCTACTGATGTCGCCGGGCAGCCCGCCTGAAAGGCTGTGCCGGCGTCGGTGAACAGCGTGGAGGTGGCGGAGTGAGCGAAGCGGTCTGGGGGCCTGTGCACCGGGACATCGTCGACCTGCTCGCCGATCACCCGGCCGACGTGCCTGCCGTCGTCGACCACCTGACCAAGCTCCAGGACATGCTGGTCCGGCTGCCGCCGCTGCTGCACAGCAATCCGCTGGCCGACTTCAACAAGCTGTACCTCGTCATCACCACCAGCGTGCTGGACGGCCTCTACGCCGACCGGTTCGTCGACCCGGGCTTCCTGTCCCGGCTGGACGTGGAGTTCGCGGCCCGCTACTTCGACGCGTTGCGGCTGTGGAGCGATTCCAGCCTGGGCACCCCGAAGGCCTGGACGTGCCTGTTCGAGCGGACGCGTGGCCCGGACGCGCGTCCGCTGCCCTCGGCGGCGGCCGGCGTCAACGCGCACATCAACTTCGACCTGCCGTTCGCGCTGGTCACCACGTTCGACCACCTGGAGTCCGAGCCGGTCGACGGCAGCGACCAGCACCGGGACTACCTGGAGATCAACAAGATCTTCGCGGACAAGATCCCCGGCCTGCGTCGGGGCTACCTGGAGCGGTGGCAACTGCTCATCGACATGCTCAACGGCGACATCGACGACTGGTACCAGGGTGAGCTGATCGGCTACACCCGGGATGTCGCCTGGCGCAACGCGCAGCGGATCTGGCGGTGCCGGCACGACCCGCACCTGCACGAACGCGAGCGCAGGCGGCTCGACGAGACGGCCGCCGCGCTCGGTCGGTTGCTGCTGTCGCCCCTGGGGGCGTTCCTGCAGTAGCCGGGACGGGGGGTCCCCGCGCCCCGCTCCGGGG
>NZ_POTY01000149.1 GCF_003236315.1 Micromonospora craterilacus
CCGATGCACAGCGCGCCGAACGATGCGGCGGCTCCGTTGCCGCCGGTGCCGCCGACCGAGCCGGGAGCGCCTCCGCCGGGCACGGTCACGGTGACCGACGCGGCGAGGGACGACATCAGCACCCAGAGCGATGCGTAGTCGCCGCCGGCGCCACCAGACCCGGCGGAAGTCTGGGACGCCGCGGTGGTCGGGCTGCCGCCGCCGGCACCACCGCTGCCCTGGCATTCGATGCGGGCCGCCCGCGCCAGCGGGTGGTCCGCCTTGATGAAAGCGTGGGTGCCGGTCGACGTGAATCGGAGGGTTTCCAGGTACCGGTAGCCGGCGTCCATACGCTCGACTTCCGCCTCGACCCCTTCGGCCAGGCTCCGGGTCGCCAACGGCAGGTCGGGCTCGTCGGTGCTTGCCAGGTACGGGAATCCGTATTTCGACGTGGCTCCACTCGGCATGATTGCCTCCTACAAAGGGATGACGGCGAGAAGGCGGGCAGAGAATGCCATTTGGCCGGCGGCATCGACACCACCGAGATTCAGCGCCGCGTACATCAGCTCGAATCGGTAATCGCCGGGAGCCGGCAGCATGTGGTCTTCGGCGACGGTCACCAACGAGGCGGAGAACAAAGTGTTTTCCTCACCCTCGGTCTGCATCAGCAACTGCCGGTCGTCACTGGGCGGCAGCGTCACGGTGCCGGTCGATAGTTGAGTGATGCGGTAGCCGACCCGGCCGTTGCGGTAGCGGGGTGGCGCGGCACCGGTGCCGTACACGTACTGGATCATGCTGCTCACGATGACCAGCGCCCGCCGGCTGGGCCCGATCCGCACCGTCACGTGCGGCCCACGCCCGTCCGGCGCCTCCACATAGCTCGGGTAGGTGCTCGCCAGCAGCGCGGATGATCCCTCGAACGCCACACCGGTCGTGATCATGCTCAGCACGGACGCCGCTTCCGGCGTGCCCGGAATCGTGATCCTGCCCAGCACGAACCACGTCGACCCGTTGGTGATGACCGCCACCACGGCGCCCGGGGTCAATTGGATCGCCTCGTTGGTGTTCAGGATCGGCAGATTCTCCGCGATCGTGCCGCCGACCAGGACTTTGTTTTCGGCGGTCGCCGGATTCCATTCCACGACCACGCCCTGGCGTAGCCCGAGCCCCGATTCCGGGTCCGGCGGCAGTAGCTGGACCGGGTCGTCGGCACCCATCAGAGCCCCCTCAGATTGATCAGCGTTTGCTCCCGGGTCGTCGCGGTCATTTCCCCGGCGGCGGTCAGCGGTACGGTGATCCGCTCGATCCGGTGGGTTTCCGACCGGCCCGGGTAGGTGATCCGCACCGGATCCCAAGGCTCCAGGGCAGGGTTCGGGACCATCGAGAAGTCGACGGAATAGGGCAGGCCGAGGCTGCGGGCCAGGATCGCCGCGGCGGCAACGCGTGCCTGGCCGTTGTCGACGATGAACGGCGAGGAGAAGAACTCCGGGACCTGACCGAACGGGCCATAGAAGAAGGTTGGGCTGGCCGGGTCGTTGTCGATCACCACGGCCCGCGCCGGCACGACGGTGTCCGCGCCCTCTCCGACGGCTACGCACGCGTTGCGGACGCCGTCGCGGGACAGCTCCCGCGACAGCCGCACCAGCACCCCGCCAGCGCCGTGGGAGACGGTGTACACCGGGGACGTCGACGGCGACACACCCTTGATCACCAGCACGCCGCGGTGATCCCAGTACCAGATTTTGCCGTGGGCGGTCACCAGCTCCGCGAGGAAGGCGTGCCGGTCCTGCTCGACCATGAGGGAGCGGCGCAGCGTCGTCGAGGGGGTCTCGTCGTCCCACTCGATCACCGCCGCCGGGTACACCTCGCGCACGAGGTGCTCGAGCACCGAGCCGACCGTGGAGCCGGTCAGGTACTGGCGGGCGGCGACCAGCTGCGCGTCCTTGAGCCCGGCCATGCGGTCCTGGGCGGTGAGCCGGATCGGCCCGTTAGGCACCTCGTCCTGTTTCGGGGAGTCGATGCGGTGATAGCCGAGGCTCACCCACTCGGTGCGGCCGGACGAGAACTTGATGCCCCGCCGCAGGTGGAGCTCGTTGCCGTACGGGGCGAGCGGGTCAGCGGGCCGGCTCGGCCACATGCCCTCGCCGACCACCGTGAGGTCCACGGTGGACCGCACGTCGGCGGTGCCGTCGAGTTGGACGTCGCCGGACTCGACGGCCAGCAGCAGGCCGTCGGGCGCCACACCGGTCTGCCCGGGGGCCACCACCCGGGCCTCCGCCACCATCTGATGGCTGCCGCTGATCGTCCGAAGGAACGCGTCGGAGACCGGCCGCATCAGGGCACCACCACGTCGACCGGGTCACCGATCAGGTCCAGCAGGTCCGCGCACGTCGGATGCGCGGCCAGGACATCCGAGCACGTCGGGTACGTGTTCAGCAGCGTTTGGCACGTCAGGGTCGCGCCGACGACGTCCGGGCCCGGTGCGGCGACCTCCACGCAGGGCAGCGAGAACACCCGCCGGCGACTGCGCCGCGCCGGCCGGGCGGCGGAGACGGTGCCGATCGTCACGTAGCCGGAGGGCACGTCACAGCTGGCCGGGGTGTGGATCAGCATGGTGTCGCCGCTGGACATGATCAGGTCGAAGTCGGCGGCCTCGTCCGGCGTCTCGGTGAGGATCTCCAGCGTCCACCGCCGCGACCCGCGCACGTCGTGCACGACCACCGGCACCGACCTGCCGACGATCTCGAACACGCCGGCGCGCTCCGGCCGCTCGACGTCGCTGTAGTCCTTGACCACCACCGCCCGGTTCAAGAACGGCCTGGAGATCGACTTGAGCCACACCTGGCCGAGCGTCGGCGTGATCACCCCCGCCTGCCCGGACAGCGGCGTCAGCGGCGCCAGCGCCACGAACCGGTCCCAGGAGGTGAGGCTTCCGGTGGTCGCCGCGTTACGGCGGGATCGGACACCCACCCGGCCGGCCGCCGGCAGGGACGAATCGGTGGCCACCTGCATCCAACCCGGCTCCGGCGTATCACGCTGCCAGGCCTTCGCGCGCAGAGACCGGCCCGCGACCGCGAAGTCGATGATCCACACCTCGCTGCCGGTGACCCCCGTCGCGATCACCTGCGGGCCGACCAGATTCGTCGTCGCGCCGGCGACAATCCTGCGGATCCACATGCTGACGGTGCCGCTGGGGTTGTAGATCACCCCGGCCCGGTAGGTGTTACTCCCGTCGATGTAGCGGGCGACCAGCTCGGCCTCCCAGCTGGCGCCGGCCGGCACCACCCCCAGCCACGTGTGGACACGAAGGTGCGTGTCGACGTACGACCCTGGCAGGGTGTTGATCAACGTTGTGTTCTGCGACGCGTGGGTGATGCGGCCGGCGCCGGCCGACACCGACCATTCGGTGCCGGTGAACTGCCAGGCCTGCCCGCTGTCCGCCGTGTCCCACGTGCCCGACGCGGTCCGCCCGAACCCGTCATGGGCCGGAGGGCCGAGCACCCGGAAGTGGTTCGGCACGTCCGGCGCGAACTCGTAGTCGTCCAGACGCAGAACGCCGCCGCCCGGGACCAGCTCGGCGCCCCCACGCACCGGCGTCCACCGCACCCCGTTCGTGGACCGCTCCACCCGCACCGGGGCGTCGGCGAAAAGGCCGGTGCTGTCGAGCCGGACCCGGGACAGCTGCCCGTCGTAGGCGACCGTCAGCGCCATCAGCGTGACCTCCCCGACCCCGCGAGGACCCGCCGGCGCACCTGCCGGTTCTGCTCGCGTGTCTGCTCGGTGACCTCGACCCGCACGATGTCGGTGATCTCCCGTTCACCGACGAAGACCCGCGCCTCCACGTGCAGGTTCACCGGCGCGGCCGGCGCGGCGCCGCCGCCGGCGCTGACGGCGGCCTCGATCATCGCCGCGAGCCGGGACAGCGGCGCGACTGCCTCGTCCTGGCCGCCCTCCGCGACCAGGGCGAGGGTGCCGCCCCGGGTGGCCCGGACGATGCCGCCACGGGCCAGCATCGGGATCTTCGGCACGCTGACGCTCTTACCGCCGACCCCGGGCACCCAGCTGGGCGCGGTCCAGCTCAACCGGCCGACGCTGCGGTTCCAGAACCCGGCGATCGCGTTGAAAGCCGATTTGAACGGCGCGGGCAAGATGGTCTTGATCGCGGCGAGCCGGGATCGGAGCCGACCGGGCAAGTCCCTCACCCAGTCCAGCAGGCTGTTGAACCGGTCGATCGCGGTGCGACGCAGATCGCCGATCCAGCCGGCCACCCGCCGGAACACCGCCAGCCATCCGTTGAAGCCCGCGACGACCCGGTCCTTGAGCCAGATCACTCCGCGGGCGACCGCCGTCCAGGCGGGGACCGTGACGTTGCGCCACCACCACAGCACCACGTTGCCGACCATCCGCCAGCCCTTGAGTACCGCGGCGAACCACGGCTTCAAGACGCTGTTCCACAGCCACAGCCCGAGTGCGCCGATCGCCTTGAACGCGGTGTCGACGATCTTGCGGAAGGTTTCGCAGCGCTTGTAGGCCAAGATCAACCCGGCTACGAGCAGGGCGATCGCGAGGACGATCAGGGTGATCGGCGAGGTGGCGATCTGCACCGCGATCCCGAACGCCGCGGTGGCCGCCGTCGCCGCCCAGGTGACTACGGTGCCGGCGATCGTCGCCACCCGTTGCGCCGCCATCGTGACGATCGACCGTTTCTGGACGACGTCGGTCGCCGTCTGTGCCGCGGCCTGCCCGCGCAGCAGCGCGGAGTTGGCCCGCACCGCTGCGCCCAGCCGGTACTGGGCGATGGTCTGCGCGATCTGGATCGGGAGGCTCGCCGCGGAGGCGACGTTGCCGGCGATCTGCGCCACCTTCGCCACGACCAGGCCGGCCGCCAGGTACGGCAACGCGACCGCGACCTTGTCCAGGTTGTCGGCGAGGAACCCGACCACCACGGAAGTGACGCTGAGGGTGTCGCGGAACGACGACCCTTCGGCCGCCACGGTCGGGATCACCTGGGCGACGCTGCCGAGGATGTCCCGCAGCCGCTCCAGCACCGCCCCGACGGTCTCCTGCCCCTGGGCGGAGTCGAGCCAGGCGCGCATCGCCGCGGTGCCGCGTTCCAGCGAGTCCATCGTGGAGCCGCCGTCGTCGCCGGCGCGGAAGAGCGCGCGCACGCTGCCGAGGACGTTGGTGGTGATCGCCCACAGCGACCGCAGCGCCGCGGTGCCGTCGGTGATCCACTGCTGCATGCGGCCGGACTCGCGCGAGGCCACCGACCACCGCGCGAACTGCTCGCTGATCTTGAGGATCCAGTCACCGAACGCGGGCAGGAAGGTCTGCCCCTGGGCTGTCCACTGCATGAATCCGCGGACGAACGGCGTGAAGGCGCGGGCGAGACGTTCGGTGAAGCCGGCGACGCCGTCGAGGGTCGCGCCGACGTCGGCGATGCCCCGCCGGCTGGACAGGTACGCCGCCGCCCCGCGTACGGCGGTGTTCCAGGCGCCGCCCATGCGCAGCAGCCACTTGGATGCCATCGGCAGGGTGGCGCCGGACAGGCGCACCAGGTCGCGGTCGACGTTCTGCCAGGCCCGGTCCTGGGCGGCGCGGGAGGCCGCCGACCAGGCCGGCGCCAGCGACCGCAAGGTGAGGATCACCCGGCGGGCGGACGGGGCGAGCTTGTCGAGCGCGTCGGAGGCGGGGTTGATGCCGCCGCCGACGGCGCGCTGCCCGGCCTGCGCGACCGCGTCCTGGGCGTCGGCGAGCCGTTCGGCGGCCTCGGCGACTCTGCGCTGCGCTTCGGCCTGGCGTTCCAGTGCGTCCTGGACCGCTTCGGAGTTTTCGACACCGCGGCGGGCTGCCTCGTCGCTCTCCTCTTTCAGGTCCTCGTGGGCGTCCTTGGCGAGGTCGACGCCGAGGATCGCGCGGCGTAGTGCCAGGTCGGCGCGGCGGATCAGGTCCGGGGCCCGCTCCCGGGCATCGGCGAGCTCCTGCTCGGCGCGGATGATGATCCGCGCGTCGCCGGTCTCCCGGGCGCGTTGCAGCTGCTCCTCGGCCTTGGCGACCATCTGCTGTGCTTCGGCGAGGTCCCGGGCGGCGTCCTCCCGCCGGATGCCGGCTTCCTCTTCGTCGAGCGCGGCGTCGCGCAGCGACCGGGACAGGTCGTCGAGGCGTTCGACCTCGTCGCGGCGGGCCCGCGACACGGCTTCCTGGATCCGCAGGGCGTCGCGTTGGGCATCGGCGAGGGCCCTGGTGGCCGCGCGGACCTGCCGTTGGGCGGCGGCGACCTGCCGGCCGGTGGTGACCGCCGACCGGCCGCCGCCGCCCATGTCCTGGCCGGTGGCTCTCCACGCATCACCCAGCCCCCGGGTGATCGACAGGAAGGCCAGCACAGGTCCGATGACCGCGACCAGCAGGGCGGGCATCGCCGCGAGGATGCCGGTCACCCGCCCGGCGGCCGCACCGAACGCGAGCGCGTAGCTCGCGGCGCCGCCGAAGGCGACGCCCAGGGCGACGACCTTGCCGACGGTGCGGGTGATCTGCCCGACCCGCGACTGCACACCGGAGATCGCGGCCCGTGTCTGCGCCGCCGCCCGGGTCACCCCGGTGGCGTCGCCGCCGAACCGGATCGTGATAGTCCGCGCCATCTACATGCCCCGGTCGAACGCGCGGACGAGCCGGTCGACGCCGCGGCCCGCTTCGGCGTCGATCTCCGGCCGGGCGGCCATGATGGCCTCCCACATCCAGTACGAGCCGCCGGACAGGTGTGGCCGGAACTGCTTGTAGGTGCGGGCCCCGAACTCACTGCCGAAGAGGATCTTGAATGCGGGGGTGCCGCGGCGACCGACGCGGGCACCGCCGCCGGCGACGATGGACGGCTCCCGCCCGGCGACCGGCCGCACCGTCGACGCCATCAGCGCCGACTGTCGCGAGTCGACCCGGGCGTTGGCGGCGACCTGGCCGGCGAGGAGCACCGCGAGCCGGTACCCGACGTCGCGGGTCTCCCGGTCGGCGTCGGCGGGCAGCTTCTGCAGGTCCCGCAGCACCGGCCACACCCCGTCGACCCGCACGCTGATCCGATCCACCACATCACCTCCCGACCTTGTGGTCAGCCGCTCATCGGCGGCCCGTCATCGCCGCCCCGGCCACGGGAGCGGCGGGCCCGGTCCTGCTCGTCGGCGAAGAGCTCCAGCGCGGTGCGGATCGTCCGCCCGTCCTGGTCCGCCCACACCGACGGGGCGATGCCCGTGTGCATCGCCAGCGCGATGACCGCCCGGCTCAGCGAGCCGGCCGGGTAGGGTCCTCCGGACCCTCCTCGTCCTCGTCCTCGTCCTTCTTGGACTTGTCGTCCAGCAGCTCCAGCTCGACGCCCGCTTGGAACTCGATCAACTTCCCGTCGAAGTGGCCGAGCCTCTTGGCCGCGAACCACGCGATCGTGTAGAGGTCGGTGATCTTGAGTTCCTGCTCCAGCTTGGACATCGACGCGCCCTTGGTCGTCTTCTCCCACATGAGGACGTCCCGCGACCCGGCAGCGATCTTGACCCGCTCGTCGGGTCGGTCGTCGAAGGTCAGCTCAAACTCGAACACCCCGTTGCTCCTCTACAGGCTGATGACCGCGCGGTCGACATCGACCACCGCGGAGTAGTCGACGTGGGCCCGGCCGGCGTCCGGCTCGCCCACCGGGATGGCGAACGTCCGGGCGGGCAGCGGACCGATCAGCTGCTGCCCGCCGGCCGGCACCGACCGCGCGAGGTTCGCCACCGCCAGGCCGTCCTGGGTGGCGGTGGCCACGACCGTCACCGTGATCGGCGACTCGCCGCCGTTGACCACCCACAGCGCCACCTGCCCGGTGTCGACCACGTCGCCGTCGGCCGTCGCCGACGTCAGCTCCGGCTCCAGCCCCGCACGGGTGACCCTCTGCGTGACCACGTCCGCCCGGGCCATCAGGCGCCCACCCGGCCGTACACGGGCCTACCGACGCACTGGAGGGTGATCTCGGTGGTCTCGGTCGTCCGCGCCTCATCGCCCACGGACGGCGCCTTGATGGTCACCTGGCCGGTCCAGGTGACGTGCTCCGCCGGCCGGTCCGGGTGGTGGCCGATCGCGAAGTTCACCGTCTCGCCGTCGTGCACCGTCAGCCAGTCGGAGATGCCGTCTTCGCGCCAGTCGGCCAGCATCGTGAGGTCCAGGCTCCAGTCCGGATCCGCTTCCTCCCGGACTTCGCCCTCGGGGCACTGGGTGTAGATCTTCTCCCCGTCTTCGGTGTTGTTGTTCAGCTTCCAGTTCCGCACCTGGCACTCGAACGAGTTGCCGCCGATGCTGAGCGTGATGAACTTGACTTTCCGCTGGTGTGGAGTAGGCATCAATCTCCTCCTAGGGCCATGTCGACTTGGATCTGATAGGCGGGCAGATCCGCCCCGCTGGACGGGTAGAGCGTCGGCTCGGCGCGCCCCACCACGGCGTCGTCGACCGCGTCCAACGCGGCCGCGACCGCGAGCACCAGGTCGAGCAGTTGCGGCAACGCACGGTCCGGGTCGTCGCCGACCACGACGTACACCGGGTACCGTCCCGACGTGGGCTCACCGCCGCAGCCGGGCAGCGCCTCCCATGTCAGGGCCGGCGGCCCGATCACCACGGCAGGCGGTGAGACGCCCGGGCCGATGTCCGGGTAGACCCGCACACCCCTCACCGCCGCGGCGGCCTCACCCAGCCGCTGGGCGGCCTTCTTGATCACATTCACGGGCACTCCCTATTCGAGGGCGTATTCGCGGATCAGGGCCTCGACATCCGGGTCCATCCGGGACACCCGGACCGTGCCCCAGTCGGCGGACCCGAGGACGCCCTCCGGGGAGTTGCGGCGCATCCACAGCCGGGACGCCAGCAGCAGCGTCGCCTCGACCACGCCGGGCGGCACCGCTGGCCACCCCCACCGAGCGGTGATCCGGACCCGCTGGCGATCACCCAGCTGCGACCAGCCGCCGCACGGGCGCAGCAGCGCGGTGATCGGCCGGCCGTCGACCAGCGCGCTGTCCGGCTCCGTCTCGTAGTCGACGAGGTCCGACCAGCCGTACAAGGTGGAGCCGACCTCCACCCGCAGGCCGTCCAGTGAGCCGATGTCGTCGACGAGCAGCCGATCCCCGTCGGCGTCGCGCAGCAGCCGCCGCCCGGCCGCGCTGACGGTGCGCACCGACGGCGTGCGGTCACGCCAGAACCGCCGCTTGCCGCACTTGTCCTCGATCGCGCGAGACGCGGCCACCAGCCGCCGCAGCAGGGCCGGGTCGTCGTCGACGTCGTCGAGCGGGATCTTGCGGTCGTGCTTGAGCTCCGCGAGTGTCCCGTAGGTGGGCGGGGCCGGGTCACCTACGTCGACCGCGCCGTGGGTGACGTCGTCGACCGGGCCGGCGACCGTCCACACCCATGTCCACTGACCGGGCACGTCGGCCAGGAACGAGGCGTCGTACAGCCCGAGCGCGCTGCGCGACACGGTCGGGGTCAGCACGGTGCCGTCCGGGCCGACGACCACCACGGACACCGTGGCGTCGACCAGCTGCCCGTCCGCGTCGCGGACCCGGTGCCGGATGTCGATCCGATCGCCCACATCCCGAGCGCTCACCGCCACCTCCCCACCGAGTCCGTCACGATCCGCCCCGCCACGGTGTCGGTCTCCACACGCGGCCCGGCACCCGACGCCACCGCCCCGTCGGCGTGGACGTCCAGGGCCGCGCGCAACGCCGGCAGCACCGCCGCCAGGCCCGCCGTGCCGGCCGTGCCGGTACCGGCGAGCTGCCCGGTCAGGGCGGGCAGGACCGCGGCGAGCGCGGCGTGGCCGCGGGCGTCGCCGGCGGCCGCCGCGACGAGCGCGGGCAGCACCGCGACCAGGTCGGCGTTCGCTGCGGCGCGCCCGGCCACGGCGGCGGTGAGCGCCGGCAGCATGGCGTCCAGCTCGGCCGTGGTCTCGTCCTGGTCCAGCTGGACGATCGGCGAGACGTGGAAGTTGGCCGAGTTGCCTGACTGGGCAGCGGGGAAGGCCGCGCTGCCGGTCAAGTACCCGTTGTCGCTGGTGGTGGCCATCACCCCGGGGATGGTCACCGGCCACCCGTAATTCGTGGTGGCCACGTACCGGTCCGGGGTGAAGACGCTCGCCCGATAGACCGTGTCCGCGACGCCCGGGTACGCGCCACCGTCGAAGTGGATCTTCAACCGCTGCCCGGCGGACTCCGGTGGTGGCGTGAAGTCCACCGCCGCCAGCAGCGACCCCGCATCGCTCCAGAGAGCAGCCGCGCACAGCCCCGACGGCAGTGTCTGCGGCACCTGCCATTCCACGCCCGGGATCGGCGCGTCGACGAGCAGCGTCCACCGCAGACCGAGCGCGTAGGACTGGCCCGGATCGACCGCGTCAGGCAGCTCAGGCGGCTCGTCCCAGTCGAAGGTGACCTCCACGGGTCACCCGGGCATCGTGACGGTGCCGCCGGTCAGCCGCAGCGCCAGCCCGATGCTGACGGCCACGGTGTTGAGGGTGAGGTCCCCGCCGCCGCCGGTGACGGTGGCCGATCCGTCCATCACGGTGACGCCGGCGCTGTCCTTGGCCCGCCACCACCCGGCGGTGCCCGCCGCCACGCCGACCGTCTCGGGCTCCGGGTCGACGGCGATCGCGGCCACCCCGGCGGCCGCGGCGCCGAACGCCGGATCAGCGAGGGTGAAGGTGGCCAGCAGGACGCCGCTGGCGGCGTCGCCGGCGGAGGCCGGCTGGCCGCCGGTGCGGATCTCGATCGTGCCCGGACCGCTGCCGGCGTCGAGCCGGTCGACGACCGCGTCGCACGCCGCGCTGCGCACCGCGCCGGGAAGCCGGATCACCATCGCCAGCTACTCCCCGCCGCCATCAGGATCCGGGTCCGGGTCGCGGTCCGGATCGGGGTCGGGGTCGGGGTCCTGCGTGGTCTTGCTGTTGCGGCCGCTGGTCCTGCTGCGGCCGCCGCTGGCCTTGCGGCCGGACGCCGCGGCCCGGCCCGAGGGGCGCCGCGGCCGCTCGTCCTCGTCGTCGACCGGGATGGCGAATCCCTTGTCGATCAGCTCCTGGGCCTCGTCGTCGGGCAGGTCCGCGGTCGCGCCGGCGGCGATCGACCGCGCCGGTGTCGCGTACAGCGTCTTCATCTCGATCCGCACAGCTGCGGGTCCTTTCACGCGGGCGGGCCCCGGCCGGTGTCCGGCCAGGACCCGCAGTCGACGGGTGGGGGCGTGGGTCAGGCGGGCAGCCGGCGCGGCTTGCCACGCACGACGGTCGCGCCGACCAGCAGCGTCGGAGTGGTGCCGGCCTTCGCCGTGATGGCCACCCGCAGGTACCGCTTGATGCCCCGGTAGCCGATCTGGTGGATCTGCTGGTGGTTGGCCGACGTGATGACCGGCTCCGCCCCGGTGAGCTCGTCGTCCGGGACCGCCGTCCAGGCGCTGTTGTCGTCGGAGTGCTGCACCTCTACCGTCAGCGACGCACCGGCACCGGTGATCGTGCCGGCGTCGACGAGCACCACCGCCGAGTCGTGGTTCGCCAGGTCCACGCCGATGCCGTTGACCGGCACCGACGGGTCGGCCTGGCTGGCCGGGCGCAGCGTCTGCGCCGGCGCCAGGTGGCTGATCAGGTCGCTCCTCATGCTCGTGCCTTTCTGCTCGTGAGCCGTCTATCGGCGGGGGATCAGGCCTTGACCTTGAGGCGGACGAACGCCTCCTCGAGCACGGGCATCGCGTCGACCTCGCGCCGGCCGATGAAACCCACCTGGTTCGCCTCGGCGTACAGCTCCACCAGGCGCTGGATCTCCAAGTTCAGCGCGTCGGCGATGTGGTAGAAGCTGAAGTCGGCGATGGCGCCGACGTACTGGTTGCCCGAGATCGTGTTCGGCGCGAACTCGGAGACCACGTACGGGACTTCGAGGATGGTGTCCGGCTGGTCGGTCAGGCCGGCCTTCCAGATGAAGAACCCGTCGGTGGTCTTGAGCTTGCGGATCGTCTTGATCATGTCGCGGTGGTACAGCCACCGGGCCCGCCTCCAGTACGCCGCCTTGAGCGTGTACTTGGCGTCGATCAACTGGTCGGCCGTGGCGACGGTCAGCGGGATGGCGCCGCTGGCGCCGATCTCGACGTCGCGGTCGGTGGAGATGCCCGCCGACGACGCCGTGAAGACGCCGAGCGGCTTCTTGTTCCCGTCGCCCACCATGTACGCCTTCTCTTCCGAGACAGCGAACTTGTAGCCCAGGCGCTCGCGAACCAGGTTCTCGGCCCGGCCTGCGGTCAGCCGCAGCAGCTTCCGGCTGATCTTGGTGCGCTTGGCCAGGGGGTTCGGGACGAGCTCCCGGCGCCCCAGGCGCAGCGCGTCGTCCTGGCTGCCGGTGCGGACCTCGGAGGTCCACTCCGCGTCGGTCATGTCGGTGTCCAACGTCGGCACGCCCAGGCTTGCCGACTCGGTGAGCTGGTGCACCGTGGCCAGCCCACGCAGCGGCACGTCGTCGTCGACCTGCTTGATCATCTCCTGGACGAACTGCTGCGGGGCGACCAGGAAGCCGCCCTCCGGGTCCGAGCCGGCGACCAGCGTGCGGGCCTGCTCCGGGGACAGCGACTCCCGTCCACCGATCAGGAACTGCCGGAACGCGGCCAGCTGCGACTCGCTGCCACGGTCGGGGCCGTTACGCTCGCCGCCGTCGCGGTCCTCACCGCGGGCCGGCCGGTCGTCCGGGTCGGCGTCGAGGCGCCGCTCCTTCGCGCGCAGCTTCTCCTCCCGCTCGATCTGCGCGTCGCAGCCGTCGACCTGCTCCATCAACCGGTCGAACGTGGTCGACTCCTCGGCGGTCAGGTTCCGGCCGCTGTCGCTCTCTGCGGCGTCGAGGACGTCGCGGGCCTTCTTTGCCAGGCTCGCGCGCTCCTGCCGCTTGGCGTTGATGTCCACGCCATGTCCTTTCGTTGTGTGGTGAGCCGCCCGGCAGGGGCGGAGGAAACAAGGCCGGGACCGTGCCCCGGGGTCTAGCGGACGCCGGCGAGCTGGAGCCGGCGGCGGGCGTTGTCGAGACTGCGGCCGCCGGGCTCACCGTCGGGCGGCACCGGGGCGGGTGGTGCCGGCTGGCCGGCGCGGTCGAGCAGCTGCCGCAGCGCGGTGATCGCGCCGGCGTCGAGCCGGTCCAGCAGGCCGCGCACGGAGTGCAGCAACTCGTCGTCGACGCCGAGCCCGCCGCGGCCGGACTCGACGACGGCGTTGGCGTCCATCGGCAGGGGCGTGCTGGACAGCTCATACAGCTCCCACTTCTCGGCCACACCGCCGCGCCAGTAGTCCTGGGTCTTCGGGTCTTCCCACTCGATCACCGAGAACCCGATGCTGACGGCGTTGAGGTAGCCGTCGCGGTACTTGCGCTCCACCGTGGCCGCGAAGTCGTCGGCGCGGTCGAAGCGGATGTCAAACATCAGCCGCTTCTTGTCGTCGACCTCGGTGCGCTCCGACCGGCCGATGGGCAGGCTGTCACGCCCCCAGTAGCGATGCCCGTAGCCGAAGATCGGGTTGGCGCGGTACCGGTCGAGCTGCGCGCCGTCCATCTTGAGAGCGATCCCGTCGCCCTTCTCACCTTCGGTGGCGCCGATGAATCGCAGCAGGTCGCCGTCGTCGGAGGCCTCGCGGACCATGAGCGCGCGGGTGTAGCCGAGCTTCACCGGTTCACCTCCGGGCCGGCCTGGCGGTCGCGCGGCTTGCGGGCCTGACGGTCCGCCGGCGCGGCGGGGACGCCGCGGCGGCCGGCGCCGTCGTCCTGCTCTTCGTCGCGATCGCGCTTGTCCTGGTCGGTCACTTCGCCCCTCCGCAGGTACAGCCCGGGTGCACCGGGCACTTCCGTTCCGGATCCGATTGCTGGCCACCAGGGGGCAGCGCGGGCCCCATGTTCAGCGGCATCCAGTAGGTCTCGCCGACCCCGCCCGGCAGCGGGTTGCGGTTCTCCATCTCGGCGATGTCGTCGCCATTGAGCAGGCCCATCTGCCGGCCGACGTTGTACGCCTCGTAACGGCTCTTGAGGTCGGCGCGGGTGAGCGCGTCGACGAGGTGCTCGACGAAGTAGCGGCCACGGTCCGCGCCGGGAAACAGCCGCATGTTGATCATCTGGTCCCAGGTGACCAGCCACCCCATCAGGGTGTCGGTCACGTACTCCAAGCCCTGATGCTCGATGTTGTTGTTCGTCGACCGATCCAGGTCACCGATCTTGTGCGGCGGCAGGCGCAGCCACCGGGCCATCTCGGTGACCTGCAACTTGCGGGTCTCCAGGAACTGGGCGTCTTCCGGCGGCATGCCGATCGACTCCCACTCCAGCCCTTCCTCGAGGATCGCGACGCGCTGCGCGCGGTCGAGGCCGCGGTGCATGGACTCCCAGTCCGCCTGCAGCCGTTTGTGGCCCTCCGGAGACAGCTTCTTGGGGTGCTTGAGCACCCCGCCGGGCCGCGCCCCGTTGCCGAACAGGGCGCTGCCGAACCGTTCGAGGGCCATGCCGAGGCCGATGGACTGGCGGGCCATCGCCACCACGCTGTAGCCGCGGATCCCGTCGTAGCCGAGGCCACCGATCGGCAGGACCTCGTCCGGGAACAGCCGGGTGTAGATGCCGTTGACGTCGTCGACGTACCGCCAAGTGACCGCCATCTTTCCCGGGCCGGTGCGCTTGATCTCCGGCGTCATCCGGTCCGGGCGCAGCGGCCACAGCTCGACGACCTCACCGCGGTTGTTCCAGACCACGTTGAGGTAGCCGGTGCCCCACGTCAGCGCGTGGGCCTGCGCGGTGCGGCGCACCGCGATCGGCGGCATCAGCGGGTTCGGTTCGTCGTGCAGCACCCGGTACACCGGGTGCTCCCGGGCCCGCCGCTTGCCCCGGTCGAGCCGCTCATACACCAGGTGCGGCAGCTTCCCCACGTCCGTCGAGATCACGTTGACGCCGGCAAAGAACGGCGAGTAGTGCATGGCCGTCTCCTCGGACACCCACACACCCGAGGCCGTCGACGAGCCACCGGAGAACCACTCCTCGACCCACTTCTCCGGCGTCGCCATGCCGGAGCTGGGTCCGGCCGACGCGCGCCGTCCCGGGGTGGCCACCGTCCGGCCGATCAGTCCCGAGCCCACCGCTACACCGCCTCGCCGGCGACGCGGCCGCGAGGCGGCTCGACGGCCTGGTCCTCGTCGACGTCGCCGGCGGCTGCCCGGGCCGCGGCGCGGCCGCCGGCGATGCCCATCCACACCACCAGCGCGCCGACGCCGGCGAGCGCGGGCCCGACACCGAAGCACACCCACATCCCGGCCAGCAGCATGACCACGCCGACCGTGGTGATCCAGTCGAAGACGCCGAAGACGTCGACCAGGCCGCGCCAGGCGTCGCCGGCGGCCGCCGCGACCCGCTCGGCCCTGGTGGGCGGCCGCTGCGGCTCGGCGACGTCCTCGGCCGGCTCGTCAGGGGTGACCCGTACGTCCACGTCGATCACCTCCCCTCACGTCAGCCCGCGGCGCCGCCGACAGTGGCCAGGCCGCGGTAGTCGTACACGGATTCGCCGTCGTCGCCTCGCATCTGCCCGTCGATGGCGAAGAACAGCGCCGGCAGGCCGTCGATACGAACGTGCTGGGTCTTGCGGTCCGGCTTGACCGGCCGGACCCGGTCCGGGTCGTCCGCCGGCGACTTGCCTTTCAGGTGCTCCGCCATCCACCGGGCCACCGGGTTGCCGCCGTGGCGGTACTCCCGCGCGGTCAGCGCCCGGGAGAACTCCGTCATCGGGCCGGTCATCCGGTCGTACGTCGTGCCCGACTCGTAGCACTCCAGCCCGGTCCGCTCGGTGATCTCCTGCCGCACCGGCTCACCCGACCACTTGTCGTACGTCACGTCGACGATGGCGAACTGCTCGTGGTCTTCCTCGATCGCCTCGTAGATCGACTGGTAGTCGATGACGTTGCCGTCGGTGACGGTGATCCATTCCTGGTCACACCAGCGCTGGAACGCCCCGTCGGTGTGCTCGCTCAACGCCGGCACTACGGCCTCCGGCACCCAGAACCGCCACCGGATCGACCCGTCGTCGAACAACAGCGCCCAGGCGGTGAGGTCCAACTTGCTGGACAGGTCCAGACCGGCCCAGCAGCGGCGGCCGGCCAGTTGCCCGTCGCGCCACGTCGGATTCGGCGCCAGCTCGCCAGCGTTGAGGTCCCACAGGTCCAGCGGGATGAACCGGTACGCCTGCTGCACCCGCTGGTTGAGCTGGAACTGCCGGAACGCCTTCTCCTTCGCCGCGTTCGCCTTGGCGGCCAGGGCGTGCCGCCGCAACGCCTCGCGGCTCTTGAACTGGTCCAGGGCCGGGTTGGACCACTTCCAGTTCCGCTCGTCGTAGATGTCCGTCGACACCGGCAGGTGCGGGTGGCCCTTGAAGATGCGATGCAGCCGCGCCAGCTCCTGCTCGGTCGCCGGCGCCTTGCGAATGAACGTGAACACGTGCGGCGCCCGGCGAGGGTCCTCCTGGACCTTCTCGGCCTCGTCGATCAGCGACGCCCCGAAGCTGTTCGGCTCGTCGGTCTCGGTGCTGGTCGCGAACAGGAGCTCCTGCTCGCGGGCCCCGTCGGCGGTGTCCATCGCCTCCCACAGCGACCCGTCCGGCTGCGACAGCACCTCGTCGAGGTTGAAGCCGTGCGGGTTGTGGCCGAGCTCGCCTTTCGCGTCGGCGGTGATGACCTCGTAGATCGACCCGGACTTCTCGTCGACCAGGCGCCGTTCGTTCTTGTAGTACCGCAACCTGCGGGCGAGCACCGGCGACAGCTGCACCATCCGCAACGCCGGCCCGAACACCTTCTCCGCCTGCTTGGTGTCCTTGGCGGCCTGATACACCTCGGCGGCCTCTTCGTCGTCGCCGATCATCAGGATCAGCTGGATCGCCGCGGCGATCTCCGACTTGCCGTTCTTGCGGCCGACGATGATGAACGCCCGCCGATACCGGCGCACGTAGCGCTGCCACTCGACCGACCACAGCACCTCACCGAACAGCGGCCTGACGACCTCGTGTTCCTGCCAGCCACGCAGCACGAACGGCCTGCGCCGGTACGGGCCCTTGATGTGCCGCAGCAGCTCCGCCGGGAACGCCACCGCCCGGTCGGCGCGCGCCTCGCAGTAGTGCGCGCCCCGCTTCGGGCACGTCTTGTCGCGGAAGGTGTACGCGCAGACCGGGCCCTTGCGGTCGCGCGGCCGCCACCGCTTGTCGTGGTCCGGGATCGGGTCGTCAACCGGACCCGGCCTGGTCCGCGACCGCGGCCGCGGCGCGCTAGCCGGTGAGGAGGTCCTCGTGCGGGTCACGGCGCCCATCCCCGCCGGTCAGCTGCGCCCGGTCCGACGGGGTCAGCCCGAACCGCGCCGCCCAGCTCTGCAGCTGCCGGTCCGCCTGGCCGAGCACGACCGTCCACGGGTTGCGGCTGACCCGGAACCCGGTCGGCTTGCCGTTCTTGTCGAACATCGGCAGCTGGACGACCTCGCCCTCCTCCTCGAGGGCCTTCACCGCCTTGCGCCGGCGGGCGGCGGCGTCGCAGCAGACCGCGAAAGCCTCCACATCCCACTGCGTGAGCACGCCTTTGCGGATCAGGTCCGGGCTGTACTCCTGCCAGAACGTCACCGCCTCCGGAGTCAGCCACTGCGGCGGCTCGATCTGCGCCACCGGCGGCGATGGCACCGGCTCGGCCGTGTTGACCCGATCAGCCCGGGTTCCTTTGACAAGCTTCAATGCCGTCGGTTCTGGGTGCGGCCCGCGTTTGCCCACTGTGGACACCCCCTCCCCGGGATACGGCGAATGTCAAAACTCGTCAGCGTGAAAGCTCTCCTGGGGCGGCGGTCTATAGCCCCCCACCAGCAGAGATT